>JANWWN010000037.1 GCA_025055435.1 Cyclobacteriaceae bacterium | reverse complement strand
GAAGGAATGTATTGTTGATTAATCCGGATAATTCTGTTTTTCTAACCGGTTCAGGCGGATCGCCCGAAGGTGATTTTCCTTTTCTGGATAAATTCAATCTGTCCACCGGAAAGAAAACAAGATTATGGCGCTGCGAAGCACCTTATTATGAATCGGTAGTCACCCTGCTCGATCCGAAAAAAAACACGTTCATCACTTCACGCGAATCGAATACAGAAAATCCAAACTACTATTTGCGCACCGTGGGAAGCACGAAACTCACCCAGCTCACTGCATTTCCGCATCCGTATCCGCAAATGAAAGATGTGAAGAAAGAGTTGCTAAAGTACAAACGGGCTGATGGCGTAGAACTGACAGCCGAACTTTACCTTCCGCCCGGTTATAAAAAGGAAAATGGTCCGTTACCCGGTTTGGTTTGGGCCTATCCGCGCGAGTTTAAGTCGGGCGATGCAGCCGGACAGGTGCGCGGTTCAAAATATACCTTTACACGACTTAGCTGGGGCGGACCTATTTACTGGGTGATGCGCGGCTACGCCGTAATTGATAATGCCGCTATGCCCATTGTTGGCGAAGGTGATAAAGAGCCCAACGATACGTACGTAGAGCAACTGGTAGCCAGTGCACAAGCCGTGGTGGACTACGTTGCTTCGCTGGGTATCTTAGATAAGAACCGTGTTGGCGTGGGCGGTCATTCCTATGGAGCTTTTATGACAGCCAACCTGCTGGCCCACTCGGATATTTTTAAAGCAGGCATTGCCCGCAGCGGTGCCTACAACCGAACACTCACACCTTTTGGCTTCCAGGCTGAAGAACGGACCTATTGGGAGGCACCCGAGGTGTATTACCGCATGTCACCCTTCTCCTATGCCGATAAAATCAAAGAGCCTATCCTCCTCATTCATGGTGAAGCGGATAACAATTCGGGCACGTTCCCTATCCAATCCGAACGTTTCTATAACGCACTGAAAGGACATGGCGGCACAGCGCGGCTGGTGTTTCTCCCCTATGAAAGTCACGGTTATGCCGCAAAAGAAAGTATCCTTCATACCCTGTGGGAAATGGACAGGTGGCTGGAAACCTACGTAAAGCGAGCCAATACTTCGGCCCTGAAATCAGGAACACAATAAAACAAAAAACCCCGCAATTCGCGGGGTTAGTTTTTTGTGGCTGTGCCTTACTTCCGGATGGTAACCGACTGACCGTAACTGTTCTCCAACACGAATACCGGCCTTCCGGTGAAATTCTGCAATGAAATAACAAAAGCGGTTTCGGCTTCTGTAACAGGGTGCACCGCAAATGCTTCGCCTGACTCGCTGAGCACAGTAAGCTTCAACGGCAGATGAGCAGTTGCCTTCACGCTGCACAAATACCTGTTAGCCGAAAGGCGGGTGATGTGCGCAATGAAAGGTGCTTCCGGGCTTTTGGTTTCTTCGCCATGAAAAATCTCATCAGTGAATCTCTCACGACCTGAAACAACCTCAACCGTGTAAACACCAGGTTGCAAGCGGCTGAAGTTCAGCGGAAGAATAAAACCTTTCGCACTATTAATGCGCTCCGAAAAGACCACTTCACCAAAACGGTTTTTAATTGTTATGGTAGATTCGGAGGCATCTCCGCTGTAAATCACTTTGTAAACACCTTCACCGCGCTTAACAATTGCCATGCGCACAGGTGTATCGGCCCACAATCCGGATACTGCACCAGCTACCAGCACAGCAACCAACATTAATTTTCTTGCTTTCATAACTCATTAACTTTAAGTTTCATGCACAAAATTACGTGCGACACAAACCGCAGGTTGTCGCGATGTAAGAGAAGTTGTTTTTTATGTGGCATAAAACGTTTGCGGAAATTGCAAGCCTGCTTTTTATATCAGAACAAGTCTAACCAGGCCACCTGAACAACAATCAAAGACATTAAAACTCAGTAAACGTTTGAAAACCGGTCTGTTGGAATTACATTTAAGGAAATCCGCTTCTACACGCTTCTACAATAGAAATCACACACCTGATAAACAGTCTATCAGATACCAATGAGAATATTAAGTTGTATATCCAGTCCGGCCCGGGAAGACCAGTTGAAAACAAGACAGGAATCGCTACAATGTATATATGCTCCAGCCTGTTCATTAACACACGGTATGTTGACGAGCGGGCGGAGCCTACATTACTTTTATCATCCAACGGAAAAAATTAATCCTCATGAAACTTGAGCATCGGAAACAAAAAGTTGTCAGTTTGCCAAAGTTCCTCTTCCGCCTGATTCGTTACGGGTTATTTGCCGCTACTCTGATTATATTTTCAGTGGGTGCCGGAACGATCGGTTATCATTATTTCGGCAACATTTCGTGGCTGGACAGTTTCCATATGGCCTGCATGATTTTAACCGGCATGGGACCGGTAGTTGAAATGGTTACACCCGAAGCCAAAATTTTCTCATCATTATATGCCCTGTACAGTGGCGTTGCCTTTTTAAGTATAACGGCTATTTTCTTTGCGCCCATTATTCACCGGCTCTTGCATATTTTACATGTTGAACCCGAAAGTGAAAACCGCGCATGAAAATCATTATCCCGCATGTTGAACATTACCTTGCTTCCGGCTGCGGACGATGTTCGTATTACAATACCCCGCAATGCAAGGTGAACACCTGGCGTGCCGAGCTGACAGCCCTGCGCAACATCCTGCTGCAAACGCAGTTGAAGGAAGAAATTAAATGGAGCATGCCTTGTTACACGTTTAACGGAAAAAATGTAGTGATGATCAGTGCATTCAGGGAATATTGTGCCCTGAGTTTCTTTAAAGGCGTGCTGTTAAAAGACCCGCACGGGCTGTTGAGTAAACCAGGTGAAAACAGCCGGATTGCGCGCGTTATGCGCTTCACGAGCTTATCAGATATTAAACAGAAAAAATCCATTATCGAAGCCTATATCCGCGAAGCCATTGAACTGGAAAAATCCGGTGCACGAATACAAGCAACAAAAAATTTGCCTGCCATTCCTGATGAATTCGAACAAAAGATGGATGAAAACCCAAAACTGAAAAAAGCTTTTGAAGCCCTCACCCCCGGCAGGCAGCGCGGTTATATTCTTTACTTTACCCAGGCTAAGCAAACTAAAACCCGATTATCTCGAATTAAAAAATGTATTCCGTGGATACTTATAGGTAAAGGCCTGCAAGACTAAAACCGATCGGGATGAAAGGGCTCCATAGTAACAGGCGTTGCCTGGTTGTTAATCAGTAGGGAAACCAACTTTCCTGTTCCCGGCCCCAGACTCAAGCCCATCATGGCATGTCCTGTAGCAATTACCAGGTTAGTATATCGGCTGGTTCGTCCGATGTACGGCAAACCATCCGGAGAACAGGGTCGCAGGCCGGCCCAGACCTCATCTGCTTCCGGCATATTTATTTTTACATTCGGATAATACCGGGGCACAGCCTCCACAATACCCCGCACGCGGTTCATATTGATTTGATGACTGATGCCCGCTATTTCCATGGTTCCTCCCAAACGAACTTTATTGCCCATAGGGGTAACGGCCACGCGTGCCTCAAGGAGGATGGATGGAATTTGCACCTTAAAACCGGTATCATCAGTTAAAAAGCTGTAGCCTTTTCCGGCCTGTATGGGCAGCTTTAAATCCAGCTTTGCTGCTATTGCTTCCGACCAGGAGCCGGCTGCAAGCACAACTTCATCAGCCTGATATTCGCCACCCGTTGTAATTACAGCCTCAATTCTGCTTTTCCTTATTCTGAAATCTTTTACCTCCTCGCCGGTTTTAAAGTTAACACCCTGCTTGTTTAAATAGGGAATCCACTGCTTCATCAGGTTGTGGGGAATCAGATGGGCATCACCGGGATAATATACCCCGCCAAGCACACGCAGCTCAACTTCCGGCTCCAGCCGCTGCACTTCAGCAGCCGGTAATACGCGGGCTTCTATTCCTAATGTATTGGCAAAGCGGGCGGTCTCTTCCTCTTCGTGTTGAGCTCCGGGCGACTGATACAGCATAAGCAGCCCGCGCTCGGCATAACCAAAATCAAACGGAAGTTCTGTGGCCAGTTCACGGTACATCTTCTTACTGAACAGGCTGAGCTCCTTCAAAGCAGGTGCTGCCTGCTTAACATGATTTTTTGTACTATGCCGGTAAAACTGCCAGCCCCAGCGGAATAAACGGGTATCCCAACGCGGACGAATGTAGAACGGACTATCGGAACGAAACATCCACCGGATGCCGCGTGCAATCATGCCCGGTGAAGCAAGGGGTATGATGTGGCTGGGCACAATCATGCCGGCGTTGCCAAACGAACAACCATCGTTTAATGATGACTGGTCGATTACCGTTACTTCATGACCTGCCTGAAGCAAATAATGCGCTGTGCTGAGACCGATAATACCGCCTCCGATTACGGTGATTTTCATGGTTATATTCCGGATACCGATGTTTGGATTGCAGACTTATTAATATCATTCGGAGAATTCCAATTCAATGGAACCATGACAGCATTTCAGATTCATACTCTCTTCCTCCAGGTTTTTGTGGAATGTAAAGCTTTTTTTCTTTTCAGATATTTGATGACCTCATGCGATGACAAATCCTTTATCTCTTCATTGACCTTATCACGTATCTGACGCAATTGCTGTACCATGGTCAGCTTCTTTTTTTGCTTTTCTTCTTTAATCTTCATACTCTAAAATTTCCCTTGGTGTTCTTATTTCCAGAATTTTATATCCATTCTTATAGTTTACTGAGTTATAGCTTCGAATACGATTTACATTTACAATATGCTTAAAGTTCCAACTCACTAAAATATCAGCGTTATGCAAGGTTGCCAAAGCAATATGAATACAATCAGCACGACTTGTTTTACCAACAACATTTTCCCGTAAATACTGTTCAGCAAGTTCATTGGCTTCCTCTGAAATATCTATAAATTCAATATGTAATTTAGGAATACGATAAACAAGTTCTTTTACTTTTTTTGGAGCCAATGACAATTCAATATCTGTCAGGCGTGAATAAATAATTTTGTACTCTCCCGCAATGATTTTGTCAAACAGAATTTTTGTCCATATTTCAAATTCCGAGTCAAAATATCCGCCAAAAACAGATGTATCTAAATAAATTCGGTTCACATAATCAAATATACGAATAGTTGCTTGATGTCGTTTTGTTGGCTTGTTAAACCTACATTCAGTTTTGAAAATACTGATGCATTTTCCTGACTTAAAGCTCTTCGGTAAATACAATTAAATGACCTGAAACCCAAATGCATACGGATCGTCTTCTTCATCAATCGTAATGGTGTTGTGGCCGTAAATGCGGGCCCATCCTTCAATTGACGGAACAATAGCCGGCTTGCCGTGGATTTCGGTTACTTCTTCAATCCGGCCGATGAACGTCGAGCCGATGATGCTTTCGTGTACAAACTCGTCTCCGGGCTGAAGTTTGCCGTAACTGAACCATTGTGCCATGCGTGCCGATGTACCTGTGCCGCAAGGTGACCGGTCAATCGCCTTATCGCCATAAAACACGGCGTTGCGTGCTGTTGACTTTGGGTGGAGCACAGCTCCCGTCCAGAGAATGTGTGAGCAACCTCGGATGGTAGCATCGTCGGGATGAACAAATGTGTATCGTTCGTTGATGGCCTTTCGCAGGTCGCGACTCCACCGAATCAACTGATCGGCCGGGAAGTGCTCAAGCCCCGGAAAGCCGGGTTGTACATCAACAATGGCATAAAAGTTACCACCATAGGCTACATCTACGGTAAGTTCCCCCAGTTCAGGACATGGTGCTTTAAGTGACTGTGCTGCCAGAAAAGATTTTACATTTTTTATTCTCACCGATTTCACCTTATCGCCCTCCTGGTGATAGGTAACCTGAATGGTTCCCGCAGGCACCTCCAGATTCAGTACACCGGGTGTTTTGGGTTTAATAAGACCATGTTCAATAGCTACCGTTACTGTGCCAATGGTGCCATGGCCACACATGGGCAGACAACCGCTGGTTTCAATAAAAAGAATGCCGGCGTCATGTTTCGGATCGGCTGGCGGATAAAGAATACTTCCGCTCATCATATCATGTCCCCGCGGTTCAAACATCAAGCCTTTCCGTATCCAGTCATATTCGCGAATAAAGTGCTGGCGCTTTTCACTCATCGTAGCGCCTTGCAGTGACGGGCCGCCTTCGGCTACCACCCGCACCGGATTACCACACGTATGGGCATCTATACAAACAAACTTTGCTTTCCTCATAACTCAGTGCTTACCCCATTGGTTGTTTCGCATGCGCCAGATGTTAAGCGGATTGCCTTCTTTCAGTTCATCAGGAAGCAGCTCATCCGGGAAGTTTTGAAACGCCACCGGACGGGCAAAACGCTTCATGGCATCCCGGCCAACAGCCGTAAACCGCGAGTCGGTGGTAGCCGGATACGGCCCCCCGTGCATCATGGCCGGGCACACCTCCACTCCGGTTGGTACACCATTAATAATGAGCCGCCCTGCTTTCTCCATCAGCATATTGAGTAAGGACGGATGCTTTTTAATTTCTGCTGCATCGCCCTGAATGGTCGCGGTAAGCTGGCCGTGCAGGTTATTGATGGTGCGATTGAAAACATCCCATGAACTGCAACGCACAATGAGCGAGAAGGGTCCGAATACCTCTTCGGCCAGTGTTGGATTTTTCAGAAATTCATCCGCAGGCACCGAGGCCACCAGCGGCCGGCCTTCTATAGCTGAACCTTCACTGCGTGAGGCTGCTTCAACTTTAACACCTTTTTGTTCCAGGGCCCGTTTAAGTTTGCTGTGGTAATTTTCAGCTATGCCGGCATGGAGCATGGCGCCCGGTAATGTTTCTTCAATGGCTTTCGCCAGATGCTGAATAAACTGGTCTAATCCTTCACCTTCGAGGGCAATCATGAGACCCGGGTTGGTACAAAACTGCCCTACACCCAGCGTAATGCTACCCGCCATTCGTGTTGCAATAACCTCGGCATCACGCTTAAGTGTTTCGGGTAACAGGATGACCGGGTTAATGCTACTCATCTCTGCAAAAACCGGTATGGGTTCTGGTCGCCTGCAGGCAATATCAAACAATGCCTTTCCTCCGGCCAGTGAACCGGTGAAGCCTACGGCCTTCGTAAGCGGATGCTTTACCAGCTCCTGCCCCACGGCAAAGCTGCTGCCGTACACATGCTGAAAGGTACCCTGCGGCATGCCGGTTTTCTGCATGGCTTTAAATATTGCTCCGGCAACCAGCGTAGATGTTTCCGGGTGAGCCGGATGGGCTTTCACGATTACCGGGCATCCGGCTGCCAACGCAGCTGCGGTATCCCCCCCGGCTGTAGAGTAGGCCAACGGAAAGTTGGCTGCACCAAATACAACCACCGGCCCGATGGGGACAAGCATTTTGCGGATGTCCGGTTTGGGTACTGGCATGCGATCGGGTATGGCGGTATCAATACGTGCTTCTACCCATGATCCTTCTTCCACCACTTCAGCAAACATGCGGCAATGTCCGGTGGTGCGCGCGCGCTCCGTTACAATACGCGCTTCGGGCAGGTTAGTCTCCCGCATCGCGGTTTCGATAAGTTGACGGTCAAGCGCTTCAATCTCATCGGCGACAGCGCGCAGAAAGGCACCCTTTTTCTTACCACTGAAATTTTTATACGAAAGAAAAGCGACCTGCGCCTGCTGTAAGATGTTGTCAATCTTCTCAAGCGGTGTATCGCTGTAACTCATATTTGATGATTTGTTGGTGGTTGTACTATTTAGGTAACGATTTTGTCAATCAAACTTTGAGTTCACTGGCAGAGGGGCGTGTTTCAAGTCCTTGCCGGATAATGTTCAAAATCCGGTTGCGTTCCTCTCCCTCCAGCGGAAGGCGCGGAGCGCGAACGTATTCTGTTCCCAAACCAGCTTCCTGAGCAGCCAGTTTGATGTACTGTACCAGTTTGGGATGAATATCCAGTTCAAGCAACGGCAGAAACCACCGGTAAAGTTTCAGGGCACGGTTGGTTTGACCTTGCCTGATCAGGTGGTAGAGCGCAACTGTTTCGTGCGGAAAGGCGCAGACCAGCCCGGCAACCCACCCGTTGGCGCCCATCAGCAATTCTTCCATGGCCAGGGTATCTACTCCACAGAGTATGCTGAAGCGATCACCAAAGCGGTTAATCATCCGGGTTACGTTCGATATGTCGCGGGTTGATTCTTTAACTGCCTGAATGTTGGGATGCCCGGCTAACTCTTCGAACATGGCGGGAGTAACCTCTATTTTATAATCTACCGGATTGTTGTACACCATAATGGGCAGCGCGGTTGCTGCTGACACACTTTTGAAAAAATGCAGGGTTTCGCGTTCATCCGATTTATAGCGCATGGGCGGGAGTAGCATCAACCCGTCGGCTTTCAGGCGCTCGGCCTCACGAGCCTGGTCAATGGCTTCAGCCGTACTGCCTTCGGCAATGTTCATCACAACAGGCACCTTGCCATTAACGAGGTTCAGGGCAATGCGTACCAACTCAAATTTTTCGGCACGGGTTAACGTACTGGCTTCACCCAGCGAGCCTCCGATAATGAGACCGTGTACACCTGCAGTCAGCTGAGCTTCCACTTGTCTTTCAAATAACGCCAGGTCGAGTGTTTCATCGGGTTTGAAGGGCGTGGTTAACGCAGGAAAAACACCTTGCCAGTTCATATACAAATGCGTTTAACGATTGGCCAAATTAGTTAGCCGCCGGTCAGGTTAATTTGCTGCTCTTGTTGAATTTCTATACTATTTTAACCGAAAGTATGACTTTTGCCTTCAAAAACGGTTAAAAGCAGCAAATGAAAGTGCTTCCTTTTCAGGTTCCTCATGTTACCGATGAGGCCTTTCGGTTTCAGGAGGACCGCGTTCCGCACTTCTATGATAAGTTTCACCGGCATGAAGAGATTCAGATTATGTGGATTAAAGCCAGTGAAGGTTTATTGATTGCCGGAGACTATATGGGCCGTTTTGAGCCGGGTGATGTGTTTGTTTTAGGCAGCAACCTGCCTCATGTTTTTCGCAACGATGAGGTTTATTACCGGGATGATTCGCCGGGTGCGCATGCGCTTTCCATCTACTTTTCACCATCCTATCTGGGCGAGCCTTTCTGGAAGTTGAATGAAATGGCCGGTATTACTGAATTTTTGCGCCGTGCCGGACAGGGTTTTCGCGTAAAAAAAACAGACAGTGCCTGGATTGGTCAGCGAATGGAACAACTACAACATGCTGAAGGCGCTGAAAGGCTGATACTTTTTCTTTCGATACTGCATTACCTCAGCGATAAAGCCAAACTGGAAGCACTTGGTATTTCCGGTAGTTATCCTATGCTGAGCGGTCAGGATAAACGTATGAGCGATGTGCTGGAGTTCACCTTTCGAGAGTATCACCGGAAAATTACCTTACAGGAAGTTGCTGACATTGCTCATATGACACCAGCGGCCTTTTGCCGATATTTCAAACAGCATACCCGCAAGAGCTATGTTTCTTTCCTGCAGGAAGTGCGTATCCGAAAAGCATGTCAGTTGTTACTGCGGCAATCCATGACCGTTGAAAGCATATGCTATGCTGTTGGTTTTCAAAATATTTCTAACTTTAACCGTATATTTAAACGTTTAACAAGTCAAACACCTAAAACCTATCTAACCAGAAGCCTATGGTACTAACAAAAAAAATCAAACCCATTAAGCTCCAGCCTGGAGAGAAAGTCAAGGTTATGCCTGATTTCAAATCCAAGGAGGGCCAACGCTATGCCATCACCAGTCACGGCCGAGTAATTTCATTCTCAGAAAAGCCAACAGTAGGTTATTTTCTGGCATTGATGCGCCTGCGTGATTACCCGGGTGTTCATTTGATGCGGAAGGGAAAGTCGCAGTCGTTTCTGGTGCATCGCCTGGTGGCCGAGCATTTCCTCAAGCGCCCCAGCAAGCAACACAAGTATGTTATCCATTTGGACTTTAATCCGGATAACAACCACGTGGACAACCTGAAATGGGTTACCTTGGACGAACTGCGCGTTCATCTGGTGTCCAACCCTAAACAAATCAAGCCCAATCGTACCAACAACGGACAGAAGCTTACCGCTGAACGGGTAAAGCAAATCAAACGCAGGTTGAAAGAAGGTGCCACATTCCGCGAAACGGCTAAGGAATTTAACCTGTCGGAAATGCACATTTACCGCATCAAAAAAGGTATTTGCTGGTCGTGGGTTAAAGCTTAATCCGCTGTATTTTTTTACGCAGTAAGATTACCTACCTTTGCACGGATTTAAGAGCAGTCGTTAACGACTGCTCTTTTTTGCCCCTGTAGTTAAATGGATATAACGAGAGCCTCCGGAGCTCTAGGTGCAGGTTCGATTCCTGCCGGGGGTACTGCTGATTTTCTCCTGAAAAGTTTTCACCTTCAATAGCTCACTATTTCAAGGTGCAGGTTCCCCGAATGCTTCGCTCTCGGACTGGGATTACCAATAGGAAGCATTTCTTTCAAAATCATTCTGACCTTCTTGTTTTATCGGGCCCTTGTGCCGACGCCCCATCTACTGCATGTCGCTGGGCAGGAGTTGCTGATGATTATATATGTGAATTACGATTACTGCTTTTATCCAGATTGTCTTTCATAATCTTCAACCTCTCCTTTCAAAGCGAACAGCACTTCTTTTTTCTCCCGATATAAATAATGAGTTGCCTTTTGAACTTAAAAACAACCGGTTGTATCGGTTATGATGTTACGTTGTTTTTCAAATTTGTTGTCAAATAATCCCGTGCAAAATATTTGCAACGAGTACTCAGCAGAGTCTAATGATAAAGTGCATCAATGATGTCACCGGGTAATTAAAATGAGTAAAGCATTGTGATGTGTTTGGAAAATTCTTTGTGAATAACTTGTGTAATTAAAATCAATGTTCTACTTTTATATTCGAATTATGTTTCACTTAAACGTTAAACGCTATGGCAAAGAAAGCAAAGAAGGCTAAGAAAGCCGCCAAGAAGAAGAAGTAATGATCAGTTGATCATGAACAATAAAGGTTAGTCGAGTGACTAACCTTTATTGTTTTATGTCTTTACCGTTTTAGCCGGATTACCGAATACGGTCTCGCCTTCTGCAACATTGCCGATAACTACTGAACCGGCGCCCACCCGTGCATCTTTGCCAATAGTTACACCTGCCACCAATACTGCACCCGAACCAATGAATGCACCTTCACCTATCTGAACGCCCGCATTGATTACCGCACCGGCCCCGATCTGCACATGATCACCTATCACCGCGCCGGGACCTATAATTGCACCGGCATGAACTACGACGTAATGTCCTATCTGTACACCGGTAGATAGCACGGATCCCTGATCAATCAGGTTGCCATAGCCCAATACCACGCGTGGCGAAATGAGCGCCAGCTTATGCACGGCGTTTACCGGCTGAACCTTTCGCTTTTCGATCAGCATTTTAACCAAAGCTTTCCGCAAACGCGTATCATCGGATGCCACAAAGGCTTCACATTTCTTTCCGATGAGTTTCAGAAAACCATCGTCATCCGTGCTGCCCAGCACAGCCACGTCATCCAGCTCCGTACCATGCAGCGACTTGTTGTCGTCCAGAAAACCGTAAACTACATGATGATTGCTTTCAAAAATATCCTTGGCCAGTTGTCCGAGGTGATTTGCACCGAATATAAGTACCGGATTATCCATAGTTTGAATTTCGCGCAAAGGTAGGCCGATTTACCTTTACTTCATCGCATGCCGTTTCCAGCACTGAACCGCAACCCAGGTATTCTTTGCACCCAGCAATACCAATAAGACCCAACAGGAAAGAAACCCGACCTTATAGCGCACGAGCGTTCCTGCTGCGGGTACCGCAACACCCAGCCAGCATGCCAGTACTATGCAAAATGCCAATGCAGCCCACAACAACACGCGCTCCCCGTCATCTTTATAAAAGAATAAAGCCGGCATGGAACAAACGGTCAGAAGAACCAACAGCCAGTTCTCAATAACAGAGAGCATGTAGAATCCATGAGTAAAATCGGGAGTGTAGGGCGCAAATAACCCATACGCCAAACCCGGTAAAATGTGCGAAGCTATATCTGTAATATGAGGTTCAATAATTTCTGTACCCGTTAGGTGCGTGCTTCCGGCATTCATGACCATATGGTTGTGATTTTCGGCCACCACCTTAATGAGCCTAGCAGGACGAAGGTTCGGATGAAAAAAGCCCGGTAACAGAATTAAAAGGAAGAAGGTAGCCGCGAATAAAAACATTTCGCGGACCTTGGTAATCTGTAACATCTTTCTGCCCAGAGCACGGGTTACCAGAGCAGCCAGCAACACCGGCATCAAAACGGCCACATAGTAATATTTAAGTTTCCAGGCCACCCAGACAGACAATACCAATAGAATATATTCCCACCAGGCGGGACGCTGCATTGTCCACAACTTTAAGAAAACCGTCATTATGAAATAGATTCCGGCCATCGCCAAGGTTTCTTTCATGATTCCGGATGTCCAGAATACCACTGAAGGGTAAAACAAAAACGCAACAATGGCCGGCCATTTCCATGCAGGTTGCCACTTCGTTATAACCTGAACCAGATGCCATGATGCAAAAAAGGACATCAGGGAAAGCCACAGCGACATCAGCAGGACATTATGATGCGTAAAAAGGGCAACCAGGCTAAGCAGTTTAACGAAAAACTCCGTCCTTGCTTCCCCGGGATAGTAGCCACTGGCAGGCGTGAATAACGAATTGAGGAAACCAGGAAAATCAGAAACTGCGCGTTGCGATAGTTGGGTTGCGCGATCATAGAAAAAAAACATATCACTTTCCGGATAGTAATACCGGTGAATGACCAGCACAGCCACCGTTGCCAAAATTTTTACCAACCCTGCGGGCCAGAAGAATGCGCGGATTGGTCCATCTTGTTTTTTCCACGCAAAGCGGGCAAGGATAACAATCAGCACGGTATGAAGCGCCCACCAGGCCATATATCAGCGCGGTTTGATGAGCGATGCTCCAATCTGGCATTCCAGGCACCTGCGTTTTTTGCAGTAGGTGTTGTAAAGTTCCAGAAGCGACTGACTATCGAATGCAGACTGTATTTGCCAGCCCGCCTCTTTCCAGTTCTGAATGGTCGAATTACGTTCAGCCGGCAGTTGGTGCAGAAAACGAATCGCTCTGTCCATATACTCCTGTTGGTCGTGAGCACGCGCGTAGGCAGCCAGAACAGGAATAACCGTATTGATAATTAAAATGCGAATACTGCCAATGCCCAGTGCGGGAACTTTGGATGCCGGCTTTCCGAAATGATAATGCGATAACCAAAAAGGAGATTGCCTGACTGACAGTAAGGACAAGAGTGCATCCAGCGAATCCGTTTCCAGTATAACCGAAAGAAAGTTACGCAGGGAAATGATTATTGCAGCAAACTGGGCGATGCGCAGCGTAGGAAAGTTTGCCGGTCGCAAGCGCAAAAAACGCCACTGCGCTGCATGCATCTTTTTATCCGCAAGCTTGAATTTATGTTGCAGCAAATCAAACTCCCGCCTTAGTGCATGGGTATAATCCTGGTCTGTTTTGGTTTCATCCAGCAGTCCCGACATACCGAAAAGCAGCGCTTCCACCTGCAAAGGATGATCAGCATGCCGCAAAAGCAACTTCAGCGGAACAGCCGATGTAAGTTGCAGAAATGGTTCGGCATTTACTTTAAATCCGAAATTTTTTCCCAGTAACCGATATACCGCTTCATCCCAGTCATTGTTGCACTGGGTAAGAATCGAAGTCAACTCCGCAGCTTTTTTCTCCAGTCGTTCCACTACGGTCCTTTCCTGCATGGAAAGTCGAACCAGTTGAGTTACCGATTTCAAAGATGGAGCGCAGGGAATATTTTCGGGCGAGGTAAACAGTTGACGATAGCGCTTCCACAGACTTTCATCTACCCGACCCTTCAGTTCCATGGTAGGAAGTACCGAACCATCATTCCGCACAACCGGTTTATCATATTCCCATACCACATGCAATATCACAGGCTCGTAGGCTGAATCGTATTGGTGTTGATGGGCCAGCCACCCGGACGACTGGATATGAAGTTCTACGTTTCCGCGCCACTCCAATTCACCGATTTTAATACGTGCATTTGTGAAATCAGGACCTGCATGTATATTCTTCACTCCCGGATGAAAAACCTGAATGGATTCGCCATCAACAGTCTGAAGATCTGTTTTGTTGAAATACTGAAATTGCCAGATGTAGTGAAGAAAGGTCTCGGTCACGCTGATGTTGAATTTGGCTCAACACCAAGATAGGTGTTGCCATTCAGATAATGAAATCAGATAATTTGCCCGAGGTATTCAGCCATTTGTTGCTGTATTTTTTGTGCTTCACGAGCGGCTGCATGAGCAAAGTCTTCGCCCGATGAAGCATAGATAATTGAGCGCGAAGCATTAACCAGCAAACCGCACTGGCTGGTAAGTGCATTGCGCGATACTTCGCCCAGGTCGCCACCCTGGGCACCAATGCCGGGCACCAGGAAAAAGTAATCGGGTGCAAGCGAGCGAATGTGTTTTATTTTATCTGCCTGTGTAGCGCCTACCACGAACATCAGCTCATCGGGTGATGCCCAGGTTTGGGCTTTCAGTATTACTTCTTCGTACAGCTTCCGATCGGTAACTTTCGATTCCAACAACTGGAAATCGGCTGCACCGGGATTTGATGTGTGCGCCAGCACGATCACCCATTTATTTTTGAACTGCAGAAAAGGCCTTACCGAATCTTCGCCCATGTAGGGCGCAACCGTTATTGCATCAGCGTGTAATTGTTCAAAAAAGGCTTTGGCATACATAGCCGATGTGTTGCCGATGTCGCCACGCTTGGCATCAGCTATCCTCAGGCAATCAGCGGGAATATAATTCAGAGTCTTATTTAGACTCTCCCATCCTGCGGGTCCTAACGCTTCGTAAAAAGCCGTGTTTACTTTGTAGGCTACCGCATACGGCCAGGTTGCATCGATAATCTGCCGGTTAAACTCAAAAACCGGATCGGATGATGATTTGAGGTGGGAAGGAATTTTTTGCAGGTCGGTATCCAGGCCTACGCAGAGGTAGGATTGTTTTTTTTTGATGTTACCGATGATCTGTTCGCGTGTCAAAGCAACTTAAGCTTAACGCAGGTCAATGATTTCCACGCCCGGATACTTTTTCGGATCAAAAGTAAAGAACGCATCGGTTACGGCTACATTGGGTGTGAATTTGGTGATGGCATATTTATACCGGTTGCCGCTCTTGTCGAACATGGTCCAGCTTACAATGTTCTTATCTTTTTTTCCGATGTTCATTCGAATTTTAAAATACTGCGCGTCCTTCTTTTCAGGCACGAGGTCAACCACTTCACAGAGCACACCATTTTCAGTTTGTTCCTCCAGAAACAAATACTTAAATCCTTTCTTATACAAGTCGTAAATCTTAGTAGGGTTAATCTCATCCGAATTCGGGTCATAGTTATCGATATTCACTTCCTTGGCTGCAGGAAGGTAGGTCCATACTGTTGTACCGTTATTGATGATTTCCTGATCGTCCATAACCAGCCTGAACTTTTCGCCCTTCACGGTGATTTTTCCTTTTATTTCTTCGCGTGTGCCTTCTACTTCATTGGTCAGTGTGGAAGTAATGCTGGCTTCGAATGAAGTATAGGATTTGTATTTTTTACTCATGGCTTCCAGTATTTCCAAAGCTTTGGGGTCGTACTGGGCCAACACCATTAAAGGCATGGAACAAATCAGGGCAATAAGTATTCTTTTCATTGTTTTAGATCGATTTTAAAGCACTGACCGGGAGGCAAAAGTAATGTTTCTAACCGTGTTTTTCCCGGAGACTATTCAATAATTGTTCCAAACTTACTTCGTCTTTAATTAAAACTTCGCGCGCCTTGCTCCCTTCGAAAGGTCCTACAATTCCGGCTGCTTCCAGTTGGTCAATCAGGCGACCGGCCCGGTTGTACCCCAGTTTCAGTTTACGCTGAATGAGTGATGTACTGCCCTGCTGATGCATCACAATAAGACGGGCAGCTTCCTCAAACAGTACATCGCGGTCGGCCAGGTCAACCGCTGCCACACCGCTGTCTTCATCTTCAAATTCGGGCAACAGATATGCGGAGTCATATCCGCGTTGCGAGCCGATGTATTCGCAAATACGCTCAATTTCGGCTGTATCAACAAACGGGCATTGCAGGCGAATGATATCCGAACCGGACGAGAGCAGCATATCGCCCATACCCACCAGCTGGTCGGCACCGCCCGTATCCAGGATGGTGCGCGAATCAACCTTCGATGTAACCCGGAATGATAACCGGGCCGGAAAATTTGCTTTGATGACACCGGTAATTACGTTAACCGATGGTCGCTGCGTGGCTACAACCAGGTGAATACCAATGGCTCGTGCCAGTTGTGCCAGGCGGGCAATAGGGGTTTCCACCTCTTTACCGGCTGTCATCATCAAATCAGCCAGCTCATCGATTACCAGAACAATGTACGGCAAAAAGCGATGCCCGTCTTTCGGATTCAGTTTGCGTGCCACGAATTTGGCATTGTACTCTTTTAGGTTGCGTGCACCGGCATCTTTTAATATTTCATACCGGTTCTCCATTTCGATACAAAGCGAGTTCAACGTATGCACCACTTTGCGGGTATCGGTTATAATGGCTTCCTCGCTGTTGGGCAGCTTAGCCAGGTAGTGGCGTTCGATTTTACTAAATAGGGACATCTCCACCTTTTTCGGATCGACCAGCACGAACTTAAGCGTAGCCGGGTGGCGCTTATATAATAAGGAGGTAAGAATAACATTTAACCCGACCGACTTTCCCTGGCCGGTAGCACCAGCAACCAGCAGGTGGGGCATCTTAGCCAAATCGATGACAAACACTTCATTGGAAATGGTTTTACCAAGCGCTACCGGCAATTCCTTGTCGGTTTTCTGAAAGGCCTGCGTGGCCAGCACCGAGCGTATGCCAACCATCTCCCTGTTTTTGTTCGGCACTTCAATACCTATGGTTCCTTTTCCGGGTATGGGTGCGATGATGCGTATGCCCAGGGCTGACAAACTCAGTGCAATATCATCTTCAAGGTTTTTGATGCGCGAAATTTTGATGCCTGCATCCGGAACAATTTCATAGAGCGTAACCGTTGGCCCGATGGTCGCTTTAATGCTGGTTATGCCGATCTTAAAGTTGGTAAGCGTGGCAACGATTTTATCTTTGTTTTGATTGAGTTCTTCCTGCGTTACCTGAACGCGGGCGTTGTCGTATTCGTTAAGCAGTTCAAGTGGCGGGAACTTATAATTTTTCAGTTCCAGCGTAGGGTCGTACACTCCCTGCTCTTCTACCAGTTGCCCGGCAATCTCATCGGTTTCGGTGCGCTCTTCAATAATAAAATCAGGTTCTTTGGTTTCCTTTGCTTCTTTAGGTTCGCGTACTTCTTTTATTTCACGCTGAGGCGGTTGCGGCTTTTCCACATCCAGGTTCACTTCGGCTGCAGGAACTGCCGGTTCAGTTTGTTTAGTCGGGTTATTCGATACCTCAGGCTGCACAACATGAGCAGGCCAGTTGTCTTTTTCATCGGTGTAAGAGGCAGGTATTTTTTCTTCATCAACCAAGGCATCATTGCCGATGGGCTTTGGATTAGCCGGTTGAAACAAGGGTATGGAAGTAATATTGAAAAAGAAGATGATGAAGATAAACAGCGACAGCGCCAGCAACATGAATGTACCCCAGCCCAGCAAACCATGTGAAATGCCGGCCAGCAGGTAGCCAATTCTTCCGCCAAGGTAACTCCACGATGCCGGACCATCATGTGTATAACTGATGTATCCGAAAAGCAGGCAGAGCCAAAGACCTATGAATACGGCAAAAACAGTTGCCGGAAACAACCTGACCAATGTGTGTTTAAAGGCCAGCTTAAATCCTAAGAAAAACAATAATGGCGGAATAAAGAAAGAGGATATGCCAAAGCCATTGTAGATAAACTGATGAGAAACCCACGCACCAACGTACCCGAGCCAGTTCTCAGCCTCACGGGCGGTGTCCATCAGACTGGAATCATTACCCGTGTTAACCAGTAAGCTCATATCAGCCTTGCCGGTAAACAGATACGAAATGAATGATACCAGTAAAAACAAACTGCTTACCAGCAGAACCAGCCCGATAGCAATGGTGAAACGCGGGTCATTAAAAAATCGGAGTGGATTAGTGCCATTTTTCTTTTTTCTCTCCTTGCGTTCGGGCTTGCGAAAGGTATTTGACTTGTACGTGTTTTCGGCCATTTACAGTTTAAAAAGTACACAAAGCTACGGAAAAAGTGCGGATTGTCGGGTTGGCAACTGATTAGCAAGATGAACTGTTTTCAGACTTGTTGATACGTTTACATGAACTGAGATAGGTTTTATTTTGATAAGGACACCTCATCATAATATCCAACCCTTTGATGTTGTTGGTTAAATCAACATGGTGGATGAACACGGTAAAGTCAAATCCGACAAACAAGTTGAATGGGCCTTGCAGGTCGGCATTCAGGTGAACAAAGTGCACTGAATTAAAATTCTTTTACCCGATTATTAATTAGCTAAGGGGTGCATCAAACTTTTGCAGAAAATAAAACAGAAAGGTCAGGGTGCACAAAGCCTTCCGGCCGCAAGTAATGCCGCTCCGCATGCTCAAAAGCCGCTTTCCAACTACACTGAATTTATCTCTGATAAAATAGAGATATTTCCGGCCCATTAAACGTTATTCTTATGCGTCTATTCATTCCCCTAATCATCATGAGTGTGCTAACTGCCTGTACTTCAACGGAAAAGGAAATAAAACTGCCGGATGTAAAGCCTCCGGTGGCAAAAATTGAGCCTTATGAAATCGTGTCGAAACACGGGCACAAACGCATTGACAATTACTATTGGCTGAAAAACCGGGAAGACACAGCCGTCATTAATTACCTCAAGGCTGAAAACGCCTACCTCGACACGATGATGGCCCACACCAAAGCTTTCCAGGAAAAACTATTCAATGAGCTGCGCGGTAGGATTAAGGAGGACGATTCATCGGTGCCGTACAAACTCGATGATTACTATTATTACACGCGGTACATCACGGGTGGTGAATATCCCATTTACTGCCGCAAGAAAGGAACGATGGATGCACCCGAGGAAATTCTGGTAGATGGCAACGAACTGGGAAAGGGTCAATCATTCCTGAACTTTTTCATTTCACAAAGTCCCGACCACAAAATGATTGCCATTGTGATGGATACGGTGGGAAGAAATTTTTACACCGTAAAATTCAAAGACCTCACCACAGGGAAAATACTGCCCGATGTAATACCCGATACACGCGGCGGTTATGTATGGACCAATGATAACCGCTCCTTATTATATGCCGTGCCTGGTAAAGAAACCCTGCGTACCTATCAAATCAAACGCCATATTCTGGGTACACCGGTTTCAACCGACATCCTGATTTATGAAGAAAAGGATCAGACTTTGGCTGTTGGAATAAGTAAAACCAAATCAAAAAAATATTTCATCATCAGTTCGGGTCGTACCGATGCCAGTTTCTCGCAGTACCTGGATGCCGACAAGCCTGGCAAACCCATACTTATTCAATCCATTCAGGACAATGTGGAATATTCTGTGGAACATGCCGGAGGCGACAAGTTTTATATTTACACCAACCTGAACGCAAAAAACTACCGCCTTGTTGAAGCTCCGATCAGCAAGCCGTCTCAGGAAAACTGGAAGGATGTAATTCCGCATCGGGAAGATATTTTCCTTCAGGATGTTGACTTCTTTAAAGATCACCTGGCGCTAAGTGAAATGAAGGCCGGGCTTACCCGCATTCGCATTATAAAATGGGCCGATAAGTCGGAACATTATATCGATTTTGGTGAGCCAGCCTACTATGCCGGCTTTGGCTATAACCCGGAGTTTAATACAAACATCATCCGCTACAGCTATCAGTCCATGACCACACCGCCCTCTACCTATGACTACAACATGGATACCCGCGAAAAAGAATTGAAGAAAGAGCAGCCGGTACTGGGCGGATTTGATAAGAATAACTACGCAACCGAGCGGGTGATGGTAAAGGCTCGCGATGGAAAGGAAGTGCCACTGTCCATTGTTTACCGGAAGGACAAATTCAAAAAAGACGGCACCAATCCGGGCTGGATATATGGTTATGGTTCTTACGGAGCAACCATGTATCCTACCTTTAGCTCCAATCGGATTAGCCTGTTAGATCGGGGTTTTGTGTATGCCATCGCCCATGTGCGTGGTGGACAGGAAATGGGCGGAGCCTGGTACGATGAAGGTAAGATGCTGAACAAGAAAAACACCTTTACCGATTTTATTGATTGCTCGGAGTGGCTCATTCAAAATAAGTATGTAGCAAAGGATAAGCTCTTTGCTTCAGGCGGAAGTGCCGGTGGTTTATTGATGGGTGCTATTGTCAACATGCGACCTGACTTGTATCGCGGTGTAATTGCGGCCGTTCCGTTTGTTGATGTCATCACTACGATGATGGACGAAAGCATACCGCTTACCACATTTGAATGGAAAGAATGGGGTAATCCGAACATAAAAGAAGAATACGATTACATGCTCTCGTACTCGCCCTACGATAATGTGGAGGCAAAGGCCTATCCAAACCTGCTGGTAACTACAGGGCTGCACGATTCGCAGGTACAATATTGGGAACCTGCCAAATGGGTGGCTAAGCTGCGCGCCATGAAAACGGATAATAACCGCCTGTTTTTATATACCAACATGGATGCCGGACATGGCGGAGCCAGCGGACGTTTCAGAAGACTGAAGGAAGTAGCGCTGGAGTACACCTTTGTTTTCGATATTTTGGGATTCAAGGAAATCCGGGAAGCTCAGGCAGGTAATGGAACAATGTGAAATACCAACAGGTAATGAGGGTAGAAGTGAGCTGGAGGTATCCGGCGGGAGCGCTTCGCGCGCCCGCCAGATACACCACGCCACAATCTTCTCCATAATTTGCCTTGGCAAGTCCGTATCCTCGTCAGTTAACAAAAAGCCTTCTACAGGCGGGATGTACACGATGTGTAAGTGTTACCTTTAGTTGCAATTAGTTAACCTGAAACTTTACTTACTTTGTTTTAACCAAAGCATAATGAATGCCCGATGCAGTTTTCCTTGTTAGATGTAAAATTCTGCCCCCACGCACAGCTTCAAACTGCGCCCACCAAGCTTCAGTTTTTCCCTCCCATCGGTTGGTCATGGTAACATCCCAGTTGGTTACGGTTATTTTGCCATCATACTTCTGATCGAAGAAGGTCATGTTTCCCACCATCCCGTGTGCACCCGTATGCCTGCTATTATACGTCCCGTCGGCATTAAAAGTAAATGAATGCGCAGACGATGCCGTGCTCATACCGGCATAGGCACCGGTAACCACATTGTACATATTGGCCGCCGCACCACTGGATTCTTCCCACGTACCGACCAAATCAGAAAGCGTTACGGCAAATTTATTATAGTCCCACATGGCCTCAACTTTTTTCTGATTTGGAAATTCACGCTGAAAATCCTGCATGGAAGGCGTGAGTATTTCAATGCATCGGACCATCCCGCTCTCAATGAACACCCGGAAGCCCGCATAAAATTTTTTTCCCGTTGATTTCTCTGTCACATCAGCTTCATAGAAATAAATACAAAAGTAGCACGGACCGTTATTATCATATTTACGCAGGTTATTGATTACATAACGCGGTTGCATATACCGGTTGAATGCAGCATCCTCAATGAGGCCCACATTGCGGAAACTGTCATCGAGTTCAATGGCATAATGCAGCAAAACGGTAATAGCACCTTTGGTAACTTTTACATAGTCGGCGTAAGGTTTTGCTGTCCACCCGTCATCAAAATTGGTGGTGGAAATCGAAATGCCCTGATTACCGGGTTTATCGGAAATAAGAATTGCATTCGAAGCTGGTTGAGCAGAAGGTGGTGCATTTAAGTCTTTTTCAACATTAGGTTTAACCAAATCAATCGTCTGGATAACCCGATCAATCACCGTATTATACTTATCGGAGTTGGTAAGCACCACAATACTTATCACCCGACCATAACCGGTTATGGTATTTAACACAGCATAAGATGGTTTGCCCTGCCATACAAACATCCCGGCTCCCTGATGGGCCGTCCACCCTTCTTCGGTTACGGCTTCCGAATCAGGCAAGGGGATATCGGTAAACCGCTTGACAACCAGTTCTTTCCACTCGTGTTCAAAATCGCCACGGGCATTGCCTGAACTGGCAATGCTACTGTAAATTTCAAGCTGCGCCCACGTACCTGCTCTCTGGTCAACCGTAGAAAAGGCCACCAGGCCATCCTTAATCTCGCGCTTCCATCCGGCCGGAGGAGTGAAGTTAATTATATCAAACGTTTCGCGTTGCTGGGCATGTACAGCACACCCAAAAAACAACAAAATGAAATAGATCAGGCGAATCATGATTTGTAATTATTCCTTTATTCGAATCAGTGTATAATCCTTAACGCTGTTTTTCCCAACCAGACGTAAAATACGCCCGCCCATAACGACTTCAAACCAGACACTGAATGTTTCGGTCTTTCCCTCCCACCGGTTCGGCAGTACAATTTCCCAGTTACTGTATGTAGCTTTACCGCTATATTCCAGTTGATAGGTGTTCATAGCACCCACCATGCCATAAGCACCCTTATGGGTACTGCGGTAGTTTCCATCCGGGTAAAACTCAAACTCATCGCTAATAGCCACAGCCGACATCCCGGCATATGCTCCGGTATAGGCATTGTAATAATTCATGGCAGCCGATCCGCCTCCGCTCCACTTACCAACAAGATCACTTAATGCTACGGAAAATTTATTGTAACCAGTCATATTAAGTATTTTATCCTGATCCTGAAATTCTTTCCAAAAATCAGATTCAGTGGGAGCGACCAGCTCAATGACATAATTTTCCGTTATACGCAAACCTACATGGCATGATTTTCCCGATGCACGTTCTATCGCATCGGCTTCAAAGAAGTATATGCAGTCATAACAAAACATCGGGTTGACAAAAGGCTTTACCGGGCTAACAACCTGATAACGGGGTAAGATTAAAATTTCCCAAATCTTAAGATTACTGTCCGTAGCATAGCTTACATTTTCATTTGATTTAGCCGCGCTCCAGTCGCGTGGAAAATGCAGATAAACCCTGAATTGACCCTTGGTTACGAGAACATGGTCGGCATTAGCAGTTGACAACCAACCGTCATTCCAGTTCGTTACGCTAAACGTATAACCGCCGGATGGTTTGGAAGGTGGCGAAGCCGACTGGCGCGGCGCATTTGCCGGGGCAGTTTGCGCATTAAGTGCAGGCTGTGATTCGGGTTTCTTTTCCGTTGTCTTGGGTCTTTCACCTTCAGGAAGTTCAACTAAATATGAATCAGCAGGCGGTATTTGATAAAAGTAGGTATTCGGGAATTGACTATTGGTACCAAAAATACCATCGCGCTGGGTTTGCTGACCATTAACCGGCGTGAGCAGCAGGTTGAGCTCATCTCCAAAATTTTCAAAGCGAATGGCATAAACCGTGCTCTCCGTTGTGCCCTGTTGTGCTTTAAGCAATGTACCATATTTGTCGGCATTGTCCTTCTTACTCCACGTTTGTATAACCGATGAAGTGGGTGTTAACGTTAACAAATTACCGCTTACCACAAAGGTTCCTTTTTCTTTCCGAAAAACAATATCGGGCGTATAGACATCAAAGGTCTTGGCGTAAAACTGATAGGTACCATCCGAAAAAAACGTGTATTGACATTTTCTGTATCCGTAAGCCGTATTACCCGATGTAGCCGAAACCTTGTACCAGGTTCCTGTTATACCACTTCTGGAAGGCGGTTGCGTAACGGTTGTCTGCTGAACAGATTGTTGATTAGTCGGTTGTGTGGAAGTAAATTGTGTTGGACCACTGCCCGGAAGATTGGGAACACCATCCGGCTTGCCAAAATATAAATCCGTGCGCTGAGGTACTTCATCGTAGTAATAGAACAGGTATTCGTTGCCGCGTACCAGCCAGCCATATTGCGGATTATCGGTAGCAATCATCTGCCAGCCGGCCAGACGGATGAGTTCTTCAAAACGATTTCTGTTCCATCCCGTATTTCTGGAAGGTAAGGTAAGCACTTCGGCTACGGTTATTTTTACACCAGCCTTTTTTGCCTCATCCTCCAGCAATACGGCTGCTGCAGCCGTGCTCAGCAGGCGCTTGTCCTGCAGGGTTCCCTGTGGCAGGGTCATGCTACTAAACTCGGAAACAGTGGCTGGAACCAGCTTTTTCTGGGCCTTAACCCCTACGGACAGGATAACGAAAACCAGGATTAAATAAGATTTCATCTTTTTAGTTCTAATCTATCAAATGTCAGGCTTTTTAACGGCAACCGGCTAATGGCCGTGTAACAAACCATGCTGCTGATGTTGCCTTCAGATGTGCTTGGGATTTTTTAACTTGTTCAACCAAGCGCTTTTAAGCAGCCATGATTAGCCGAAACGTCATTTTCGCTGTTTTCCTGGAACTATCTCAGTTCGCTTTTGCCCAACCTCCATCCCTAAGCCGTCACTACCCGCAGGTTAAAGGAACCGTTTATAGCATCCTTCAGGATAAGAAAGGATTTCTTTGGTTCGGCACCTCGATCGGACTGCTACGGTACGATGCCCTTTCCTTCCAAACCTATGCGCATGATGAAAAAGACAGCACTTCGCTAAGCGATTCTTTTATTCGCGAAGTAATCGAAGACAAACAGGGCTACCTGTGGGTTTCAACGCTTAACGGCGGGCTTAACCGGTTCGATCCGGCTTCCGGAAAGTCAATACGCCTAAAGGATTTAATAAAAGATGAAAACTTTACAAATGAAAAAAGTTTTTCTGCTCTGGCTATCGACCCGGAGGGATACATCTGGGCGGGAGCAACTAAACTATACCGCATACATCCTGAACAATTTACCGTTCAGACATTTTCATCAATCGAATCAAATACGTTAGCGATCTACTTCTCCCGCGATGGAGCGATGTGGCTGGGCACCAGTGGCGATGGGTTTGGCAAATTCAATCCGGAAACCGGAACAGCCGAACTCGTTCAGGTTACCCATACTGATGCCCTGATCAGTGAAAGAGCCAATGTTATCCGAAGCATAACAGAAGATGCACAAGGCAACCTGTGGTTAGGTGCGTATGCCGGATTGATTCACTATGATCTAAAAAATAAAAGCATTCAGCATTGGATACACGATCCGAAAAATCCTTTCAGCTTACCGCATAACTCCATATGGAATGTTATCGCTGACGAAGAGGGAAAAATCTGGATCAGCACCTGGGGTGGTGGCCTCACTCTTTTCAACAGCCATACCCGTCGTTTTGAAAATTCCCTCTTTCAGCCCGGTGATTTACTTGGGATACCTGCCACGGAAATACCCGGACTGTTCAGGATGAAAAACGGTACCATCTGGGCCGGTACAAACGGCAAAGGTGTTTATCGGGTTTACCTGCCGGATTCAATACAGCTGTTGAATTCCCCGATAAAGCTTCCTGAGAAAATTAAGAAAATAATTAAGCTAACTACCTGGTTGTGTATCATGTCAGAAGATGAAGGTGTTTTCCTGATCAAACCCGATTCGCGCGATTATTGGCACTTGACCTACGCTGCAACTCCCAGTCAGCTAACATTGGGCGGCAATCGCATAAACGATGTATGCGAGCGAGCTGACGGAACGGTTTTCTTCGGTACAGAGAACGGGCTTACTGCATTTTACCCCGAAGCACGGAAAATAACCACCCACCGGCGTAATCCGGGCGATCCTTCCTCGCTCAATCACAATGATGTTATGTCGCTGGCTACCGATTCGCAAAACCAATTGTGGTTAGGTACGCCGTTCGGGCTATGCAGATTGAATGATGATGAAAAAACTTTTACCCGGTACTCACCCAAACCGGTGCCCCATGTATCCATCACTGCACTAATGGATAACGGAAATCAGCTGCTCATCGGAACGGGCAATGAGGGACTGTTTATATTCGATAAGAAAGACGGATCGATCCGGAACATTAAACAGGAACAAAAAGAAAGCCCTGCGTTATCCAACAACTATGTCCATTGCATTAATACAGATAACTTGGGAAACATCTGGGCTGGAACATCCTATGGCCTGAACTGCATTAATCGGGCGGGAGAAGTTGTTTATCAGCCGGAGGTAATCAAAAAAGCCAGCATTTCATCTATCGAAAAAATCAATGAGGGACTCGTTGTAAAATGCGCCTTAGGTTCTTTTCTCATACCCTCATCCCGGGACACCGTTATCAAAATTCAGCCGTATGACTTAAATAATGTCCCTTATAGTTTTATTGAAAATACATCTTTACTGCTTCTTCACCTGGCATCAAACCTTTACACCTTGCCAATACCCGTAAATGAAAAGCAAAAGAATAAACCACCTGTTACACTTACACGCTTTGAGCTGTCGGCCAACAGCCCGAATCCGCTTTCGGAAGAAGAAGCACGCATTCACCCGGCTTATTGCAAAACCATTGAACTCGACTTCGATCAGAATTTTTTTTCATTTCAGTTCTCCTTACTCGACTACAACCTGCCGGGAAGTCACCGATACGCCTATCGCCTGAACGGTTTTGACGCCGACTGGAACTACTCCGATGACCGGAACTTCGCTTCGTACACCAACATTCCGCCCGGCACTTATCAGTTGCAACTCAAGGTTCAGGCAGCGGATGGCAACTGGTATGAAAATACCGATGCATGTGCGATTGTGATTCATCCGCCCTGGTGGAAAACCTATTGGGCCTATGCAGGCTATGTTTTGCTAACGATTGGTGTTCTGTGGATGGCACGCAGGCAGGTTGTAAACCGCGAACGCCTGAAAGCTCAGATACTTATTGCGCAGCGCGAACGCGAAGCTTTGCGGGAAGTCGATCATCTGAAAACACAATTCTTCAGTAACATCACACACGAGTTCCGCACACCGCTTACGCTTATTCAGGGGCCGGCAGAGGAATTGATGCACCGAACATCCAATAATGCTGACAAACAATTGCTTGCCATCATTAAAAATAATGCCAACCGCCTTCTTCAGCTTATTAACCAACTCCTTGACCTGGCTAAGCTGGACAGCCAGCAACTATCCCTGGAGGAAAAGCCTGTGGAACTTGGTCCCTGGCTTCGTTTCCTTATCAGCCAGTTTACCTCACTGGCACAAAGCCGCAACATCAGTTTTCGGTGGCAAATCACCGAACCTGTGCCGGTGGTAATGGCTGATGAAAAGAAACTGGAAACCATTTTGACAAACCTGCTTTCCAACGCATTAAAGTTTACACCTGAAAACGGTGTGGTAAACGTTTCCGCTCAGTGGAAGGAGAACATGTTTACCTTTCGCGTGGCCGACACAGGTTGCGGTATTCCGGCAGAAGATTTACCGCATATTTTCAACCGGTTCTATCAGGTGGAACATGCGAAGCGACCGCATTCGGGCGGAACAGGCATCGGCCTGACACTGGTTAAGGAATACACCGAACTGATGAAAGGAAAAATAGAAGTGGAGAGCACGGTGGATAAAGGAAGCACCTTTACCGTTTACCTTCCTTTGAAAATGGCCATCACTGACGTTCATGCTGAAATTATTCAGCCGGATTTCACCGAAAAATATGATCTACCGGGAGAACCGGAAACCATGGCCGAAACTAACGCTCCGCTTATGCTGATTGTGGAAGATTCGGAGGACATTCGTTTGCTGATTCGGACCAACTTAGGTAAGGCATATCGTTATGAAGAAGCCGGCAACGGAAAGGAAGGATGGGAAAAAGCCACGCATATCATCCCCGACCTGATTATAAGCGACCTGATGATGCCGGAAATGGATGGCCTGGAGCTATGCAAAAAAATCAAAGCCGATGTGCGAACCCAACACATTCCGTTTATCATGCTTACGGCTAAGGCCGGAGAAGAAAATAAAATTACCGGCCTTCAGACCGGAGCAGATGATTACCTGGTAAAACCTTTTAACCGGGATGAGTTAATTGCCAAAGTGCACAACCTTATGCAGTTGCGCGAAAACATCCGTAAACAAATCAGAAATAATTTACTCACCCGGGCCACACCCGTTGAAGCTGTATCGGCAGAAGAAAAATTCGTAGTGACGGCACGCCAGCGGGTGGAAGAAAACCTGAATAACCCGAAGCTTTCCGTAGAGTGGCTGGCCGACCAACTCAACCTGGGACGGGAACAATGCTACCGCAAAATGATGGCTATTACCGGACTGTCCCCTTCTGCATTTATCCGGAAAATCCGCCTGCAACGTGCCGCACAACTGCTGCAGGCAAAATGGGGACCGGTATCGCAGGTGGCCTACGAAGTTGGCTATGAAAACCTGTCGCATTTCAGCAAGGCATTTAAGGAAGAATTCGGAAAATTGCCCAGCGAATACGCCTCCTGACTTCCTGAAATCACCTGACCGTTAAAGCGTGCAACCCAAATAATAACAGCGTTAAGCACAGGTATCGGAATTTTGTGTCATGAAATTCCGAACATCTGCTGCCCTGTTAATTGCCGGCACGGCCATGCTGGCCACCGGCATCTGGTTAATGGCGGCCCATGCCGATACGGCTACCCGTGATACCTCACCCTCTCCGGCTGCCTCTCTGCACCATGCGCAGCATCTGAACATACGAACAGCCCTTGCGGGATATGTGCTGAGTCTGGGTGGGGTAGCTATGGGTGTTACGGGATTGATCCGGCTAAAAAAATCTTCTGCCAAAACCCATACCCTCACCCTGGATTTCACAGAAACAAAAAAAACAACTTAACCCTTTGTGTTATGAAACCCTGTTTTGCTTTAACTGCTCTTATCCTGAATGTTGTGCTGCTGCCGGCCCTTGCTACCGTACGAACGGTAAGTAACGACCCGGCCCTGCCGGCTCAGTTCACCACAACTACGGAGGGAGGTAACACATCCTTCAACAACGCGCAAACCGCATCTTCACCGGGTGATACCATTTATTTATATGGTACGCGTTTTTCATACGGAACCATTACAATTAGCAAACGCCTGGTAGTGATTGGCGCGGGTTACGGCCCGAACAACCAGTTTGGCCAACCTACACGGGTGGACGTGGTAAACTTTTTCCGCGATGGTTCAACCGATCCATCCGGTAGCGTAATTGCCGGTCTTCTTATCTCAGGCAACGTTAATTGTACAGGCACGCTTGCCACAAACAACATCACCATTTTCAGAAACAAAGTTGGTGGTTTTATTTATCCTTACCAGGGGTCTAATAACGGATCGAACTGGACCATTTATAACAACATTATTTATAGGATAGCAGGCTCCTCGTTCAGTCGCACTTCTTCATCACCAACTAATATTTTAATTCTGAACAATATAATAGAAACTTCTATTCAAGGCTTCAACCATAATAGTGTTTTGATCGATCATAATATTTTTCTAGGATCCAATAATCTGAGCAGTTTATGGCAGGCCGTAATTACCAATAATATTTTTGTCCGGTCATCGGGGAATATCTTCAGTGGCGAAGTTGTTTTCTGTACCTTCAACAAAAACATATCCAATCAAAATACCATAGGGCCATCCTCTTCCTACTCGCCCACCAACATTTTTGAAGCCACTTACACCAGCACGGGTGGCGGGTCCAACACCGGGTCCGGTAATCTTACGGGCACTAACCCGTTGTTTGTCAATGTTCCGAATAATGACACCTACAACGCAACGTATAATTACCGTCTTCAGTCCGGCTCGCCCGGCAGGAATTATGCTACCGATGGCACGGACGTGGGCATATACGGAGGTAGTTATCCGTTCCCTTCGGGCGGCGCTCCGGGCAGCGGCTTCGATACCTCGCCCATGCCGCCCATTCCGCAGGTTACTTCCGTAAACATCCAGAATGCTACCATCCCGCCTAATGGCACACTGAACGTACAGGTACAGGGCCGGGTGAACAACTGATGTCGGGCACAGGTGCAGACTGCCATGATGCGAAAGTTTAATTTCTTACCAAACAATCAATCATACCATGGACTATCTAACCATGGACTAAAAAGCCATGGACTGATTAACCATGGACTAATTAACTATGGACTGATTAACTATGGACTAATCCTCCTCCTTTTACTTCACTTCAATACCTTCGCCCAAACCATC
>JANWWN010000036.1 GCA_025055435.1 Cyclobacteriaceae bacterium | reverse complement strand
TGTGAATCTGCCTGCGGGAATATGCCCAAAGCACCCTGATGAAATATTCTTAGCTGGCCGTTATACTGAAATGTTTCATCAAACTCCTTCTGAGAAAAAGAACGAAAAGCCTCCACATAATCGGAATAAATATCCGAAGTAAACCGCATGTCAATTTTATCTTTCAGCAGCTGATAGACCTGTGTGCGAAACACCGTGGCATCGGTGTCGGGCTCATCGAAAACCAGATCCAGTAATTCTTCATCAGGCGAAAGTTGCTGATAGTGATAATATGCCAACAGAAAATTTCGGTTCAGAAAAATTCCTTCTTCTTTTCGGGGAATAAGTTTCCAGTATTTTCTGTCAGACTCCAGCTTAACCGGAAAGAAAAGCAAAGGTGCACTCACCGGGGTACCATCGGAAAATTTACCGCGCACCATGGGCCAACCGATGTGCAGATCGAGCGTACCGCGCTCTTCCACAAGAAAAGCAGCTTTACGGAACAACCTTTTTAACCGGATACTGAGTTTGTTCACATCGGGTATACGGCTATTGCTTACTTCGCAAAGCTTAATACTTTTTCGCTGCAGACACGCCTCAATAATCTGAACCGCATGTTTTATCTCCTGCCCCTGCAAATCATGTAAATCAAGAAACTCATCGCCCGAAAGCCTGAACAAGCGTAACGAACGATTATTTCCGCTCAGCCGCGAAAGCCTGCGAAGAAAAACCTGCAATATGTGAGCCGTTTTACTCAACCGTTAAATAGGGCCTGACTGCTTCAAAATCCTGTGTATTAACCGTAATTATTTTCCGAATATCCTCCAAATTACTATAACTACCGTGTTGTAATCGATAGGTAATTATTGTACGCGCCATTTCCCGTGAAATAAGCGGATGAGCTGCCAACTCCTGATAGGTAGCGGTGTTGATGTTAATTTTACGTGGCACAAACGATTCGCTTATATAGAAAGTCTGTTTCATCTCATCCACCACAGCACTGTCCAAACCATATACCTTATACAGTTGATGCCAGGCCACAAATCCGCCAAGCGCATCACGATATTTAACTATGCGTTTTGCCAGCACGGGTCCGATGCCATAAACACGCACCAGCTGTGCAGAGTCAGCCAGGTTTATATCATGCTTTACTGAAAAATGTTTTTGCTGAAAAGTACCAGACCCGGCTTTATCAGGAAGATTAATGTATGGTGCAGTTTGCCTGTATAGCGTTGAGTCGAATCCGTATATCTTCAGCAGGTCGGTGCGATAAATAAATTTCCCGCCCTTTTTTCGGTATTTCAGAATTCGTTTAGTGATATTATGCGGAACACCAAGATTTACCCATTGATTGTACGATGCCTCATTGGGGTTAATTGCAGCCGGCAGTGAAAGTTCAGTGTGGTTGTGCGCAACTGTAAAACTGTCCTCACCCACATCAACTACCCTATTGCTGTCTGCAAATTTCCATTCCGGAGGGGCGGGCTCACTGAGAAAAAAATTGCGGTACAAGGGCTCGGAAAAAATCATTAGCAAAAGCAAAGGCAGCAAAATGATAAACCCGTTGGTTTGGGCACGCGTAAAACCAAAAAAGTTTTGCAGCCACTGCATTTTATCTGGATAAAGTGTTTTAACAAGTATATAAAATTTACCACTGGAATACCACCTTCATCAACCGGCATTTGTATATTTCGAACGGCTGTGAAAACAGTACTGTGAAAACGGAACAGGAGAAAAATTTTATCGAATTAATAAACCAGCATCAGGGTTTAATACATAAGGTATGCATAATGTATGAAACCGACCGCGAGGCACGCGAAGATTTATTTCAGGAAATCGTACTTCAGTTGTGGAAGTCGTTTCCTACGTTTCGCGGAGATGCCAAAATCACCACGTGGATGTACCGCATTGCGCTGAACACCGCCATATCGGGCTTGCGCAAGCAAAACCGCAGCATCCAAACCCAGGATTTAAGCGAGTATCATTTTAATCTTTCGGAACCGGAGACCGACAATAAAGAAGAAGATTTTGAACGATTGCAATGGGCCATACGGCAGCTATCGGAAATTGAGCGCGCCATGATTATGATGGCGCTGGATGAAGTGCCGTATGAAGAAATAGCGGAAACCATGGGTATTACGCAAAACAACGTACGTGTGCGTATGAACCGCATTCGGGAAAAACTGAGAAAAATTCTGAAAGCCTGAGCTATGGACGAACTGGATAAACTGAAATCAATCTGGCAGAGCGCATCCGGCTACACCGGCAAGAATAAGGATGAAATTGCCCGCATGCTGCAGGGCGAAAGCGCATCCATTGTTGCACGCTTAAAACGGAACGTATGGATTGAGTTGCTTTTTACCGTTGTCACCGGTATTGCCCTGATTTACATTGGCATAACCTCCTCCAACAACCGGCTTTCCCTGATGATTGCCGTGCTCATGGTTATTTATATCTTCTACCTTATCTATTACATCCGGAAACTGCGCATGCTGAAACGCTTCAGCATAACCGGAGAAAACATAAAAAACAACCTGCAACATTTAACCGGCGCACTGCAGGGTTATTTAAATTTCTACAAGCTAAGTTACATCATCCTTTATCCGTTGTTTTTTATTGCCGGGCTTTGGATTGCAGCGCGCGATGAGGGCATGGATAATTTCCTCGAACGCTTCAATAATGCGGCTTATCTTATCCGGTTTCTCCTGCTAACCGCCCTGCTGATGAGCAGCGTATATCTTTTCACCAACTGGTACCTTAAAAAACTGTATGGCAACCACCTGAAGAAACTTCAGGGTATGTTGAAAGAATTGGATGACTAAGGTATAAACATCCGGTTTTGCTCCAGGCAATCAGCTAATAGCCTGTACACAGCCTGCCATTCTCCATTCTGCTTCAGTGAATTTACGATACGCGTAGCAAGAGTACCTTCTTCGAAAATAATTTTCAGTTCGGGCTCATGCGTAACAAGGGTTTGCGAACCGCTTTGTCCCAAATAACCGTAAATTCTTTTCCATAAATCACCTGCCGTGAGGTCCTTTCCTTCAAAGCCAAAAAGAGCTACATAGCCATCGGGTAATACGGCTTGCTCGGCTTCCTCAATGGTGCGGTCGAGTACCGCTGCCAGCGTTTCGGTCCTGCACTTCATCTGATCAGCGAGCGAACAAAGCTTTCCGCCGGTAAGTGCGCGTATGGTTTCAATCAACAAAACACTAACAGCCATTTCGGCTGCCGGACATTCCTGCGCATCCATTAGTCGAAGTTCAACGGAGCCGCGATCAAAACGCGGAACCGCACCGCGCGAGTTAACCCATATCGGATTAAGTATGCCTTCCGGGTCGAACGGTTTTAAGTCGGATTTTATCCTGTCATAGATGGTGTTGAGATAGGTGCGCCTGGAAAAAACCGCCTCGGGTATTACCCGGCCCGTTATGGAGGGTATTCTGGATTGACTGGTGCGATAATATTTCAGACGGGTGTCTTTCGATCCGGTTAGCTTGCCTTCAATAACAGGCGAGCTGGCACACAGTGCCGGAACAAGCGGCAACACCAGCCGGACAGCCGCATGCAACTGGGCAAACTCTTCGTCATCGTAAAAAGGAAGATTGAGATGCGTGCTTTGCAGATTCGACCAGCCATGACCTTTGCAATCAAAAATGCGGTTGTAGGTTTCATAAATTTCATTGCTTTCATGCGGCCACAGCCGCGTTTCGGAAGCCGGCTGAAATGCCGGGTGACTCCCTCCCGGCAGCAACCGCGCATTCCATTGCCGCAGTATGCTGTTGATATAGCGTACCTCATCGGCCAGCAACTGGCCGGCCTGACTGAGATTGCTTTCCGGTTGCGTTGTTTTTAACTCAACCACATGCAAAACCATTTCATTCGACCAGGTAATCGGCCCGTGTACATAATCCGCACCGTAAAAACCCAGCTCGTGTTTCAGCAATTCATCGGCTACGGGTTTTACCTGCAGCGAATCGCGATCAACAATCATATACTCCAGCTCGATGCCGTATACCTGAAATAAATGATACCGGTAAGGTAACGTGGTATATGGCATTTTATCCGACCCGGACGCTGGTATATTCATTTCAGAATAAACTTGAGATAATCAGATTCAAAACTTCAAAAAGAATAAGTATGATGATGATCATTTCCAGCAGGTTGCTTTCGCGCTGATTGGAAATATCCATAAAGATTCGAAGGTTCTCATCAATTATGCGCATCATGTATTCCAGCTCGCTGAAGCGCAGCCGCAAATCGAAATGCCGGATAAGTCCCTGATGAAGCTTGTCGAGAAACTCGTCATCCCATACCAGCTCGGGCGCATCGAATACATAAATGTTTTCGGCCACTTCATTCTGTGTATTCAGCGCCTTCCCGATAAACCGCAGCATATTTTTCCGGCTGATTTTCAGTTTACCGCTGCTTTCCAGGTGATAGGTAAATACCTTCACTTCGCCCAGCAGCTGCTCGGTTACCGCATGGTAATGGTCCATTGCCACCGACTGGGCCAGGTTAAACATGGCGATGCGAATAACCTTTTCATCACAACGGTCAAGCACCACTTCACCAAAACGAAACTGCAATTCGCTGCCCGGTTCAACCAGCAACACATGCTCATCACGTAACCAATGCTGCACCGGATTTCGTTGATAGGCCTGAATGGCTTTTACCGCCCATTTCATTTCGTCTTCGGTATAGCCGCTGAACACAACTACACCATAGTTAAAGTAATACTGATACTTTCCACCGCTAAAACCATAGAACAGTTCCGATGACGAGTCGGCCAGTGGTTTAATGTCAAGGAAATTTTTTATTCCTTTTATGTCCAGCTGGTTGGCAACCAGAAAAGCAGTTAAAGTTATCCGTTGCGGCATAACGCGCGGTTCGCTTAAAGTTAAAATAAGTATCGTAAACGGGAAGCGTAATTTTTACATATTTGCCCGCCTAAAAAAGAAGCTATGTTTCGCCTGATTTCAACCCTGATCATTCTTTTAATCAACCTGAGTGCCTGGGCCTGGGGACCCACCGGCCATCGTGTAACCGGCTACATTGCCGAAAAATACATGACGAAAAAAGCAAAGAAGACCGTTCGCAGGATTTTAGGCGGTCACTCACTGGCGATGGTAAGTACATGGATGGACGAAGTACGCTCGGACTCTGCCTACAATTACATGACCGACTGGCACTGGGTAACTATTCCCGATGGACAAACCTATGAGCAGGCTGAAAAAAATCCGAAAGGCGATGTCATCATGACCATTGAACGGATTATTACCGAACTGAAATCGAAAAAACTTTCGCCCCGCGAAGAGGCCGAGCGGATTAAAGTCCTGGTACACCTGGTTGGCGACATTCACCAGCCACTGCATGTGGGTCGCGGTGACGACCGCGGTGGTAACGACATCCGGGTAACATGGTTTCGCACCGACAGTAATCTGCACCGTGTTTGGGACAGCGATATGATTGACGACACGCGCCTGAGCTACACCGAACTGGCCGAATCGTTGCTGGCCCCGACCGATTCACTGCTTAAAGTATGGCAGCGTTCAAACGTGCGCGACTGGGCCTATGAAAGCATGAATTACCGTAAACAGGTATATGATATTGGCAACAAACGACTGGGGTACGAGTACACATACAAATATTTCTACATTGTTCGCGAGCGCCTGCTTCAGGCCGGTATTCGGCTGGCGGGATTATTAAATGAGATTTACGGTTAGTGAAAAAAGACAACCTGTGTGCTTAAAAGAGCAGAAGTATAAAGCTCTTTTCATCCGATTTCAGGGGTGGTCTCACCGGGAGTCGAACCCAGATCAAGAGTTTAGGAAACTCCTATTCTATCCATTGAACTATGAGACCACCCCTGCCGATCGGGTATGGTGTAAACCGCGGCAAAGTTAGAAAAACCTTACGCATCACGACACCTCAAACGGAGCAAATACGTATCCGTCTTTCAGGTAATTCGGATAGATGGTAAGAAATACTTTCTTTACTTCCTCAAACAAAAGACGTTTTAATTCCATGATATTTTCACCTGTCGTGGCCGAGACCATAATGATTGTTTCAAATCCCTGCTGCCGGTAAAAGCCCAGCATATCCTCCGGGTGCAGTTCCGGATGTTGCTGACGAAAAGCATCCATTTTATTCAGAACCAAAATGGTTGTTTTATTGCCTGCCCCAATTTCCTGCAGCGTATGATTAACTACTTCGATCTGATTGTGATGATACGGATGCGATACATCTACAACATGAAGCAGGATATCTGCCTCGCGCACCTCATCCAGCGTTGATTTGAAGGACTCAATCAGATGATGCGGCAGTTTGCGAATAAAGCCCACCGTATCCGAAAGCAGGAATGGCATATTGCCCAGCTTTACTTTCCGAACTGTAGAGTCAACCGTAGCAAATAATTTATTCTCGGCCAGCACCTGTGAACCGGAAAGCAGGTTCATCAAAGTTGATTTACCGGCATTCGTATAACCCACCAGTGCTACCCGAACCGCTTCGCTACGGGCTTTGCGCTGGGTGAGTCGCTGTTGTTCGATCTTCTTTAATCGTTCCTTAAGTACGGTAATCTGGTGCCGGATATTTCTGCGGTCAGTTTCAATTTCTTTTTCGCCGGCTCCGCCGCGTGTACCTGTGCCCCCGCGCTGGCGTTCCAAGTGCGTCCACATCCGGGTAAGGCGCGGAAGCAGGTATTGATAACGTGCCAGCTCCACCTGTGTGCGCGCCTGGGCCGTTTTGGCGCGATGTAAAAAGATATCCAGTATCAGCAGGCTGCGATCGTAAATACGAACCTGCGGTTGCTCCTCATCTTTTTCTTTCGGATTTAACTCGCGTTCCAGATTGCGCAACTGGGATGGAGACAGGTCATCATCAAAGATTACTTCGGTAGCCTTAGTAAAGTGAACCAAGCGTTTTAATTCCTCTACTTTTCCTTTACCAATGAACGTTCGCGGGTCGGGTTTGGATATGTTTTGGACTATTCTGCCGGCTTCGCGTAGTCCGGCCGTTTCAGCCAGGAAAGCCAGTTCATCGAGGTGTTCTTCGGTTAGTTCGGGCTGACGGGTATTACCTAAAGCCACCAGAACAGCCGGCCGCGGTAGTGCGGTGGAATTATTCATGCTGCAATTTTAACTGAAATAACAGGAAGGCAGGATAAAGAAAGTTCCGCAGAAGGTTGGTTTTTCTCAGGCAGGTTACTTTTTTCTACTTTTGTTCATTCAACGCTACCTGTGTTCATTCATCAGTCTATAGTAACAGTTGGTCGCTAAATCGCTTTAATCCGCATGCGCATTGCAATCGTTCTAAATACTTCCTGGAACATTTATAACTTCCGGCTTGGTCTTATAAAGTCGCTGCAAAACCAGGGGCATGAGGTTGTAGCCATTGCTCCGGAAGATGAATTCACGCCCCGCCTCATCGAACATGGTTGCCGGTATTATCCGGTAAAAATGGATAGTCGTGGCGCAAATCCCATTCGGGATCTGGCACTGACGGTCGAACTTTACACCTTATATAAGCGCATTAAACCCGATGTCATTCTTCATTTCACGATAAAACCAAATATTTATGGAACACTTGCTGCGGCATGGTTGAAAATTCCGGTTGTTAACAATGTTTGCGGCCTGGGAACAGTATTTCTGAAAAAGGGCCTTATTTCGAAAGTGGCCATGGCGCTTTACCGCATCAGTTTCCGTTTTGCACAAAAGGTGTTTTTTCAAAACGAAGACGACCTGAAGCTTTTTCTGGAAAACCGACTGGTTAAACAAGACCAGACTGACCTTGTACCCGGCTCAGGTATCGACCTCAAACATTTTGTACCGGTACCCCGAAAGCAGGGTAAGCCGTTTACGTTTTTGCTGATTTCCCGTCTCATTACCGATAAAGGTATTCTGGAGTATGTAGAAGCCGTAGAACAACTCAGGAAAGAGGGCATTCCGGCACGTTATCAGTTACTGGGCGCCATTGACCTGCGGCACAAGCGTGGAATCCCCAAAACAGTTATTGATCAGTGGATTAAAGCCGGCACCATCGAATACCTTGGTACAACCAAAGATGTACGCTCATTCATTGAAGAAGCCGATTGCATCGTTTTGCCTTCATACCGCGAAGGCACCCCGCGTACTTTACTCGAAGCCGCCGGAATGGGCCGTCCGCTGATTGCTACCGATGTTCCCGGATGCAGGCAGGTGGTTGAGCACGGAAAGAACGGTTTACTATGTAAAATGAAAAATGCCGAAGATCTGGCCTCGAAAATGCGAATTATGGCCGGTCTTCCTGAAGAAGTACTTCACCAATTTTCCATCAATGCCCGGAAAAAAGTAGAACAGGAGTTTGACGAATCGCTGGTTATTTCAAAATATTTGCAAACTCTTTCATCGATAACCAGCCAATCCGCCTGATGCAGGTAGTTAAAACCGGAATTGACGGTCTCATTGAAATCATCCCGCAGGTTTACCAGGACAACAGAGGATGGTTCTTTGAATTTTTTAAGCGAAGTGCTTTTCGGGAAATAGGTATAACAGAAAATTTTGAGCAGGAAAACATTTCCTTCTCCCGAAAAGGTGTAATCCGCGGAATGCATTTTCAAATCGCACCATTTGAACAGGCCAAACTGGTAAGCGTACTGAGCGGAGCTGTACTCGATGTTGTGGTGGACTTACGCACCAACTCTCCTACTTTTGGCAAAGTCCACACCTGCCTGCTTACTGCCGAAAAACACAACATCCTGATGGTGCCGGCAGGATTTGCCCATGGATTTGCCGCTATTGAAGATGCCTTATTTATCTACAAAACAAACGCGGAATACAGCCCGGCTGCCGAACAAGGCATTATATGGAACGATCCGCAACTCAATATCCCCTGGCCATTTACCAGCCCCATTCTTTCAGAGAAAGATCGCAACCTTCCCACGCTGGATGAATTGTTGAGAAAATCCGTAATTTCACGGGTTAAATAAGCCAATTGTGCATCGTAATTATTTACTCCTGTTACTCGTTCTGTACTTTTCTTCGTGCGGCTCTTACCGCAAGAACATCATGTTTAAACCTGATGAAGCAGATTTTTCAGGCGTGAAAGCAGCAGCGCGGCAGGCTGAGCGCAATTACATCATCCGAAAGAATGATTTACTGAAGGTAAATGTCTTTACAAACCAGGGTGAAAGAATTATTGACCCCGACTTTGAGCTGCTGAAAGGTATAAACCAACAGGGCGAACAGGTAAAACCAAACCCCGAATACCTCGTCAATACCGATGGTATAGTACGGCTGCCGCTTGTGGGCGACATGAAAGTAGAAGGACTTACTTTACGTCAGGCTGAGGAAATGCTTCAAAAAGCTTTCAGCAGCTATTACACTAATCCGTACGTCATCATTACGTGCACCAGCAACCGTGTTGTTGTTCTGGGGTTACCCCAAAGCAAGGTTATACCCATGCCATACGAAAACATGACCCTGGCTGAAGTTATTGCCATGGCCGGCGGACTTGACCGCGACTCGCGTGCAGATAACATCCGCATTATCCGAGGTAATGAATTTTACATTGCCGACCTTAGCACCTTAAAAGGTTATACCGATAACAACATGCTGATACAACCCGGTGATATCGTTTACATTGAGCCCATCCGCAGGCCGGCCAGCGAAGCCCTGCGGGATTATATTTCTTTAATTTCCATCCTCAGCAGCCTTACTACATTAATTGTTGTATTAAATACACCATAAACCTTGACTCCGGATAAAATCAATAGCGGACCTCAGGATACCATCGACTTATCCAAACTTCGGTTTATTATCCGAAGCAAGTGGCTATGGATTGCTCTGCTGTTGATACTCAGCAATGGTGCGGCCATTATGTATGTTCGATATACCAAGGAACTGTTTGAGTCGGAATCCGAAATAAAATTGGACATTAAACAGGACGCCACCGAGCTGGGCATACGCGACCTGGTGCCTGAACGCCAGCAGGTCAACATCATCTCGGCCGAAATAGAAACCATCAAATCCAAATTGTTTCTCAGCCGGGTTATCGATTCACTGAAGCTGGAGGTAAGTTATCTGAGCATCGGAAAATTTCTGAATACTGACTTACATAAAGCTTCACCTTTTAGGGTAGTTTACAAAATTTATAACCCGTCACTATTCAATAACCGGATATTGATTGAGCCAAAAGAAAATAACCGCTACACACTTACGCTACCAAACCAAAAAACCATAAGCGGAAAATTTAATGAGGAATTAAAAACCGATGATTTTAGCTTTATCATCTATCTTACCGGCATACAATTTGAACCGCAAACCAACTATGCTTTTGTAATCAACAGTCATGAGGTAATTCTTGACTACATGCTCAATAATCTTACTGTTGAGCCGCTAAACGTAAATGCCAACACCATTCGTGTGGCGTTTAAAGATACCAATCCCTTTAAGGCACAGGATGTGGTGAACGGCATTGACTCCATCTATCTGCAATACAGCAACTCCCAGAAAAACCTGGCCAATCAGCAAAAAATAGCCTGGCTGAACGGTGAACTTGAACGAATCGAGCAGCAGATGGAGGCTTATGAAAGCTCTATCGAAAATTTTACGCTGCGCAACCGCACCAATAACCTGTCGGATGAACTGAAAAAAACCATCAGTCGGATTAATCGCCTGGATTCTCAGCGCTATGAATTAAGCCGGAACATCAGTGAAATAAACCGGCTTGCAGAAGCCGTGCAAACCGGAAATCTTTTTCTTTCGGTATCACAGCGGGCATTACTTCCTGAAATTATTACGAAGAATCTCGATAAACTTCAGGAACTGCAACTGGAAACCACCCGCCTGATGCTCTCTTATCAGCCGGGAACCCTGGCCTACCGGCAACGACAACAGGAAATTGAGGCTTTGCAAAAGAAAATCACCAACCAACTTACTGATTTAAAATCAGATTTACTGCTCCGGCTGGCTGAACTAACCAAAGCACAAGCCAAATTGGAACAGGAATTTGCAACGCTTCCCGATAAAAACACCCAATTCAACAAACAGGCTCGTTACTACAAATTATATGAGGAATTCTACCTCACGCTGATGCAGAAAAAGTCCGAATTCGAAATTGCCATGGCAGGCTCCACTCCCGATTTTAAAATCCTTTCAACTGCCACATTACCCAAGAAACCCATATCCCCGAAAAAGCTCCTGGTTTATGCTGCAGGCTTTGTAGCCGGTATATTCTTTTCCCTGATATTCATTGGTTTGGTTTACCTGTTTGATGATAAAATCACCGGCATTAGCGAAGTTGAAAAATATAGCGGTGTTCCGGTGCTGGGCATTATACCGGCTTTCCGACAACCCGACGGAAACGGCCTGTTTATTCAGGCCCACCCGCGTTCCATGGTAAGCGAAGCGCTTCGTAGCCTACGCACCAACCTCGACTTTTTCAGCCCTGAAAAGCCCAACAAGGTTATTGCCATATCCTCTACCGTTTCGGGCGAAGGAAAATCATTCCTTGCATCCAATTTGGGAGGTATCCTGGCCTTATCAGGCAAACGGGTTGTTTTAATTGACCTGGACATGCGCAAGCCGCCATCGCTGAAAGAGGAAGGCATTGTGAACGAAAAAGGCACGAGCACCATCCTGATACGGAAACATGGCTGGCAGGAATGTTTGCGCAAAACTTCAGTGGAAAACTTCCACTATATACCACCGGGACCGATGCCACCCAACCCGGCTGAATTACTTATGCACCAGGATTTCGGTGTACTGCTGGATAATCTGAAAAACGCTTACGACGTGGTCTTAATGGACACTCCACCCGTAGGGCTGGTTACTGACGGCATCATGGCCATCCGGCAAAGTGATGTTGCCATTTATGTTTTCCGCGCAAACTACTCCAGAAAGGAATTTTTCAATACCCTGCAACGCATCATCCGGTTGCATAAGTTTACCCATGTTACTGCCGTACTCAATGCGCTGCCCGCATCAACCGACAGCGCTTATGGTTATGGTTACTACGAAGAGCGGAAATCCGGAGCACTAAAAAAGTTGTTAGGTAAAAGTGTTTAAATGGTTCAGAAAAGCAACTCCCGTTCAGGCTTTGGGAACAGACCTGCACTCGCACCTGTTGCCCGGCCTCGATGACGGCGTTCAGAGTTTTGAAGAGGCCGCTGAGGTAATTCTTAAACTGAAACAACTGGGATTTTCCAAACTTATCACCACGCCTCACATCATGAGCGACATCTACCGAAACGCACCGGCTGATATCCTGGAAAAATGTGAGGCATTAAAAACTTATCTGCAAGAAAAAAATATCGATATCGAAATTTCGGCCGCTGCGGAATACTACCTCGATGAAAGTCTTGCTGCAAGGGTTGCAGCCAAAGAAACCCTGCTCACATTCGGTAGTCAATACCTCCTGTTCGAGCTTAACTTCATGGTCGAGCCGATGAACCTGAACAACATTATCTTCGCACTAATCACCTCAGGATATAAACCTGTTCTCGCGCATCCCGAAAGATATATGTTCTACCAACAGCATCCGGACAAACTGGAAGACCTGATTGCGCGCGGTGTTTTGTTACAACTTAACCTGGCATCGCTAACCGGCTACTACAGCAAAGCTACAGCCGACCTTGCACGATTGATGATTGAAGAACGATGGGTGCACTTTGCCGGCAGTGATTGCCACAACCTGGTTCATACCCAGGTGCTTGAAGAAGCGATAAAATCCAGACCCTTCCGTAAACTTTTATCTTTGCCACTATTGAATTACTCACTTTAACATAATGATCGCAGTAACCGGTGCCACAGGTCTTTTAGGCAATGCCATAATTCAGCAACTGATGAACGATGGTTATCAGGTAGTGGCTATAACGCGTAAACTAAAACCCGAAAACCCAACCAATGAAAAACTTATCTGGCGTGAAGGTGATGTTACCGATCCGGTATCACTGCACGAAGCATTCACCGGTGTTGATGGTGTTATCCATGCTGCTGCACTTGTATCCTTCAATCCGCGCCAACGCAAGGAACTGTTTCAAATCAACGTTACCGGAACGCGCAACGTTGTTAATGCCTGCATCAATCTCGGTATAAAAAGACTGGTTTATATCAGCTCGGTGGCAGCGCTGGGACGAAAAAAAAACCAAACAGTAATAGACGAAGATAACCCATGGACCGACAGTGCACTGAATACCTGGTATGCCGAATCAAAATACCGCGGAGAACTGGAGGTATTCCGTGCGCAGGAAGAAGGACTTTCAACCGCAATACTTAATCCGTCTGTTATCCTTACCCGGGGCAACTGGAACAACAGCAGCGCTCGCTTATTTAAATATGTATGGAAAGAAATGCCTTTTTATATCGAAGGCTCATTGAACTACGTTGACGGTCGCGATGCAGCTACGTTGGCAGTAAAACTGTATTTCTCAGGCTTCGAAGGTGAGCGGTTTATCGCCAATGCGGGCACGGTTACATTTAAAAATTTTTTTGATGCCGTTGCCAAACGTTTTCAACGCAGACCACCTTCGATTAAAGTTTCGGGTAATTTTCTGAAAGTGCTCAGCAGCATGGAGCAGCTGCGCGCCCGGCTGGGCGGTGACCCGCTGATAACCCGCGAGACTGCACAGTTGGCAGACACCTTCTTTGCCTACGACAACAGAAAAATAAAGCATCGCCTCGGATTTTCGTTTCAATCGTTTGAGTCAACAATCGACTGGTGCTGTTCGTATTACCTGGACCTGCTGAAAATTCAAAATAATAGGTAGCTTTGCCGGAAATTACTATTTTCGGAAAACCTTCCAGCCCATGGCAAAAGAATACCGCAAGCGCGAGGACGAGGGGAACGACCTGATAAAACGCTTTGAAGACCACCTGCGCAAAAAGAAAACCGAGTTTTTTGACATAGAAGATTTTGAGGAGATCATTGAATTCTACCTCATCCGCGCAAAATACAACCGCGCATTGCAGGCCGTTAACATGGCCATATCGCAGTTTCCATATTCCACGCAGTTGTTGGTTATAAAAGCCCAGGTGCTTATACAGTTGCAGGAATTTCAGGAAGCTCTTCAATTACTGGAACAAGCCGAGAATCTCCAGCCGAACGATCCGGAAATACTGTTAACCAAAGGCAGTTTATTTGCTGCACAGGAAAACTATGAGCAGGCGCTCATGTGCTTTGAACAGGCACTCGACTTCTCGGATGAGAAAGATGAAATCTATTTCAACATCGGACTTGCTCATCAGCACATGGAACAATTCGATAAAGCCATTGAAGCATATAAACAGGCTATCGAATACAACCTCAGTCACGAAGGTGCGCTTTACGAACTGGCCTACTGCCTGGACATAACCGGCCAGCTGGAAAGCAGCATCGACTATTACAAAAAATTTATTGATGAAGACCCCTACTCAGCGGCAGCCTGGTATAATCTGGGTATCGTATACAACAAGTTGGGTCAGTACGAAGAAGCGCTGCATGCCTATGATTATGCCATTACCATAGACGACACTTTTGCCTCGGCCTACTTCAACACGGGCAATACCTACATGAATATGGGCCGCTACCGCGAAGCACTCGAGGCGTTTCAAAAAACCGTTGAACTCGAAGGACCCAGCGCTGAAGTGTATTGCTCCATCGGGGCAGCCTACGAAAGCATGGAACAATACGACCTGGGCGTAAAATATTACCAGAAAGCAGCCAAACTGGACCCCATGTACGATGAAGCTTGGTTTGGCGCAGGAGTATGCCTTGAAAAACAGGAGAAGTGGTATCAGGCTCTGCACTTTTATAATAAGGCACTGAAACTCCATGCCGAAAATCCGGAATACTGGAAAGCCGTTGCACATGCCGAGTTTAAAGTAGGCAACATCATTTCGAGCATTGATGCCTATGAAGAAGCATCGCGCCTCGACCCCAAAGACCCGGAAATCTGGATGAACTGGTCCTACATTTATTACGAACAGGGAGATTATCAGAAAGCAGCCAACGTATTGCTGCAGGGACTGGATGAGTTGCCCGATGAAGCGGACCTCTACTATCGCATGACCGTTTACCTGATTGAGGCTGGCCGTTTTAAAGAAGCATTTAATTATCTTGAAAATGCACTAATTTTGAACTTTGAAGGACACGCTACGTTGTACGAGTTCTTCCCCCAACTCGAAACCCAAAAGGCGCTGTTCAAAATCATTGAACAATTCAGAAAAGAAAGCACGTAATGAACTTCGAATTGAAAAACCTGCCTGAGCGCACCCGTAAGCCCAGGCAATACGGTTTTACCATGGCCATGGATAAAGGCCTGAGCGTACGGGAAGCAGAAGATTTTGTTGCAACATGTGCCGAGCACGTGGATATCGTTAAGTTGGGCTGGGCAACTTCGTTTGTTACTCCCAACCTGAAGGATAAATTAAAAGTGTATAAAGATGCCGGCATACCGGCCTACTTTGGCGGCACGCTTTTCGAAGCGTTTGTTATCCGTGACCAGTTTGACGATTACCGCAGGCTGCTCGACAAATATGGGATGAGTTTCGCAGAAGTATCGGATGGTTCGATTGACATGGACCATGATAAAAAATGCGATTACATCAGCAAGCTGTCCGAACAGGTTACTGTTTTATCGGAAGTCGGTTCGAAGGATGCCGAAAAGATTATCCCGCCTTATATGTGGATTGAACTGATGCAGAAGGAACTGGAAGCGGGTGCCTGGAAAGTAATTGGCGAAGCACGCGAGAGCGGTAACGTAGGATTGTTCCGTTCAACCGGTGAAGTACGCTCCGGCCTTGTACAGGAAATCCTCACCAAAATCCCTTTTGAAAAAATCATCTGGGAGGCTCCGCAAAAGGCACAACAGGTTTGGTTCATTAAGCTACTGGGCGCCAATGTAAATCTGGGTAACATCGCTCCCCAGGAAGTCATTCCGCTGGAAACCATCCGGCTGGGCTTACGTGGAGATACGTTCCTGCATTTCCTCGGCATTGAACGAAAAAAGTCGAACACCGCTCCTCCATTTGAAGTGGACTGATTTGCGCAGACCAGTTGATTATATTGTTCTTTTCATCAAAGGACTAAGCATGGGCGCGGCAGATGTAATACCCGGTGTTTCGGGTGGTACGGTTGCTTTCATTACCGGCATTTACAACGAGTTGTTGCACAGTATCCGGGCTGTTGACCTGGAAGCCCTGCGCTTACTCAGACAGCTGCGCATCAGGGAACTGTTGCGGAAAATCAACGCCCCTTTCCTGCTCACCCTTTTGCTGGGTATTCTTACCAGCTTGTTGTCGTTGGCACGTTTGGTAAACTATTTACTGCAGCACCATGCCATCCTGCTGTGGTCGTTTTTCTTCGGCCTGATACTCATCTCAGGTCCGCTGGTTACGCGCGAAATCAAAAAGTGGAACATGGCAACCGCAGTAGCATTTATTGCCGGCATTGTAACAGCATACACCATAACTGTACTTACTCCCACTCAATCGCCCGACCATCTTCCTTTCATCTTCCTGTCAGGTGTGCTCGCCATCTGCGCCATGATTTTGCCGGGTATTTCCGGTGCATTTATTTTGCTGCTTCTTGGTAAATATCAGTTCATGGTAAACGCACTGCTGCAGGTTAATATTCCCGTGTTGGTTGTGTTTGCCCTTGGCTGCATTACCGGAATCATCTCTTTTTCACGCCTGCTTACCTGGATACTGGACAACTACCACAATTTTACCGTTGCCTTACTGTCGGGCTTCATGCTGGGCTCGCTTAATAAAATATGGCCGTGGCGCCACGCATTGGAATACCGCACCACCGAAACCGGTGAACGTGCCGTTATTTACGATGTAAGTGTAATGCCGTGGGACTATCTTTCACTAACCGGCAAAGATCCCCAGCTCATCGGTGCTTTAATTATGATGGCACTCGGTGTGTTGCTGGTGTACAGTATTGAAAAGACCGCCTCGTTACTCAGAACCAGAACCTAAAACCAACCTATGGAAAAAGTATTCGGATTAATCGGATCGGCTGTAAGCCATTCTTTTTCAAAGCAGTATTTCGATGAAAAATTTTTTCGCGAAGGACTGCGCGACCATCGATATGAACTGTTTCAGCTTAATACTATCAACGAGTTGGAACAACTCATTAAGGATACAAAAGGACTAACCGGCCTGAATGTAACGCTTCCCTACAAAGAACAGGTTATCCCCTTTTTGGATGAACTTAGTCCTGACTCCAGAAAAATAGGAGCCGTTAATGTCATCAAATTTAAAGATGGTAAACGCTACGGTTACAACACCGATGCTGATGCCTTTTATGAAACCCTGGACCGCTGGATGCCGGAAAAGTCAAACATAACAGCGCTTATACTTGGAACGGGCGGCTCATCCAAAGCTGTTCAGGAAGCATTAAACCGCCTGGGTATTCCGTTTCATCTGGTGTCAAGAAATAAGGAAAAAGGCCAGTTCACATACAAAGACCTTAACGCCCAGGTCATTAAAGAACATCGGCTTATTATTAACACGACCCCGCTGGGTATGCACCCGGACACGGAAAGTTATCCGCCCATACCCTATGAACATATCACCAAAAATCACTGGGTGTACGATTTGATTTACAACCCGGCCCGCACGATGTTCCTGCAAAAAGCCGAAATGCGCGATGCCCACATCAAGAACGGATTGGAAATGCTGTACTTGCAGGCCGAAAAATCGTGGAACATCTGGAACCGTTAAATCATTGAACCAACCGAAACGTTTGTCCGTTGGCGCTTTTGAACTGTATATTTCCGAAGCGCCATGGACTTTAAACTGGTAAGTGATTTCGAGCCTACGGGCGATCAGCCGCAAGCCATTGAACAGCTCGTGCAGGGCATACTTAATGGTGTGCCGCACCAAACGCTCCTGGGTGTTACCGGTTCGGGTAAAACATTTACCATGGCCAATGTGGTGGCACGCGTTAACCGGCCCACGCTGGTTCTCAGCCACAATAAAACCCTGGCAGCGCAACTCTATGGCGAGTTTAAATCCTTCTTTCCGGAAAATGCCGTAGAGTATTTTATCTCTTACTACGATTACTACCAGCCCGAAGCGTACATCCCTTCATCCAACTTGTATATCGAGAAGGATTTATCCATCAACGAAGAAATCGAAAAACTTCGGCTCAGCGCCACCTCAGCCCTGCTTACCGGTCGAAGAGATGTGTTGGTGGTGGCTTCGGTATCGTGTATATATGGAATCGGCAATCCGGATGAGTTCGGAAAAAATGTAATCCGCCTGACAGCCGGTGAGCTCCTGCCGCGTAACCGCCTGCTGTTTTCCCTTGTGGATATTCTGTACAACCGTACCGAAGCGGATTTTAAACGCGGCACTTTCCGGGTTAAGGGCGATACGGTTGATATTTTTCTTGCCTACGCCGATTATGCCATCCGTATCTATTTTTTTGGTGATGAAATAGAAGCCATTCATCGCATTGACCCGGTTACCGGAAGAAAAATATCGGACGAAAAAACCGTCACCATCTTTCCGGCCAATCTTTTCGTTACCGGAAAAGAAACGCTGCAACAGGCCATTCGCGAAATACAAGACGACCTGGTGCTTCAGGTAGGTATGTTCGAATCGGAAAAACGACATCTGGAAGCAAAACGACTAAAAGAACGCACCGAATTTGATTTGGAAATGATACGCGAACTGGGCTACTGCTCGGGAATTGAAAACTACTCCCGCTATTTCGACCGAAGGAAACCTGGCCAGCGACCTTTCTGCCTGCTGGATTATTTTCCGGATGACTTCCTGATGATTATTGATGAAAGCCATGTTACCGTACCGCAGATACGCGCGATGTGGGGCGGCGACCGGTCGAGAAAAGTTAACCTGGTGGATTACGGTTTCCGTCTTCCTTCTGCCTTGGATAACCGGCCACTCACCTTTGCCGAGTTTGAAGAAATGATAAATCAGGTAATCTACGTAAGCGCCACACCCGGTGAATACGAATTGCGCAAATCGGAAGGTGTGGTGGTTGAACAACTCATTCGTCCTACCGGATTACTGGACCCGCAGATTGACGTGCGCCCCAGCCGCAATCAGATAGATGACCTGTTGGAAGAAATCGATATACGTGTAAAGCGAAATGAACGGGTGCTTGTAACCACGCTCACCAAGCGCATGGCTGAGGAACTGGCACGTTATCTTGATAAAGCCGGTGTAAAATGTCGCTACATTCACGCCGAAGTTACTGCGCTCGACCGCGTTGAAATTCTGCGCGAACTGCGACTGGGTACTTTCGATGTGCTGGTAGGCGTAAACCTGCTGCGCGAAGGACTGGACCTGCCGGAAGTATCGCTGGTGGCCATTCTCGATGCCGACAAAGAAGGATTTTTACGAAACCCGCGCTCATTGGTACAAACCATCGGTCGTGCTGCACGTAACGTAAACGGCTACGTCATTATGTATGCCGACACCATCACCGAGTCTATGCAAACAGCGATAGACGAAACCAACCGCAGGCGTAAAGCACAAATGGATTACAACCTGAAACACAACATTACTCCGCAAACCGTTACCAAATCGAAAGATGCCATCCTGAAACAAACCAAGGTTGCCGATTCGAAAAAGTCTGCTAAAAAATATTACGTTGAAGCCGAAACGCCCAGTCTGGCCGCTGACCCGGTACTGGCCTATTTAACCAAAGACGAACTGGTGAAAATGGCCGAGCAAACCCGTAAAGCCATGGAAAAAGCAGCTAAGGAACTGGAGTTTATGGAAGCCGCTCGCCTGCGCGATGAATACCTGGCTATTCAGAAATTAATCGAAGACCGCAGCTGACTTATCTGTTATTTAATAACCCGATAAATCGCTAACGATTATATTTGAGCAAACAAATCGTGAATATGAACCGCATTCTGTTCTTTTTGATTTTCATCTTATCCCTCACCGCCTTTTCCCAAAGTTCGAACGATTTCATGCTGGGTGCGGGCATGGACCTGCTTAAAACCGATAACAACAAGTTGTTCAGCAAAGCCCAGATTGGTTTTGAGTTGAATTACTTTGTGGTGCGCAAAGTTTCAATTTCAGCCGGCCTTGAAGTATGGACCGAAGCACGTGAAAGCTTTGCCTTTGGGGCCCGTTACTATTTCAATGATTACATTCTGGCACGCGCCCGCGGTTTAATTGGCGTTAACGATTTTTCTCTGGGGTTAGGCGGCTCGATTCCGTTGAAAAAGAAAGTACGAATTGAACTGCTGGGCGACTTTTTCTTTGAAGGTGATTTTGCCCTGCGCGGAGGAGTGGCCTATATTCTTCGTTAAAGAACAACGCTTATAAATAAAAAGACAGGCCGGATAGCCTGTCTTTTTTTATTCTAATCAACGAATAAAGGTTACAAAGCTGCCGCAAAACGTTTGGCCACCTCACTCCAGTTTACCACATTCCACCAGGCGGCTATATAATCCGGCCTGCGGTTTTGATAATGCAGATAATAGGCATGCTCCCACACGTCCAGACCCAGTATCGGTGTTCCCTTTACTTCGGCAATATCCATCAGCGGATTATCCTGATTGGGCGTGGATGTGATTTGGAGCTTCTTATCCGCATCTACAATCAACCAGGCCCAGCCTGAACCAAAACGACCTGCTGCTGCGGCCGAAAATTTATTTTTAAATTCATCGAAGCTGCCAAACGCAGCATTGATGGCATCGGCCAATGCTCCGGTTGGTACACCACCTGCATTGGGCGCCATAATCGTCCAGAACAGGCTGTGGTTATAATGACCACCACCGTTGTTGCGTACCGCTACGGGATATTTGGAAATATTTTTGCAAATCTCTTCAATCGTCAGCTTGTCCGCATCGGTGCCGGCAATGGCATTATTCAGATTCGTTACATAGGCATTGTGGTGTTTACCATGGTGAATTTCCATGGTACGGGCATCAATGTGCGGCTCAAGTGCATTAAACGGATAGGGCAGATTCGGCAATGTAAAAGGCATAGCAATCGGGGTTTATTTGTTTAAGGCCGTCAAATATACACTTCAAAACAAAAGAGCGGAAATTAAGTTCAGCTAAAACAATCAATCTGATACAGATTGCTACGACATTCACTTCACACACGTTTGCATTTACTTTTGACGGATGGACCTAAAAAAAATATTCATTAGTTCTCCGGCTTCATCGGCTGCTATGCCGTGTGCCACTTCTGTTCGGGGATGAAGCACCTTTCCCTGCACCAACCGGTATCCGCGCTGGGGGTCGGATGCTCCGAATACCAGGCGCCTGAGTTGTACCCAGGCCAGCGCGCCGGCACACATTACACAAGGTTCAAGGGTTACATATAACGTGCACTCATTGAGGTACTTCGAGCCCAGATAATTAGCCGCAGCCGTCATGGCCAGCATTTCGGCATGGGCGGTGGCATCGGTTAGTTTTTCAGTTTGGTTATGAGCTCTGGCAATAATGCGGTTCTGGCACACGACAACCGCGCCTACCGGAACTTCACCCGCATCCAGTGCCTTGCGTGCTTCTTTCAGCGCTTCACGCATGAAGTGTGCATCTGAAAATAAATCTTCCACTTACTTCAACTTAATGCTTTTCATGATGGCATGGGCCGTAGGTTGCCAGTCGCTTTGCAGCCTGCGCGGACAATGAAAGGAAAATACCAGCGTGCGTCCGGGCTCAACCAGATATTGAATATAGGTGTACTTCAGCACAGGCTCCGCCAAACTGGCATCGCGCCTGTCGCCTTTAACGCGCGATTCAAATTCAAAAAAAATAAAATCACGGCCGTGAATCTGGTGTATGCCTTCGTCTATCATCTCCACATTATCAAACAGGTTGTAGATACCTGCCTTAAAAAATTTACGTGCAAGTTCCAGATTGGTATCCGGCCACTGGGTAGCGGAAAGATTAACACTGAAATCCACCTCCCGTTCTTCATTGGTAAAGGCAGCTATGGGTTGGCGAACGGACGGATAACGCTGCGTCAGGTCCAGTTCATCCATCGGCCTGAAGGATTTCGGAAGACTTACCGTCATGCCCTCGGCAATTTTGGTTTTCACCAGTTTAGGTTCGGTAAATCCCGAAAAAGCAAGGAACAGCGCAAAAAGGATAATTCGCTTCATAACCAAATCGTTAGCTGATGAACGATAAAAACATGCAATTATTAACTTCGCGCCTTCAATTTCTTACAAAAGTACTAAACGCTATGCTACGTACCCATACCTGCGGAGAACTGCGCCTGTCGCATGTAAATCAAACCGTAACCCTTACCGGATGGATTCAACGCATACGCGATAAGGGCGGGATTTTATGGATTGATTTGCGCGACCGCTACGGCATCACGCAGCTTGTGCTGGAAGAAGGCGTTACCGAACAGGCGTTGATAGAAAGAGCCCGCAGTTTTGGACGCGAGTACGTTATTCGTGCAACAGGGAAAGTGGCCGAGCGCCTTTCCAAAAACGATAAGCTGGCAACCGGTGATGTGGAAGTGCGCGTTGGTGATTTGGAAGTACTCAACCCTTCCAAAGTACCTCCGTTCACCATTGAAGATGAATCGGATGGCGGTGATGATTTGCGTATGAAGTACCGTTATCTGGATTTACGCCGAAACCCGGTACGTCAAAACCTTGAGCTGCGGCATCAGATGGCCCGCCAGACCCGCGCTTACCTGGACAACCTGAATTTCATTGAAGTGGAAACACCCGTATTGATTAAATCCACTCCGGAAGGCGCCCGCGATTTTGTGGTGCCTTCCCGGCTTCATCCCGGACAGTTCTATGCGTTGCCGCAATCACCACAAACGTTCAAACAACTGTTAATGGTGTCGGGCTTTGACCGGTACTATCAGATTGTTAAGTGCTTTCGCGATGAAGACTTCCGGGCTGACCGCCAGCCGGAGTTTACCCAAATTGACTGCGAAATGTCGTTTGTTACGCAGGAAGATATCCTCAATACATTTGAAGGACTCATCCGCCACCTGTTTAAAACCGTGAAAGGCATCGAACTGCCGCCCGTTCCACGCATGACTTATGACGATGCCATGCGCCTTTACGGGTCCGACAAACCCGATATCCGGTTCGGTATGCCGTTTGTTGAACTGAAAAATCCGACAGCAGGAATTGATTTTACCTCCGGAAGAAACTTTGGCGCATTCGATGGCTCCGACCTGGTGGTTGGCATCTGCGCTCCGGGTTGTGCAGGTTATTCGCGCAAACAACTGGATGAACTGACGGATTATGTAAAGCGTCCGCAGATAGGCGCTAAAGGTCTGGTATATGTACAATACAAAACGGACGGAACGTTCAAATCCTCAGTAGATAAATTCTACAGTACTGATGACCTGAAAAAATGGGCAGAGCGTTTTGGTGCAAAACCCGGTGACCTGATGCTGGTATTGGCTGGAGAAAAGCAAACTGCGCGTAAGCAGCTGAACGAGCTCCGCCTGCTGATGGGCGATAAACTGGGCTTGCGCAAAAAGGATGATTATGCTGCGCTCTGGGTGCTGGACTTCCCGCTGCTGGAGTGGGATGAAGAAACAAAACGCTACCACGCGATGCACCACCCGTTTACCTCACCCAAGTCAGAAGACCTGCACATGCTGGAGACCGAGCCGGGAAAAGTGCGCGCCAATGCGTATGACATGGTTTTGAATGGCACCGAAATAGGCGGCGGCTCCATACGCATACATGACAGACCCACCCAGCAACGCATGTTTAAGCTACTGGGCTTTTCGGATGAGGAAGCAAGAAGACAGTTTGGCTTTTTGATGGAAGCCTTTGAATACGGAGCGCCACCGCATGGCGGCATTGCCTTTGGTTTCGACCGGCTGTGTGCCCTGTTTGGCGGCTCCGACTCCATCCGTGATTTCATCGCCTTCCCGAAAAACAACGCCGGAAGGGACATGATGATTGACACACCGTCACCGGTTTCAGAAGAACAACTGAAGGAGCTGCATATTCGGGTAGTTAATCCCTGAAAAGGCACGCTGAACCCTATATTTAAATCTAACTGAACAAATAAGGAACCAACTGGAACCCGATAAAGATTACCTTTGTCAGAAAGTAAGTTTTACCCATGACAAAGGACAAGGTTTTAGCTCTTTTGCAGGACCTGGAAAGTGATACCATCGAACGGACTACTTCTATTCGTGAAGATAAATTAGGTCCGGTTATTTGTGCCTTTGCAAACGATTATGCCAACCGTAAAAGATCTGGATATATTCTTTTGGGCGTAAACGATAATGGCTCATTAGCCGGCATGCGATGGAGAGATGAGCAGTTACAGCAAATTGGTAATATCAAAGCAAATGGTCGGATTTTACCTCCGCCATCCCTTGTTGTGCACCCGGTAATTCCTTTTGATGAAGGAGAAGTTGTAGTAGTGGAGGTTCTGCCAAGCAGTTATCCACCTGTTCGGTTCGATGGGAGATGTTGGATACGTGTCGGCCCGCGGCAAGCTATTGCTACCGTAGAGGAAGAAAAAACATTAACTGAACGAAGGGCCTCTTACGCTAAAAGCTTTGACCTTGCGCCTGCCCTTGGAGCTTCTATGGAGGATATCAGCCTGGAATTATTCAGAACAAGCTATCTTCCTCTGGCGATAGACAAGGATACTTTATCTCAAAACAACCGCTCACCGGAAAGTCAACTTGCATCACTTCGTTTTTATGATCTTAAAAACAATTGTCCTACCAATGGCGGAATTCTGGTATTTGGACTAAATCCGGAATTTTTTATTCCAGGGGCTTACATCCAATATTTAAAATTTTCAGGTGATGACACAACCAGTAAACTCTTATTTGAAAAAAAGTTTTCAGGTGCTTTGATTACAGAATTAAAAAACCTGGATGATTTTATTCGAGCCAACTTAATTAAAACCCGCCCGATAAGATCAAACAGTTTTCGTGAGGAAGAAATTTCAAATTATCCGTTTTGGGCTCTTCGCGAACTAACGATGAACAGTATCATGCACAGAAATTATGAATCGAACGCGCCCATCTATTTTTATGAATTCAACAACCGTATTGAAATAATTAATCCGGGTGGACTTTTCGGTCAGGTTACTAAAGAGAATTTCCCCAATGCAAGTGATTACCGGAATATAGTGCTTGCTGAAGCGCTGAAAATATTGGGTTACGTTAACAAGTTTAACTATGGAGTTAGGCGCGCAATTCATGAATTAAAAATAAATGGTAACGGTGAACCTGAATTCGATTTAGACCACCAAACAACCTTTAAAGTCAGCATTCCCATAAATAAGAATTGGCTATGAAAACGATTACATTTTTTAATAATAAAGGCGGAGTTGGCAAGACTACATGTGTTTATCATGTAGCATGGATGTTGTCGGAGTTAGGCTACAGAACGGTTGCCGTTGATTTGGACCCCCAATCTAATCTCACATCCTTTTTTCTGAATTCGGATAGGCTTGAGGATATTTACTCCCAGGAAGCACCTCCAACATTACTGAACTCCATAACCCCCGTTGTTTCCGGCGAACCATACCGACATGTTTACCTTGAACACATCAATGAAAACCTTGCTTTAGTTATAGGAGACCTTTCTCTGTCAACGCTCGAAGACAAACTTAGCAAAGTCTGGCTGGAGTGTCTTAATAGAGACATCTACTCATTCAAGGTAACCAGTATTTTTAATACCATCATCGAAGATGCAGCCCACCAATTTCAGGCTTCTTTTGTATTGGTCGATGTTGGGCCTAACTTAGGAGCAATTAATCGCAGTGTGACAATCAGTTCGGACTACATAGTAATGCCCGTTGCATCTGATTTATTTTCTCTTCAGGGAATTAAAAACCTGGGTCAAACCTTGCATCACTGGAAAAAAGAATGGAAGGACCGACAGGATAGGGCACCTCAGGATTTCAACATTAAAATCCCGGACAAAGAATTTTTACCGGCAGGATATATCATTATGCAGTACAAAGCACTGGAAGGAAGACCGGTAAAATCGTATATAAAATGGGCTGAAAGAATACCAACTTATTATGCAGAACATGTCCTCCACACAAATAAAATTCCTGAGTCAGTGGATGCAGATCCTAATTGTATTGGACTTTTAAAACATTACTATTCCCTTGCACCCATGTCAATGGAAGCACACAAGCCCATGTTTCTGCTTCGGCCTGCAGACGGAGCAATTGGTGCTCATATGGAATCTGTAAATAAATGCTATGATGATTTTAAAAAACTAACACTTAGTATTGTTAATAGATGTTCTGTAACCGAAATCGCAAACTAGGAAATTATGGTTTTAACCGCTCCAGGTCTGCCTCCGCAGCTATAAAGCCGAAGGCTGCAAAGTGCTTTCCGTTTTTAACCTGCTTGAAAATTTCAATCGCCCGAGTTGTATCACCCTGACACAAATAGTAATTCCCTACACCATATCCCTGCGTAGCCAGCGCCAGATCCCGGTCTTCCGCATTTTCACCAACATTCAATACTTCTTCGGGCTGGAGCTGTCCTTTGTACATCTTTAATCGTTTGTAATAGGAATCATTTTCTACAATCTTCATGTCATCGCGAATCAACTCCAGCACTTTGGCAGCTTCCTCCATTTTCTTCATCCGGCAGTAGGTCATGTACAGCCAGTCGGCTGTGGCCACCAGCAAGTCATCGTTATCTGAAACTTCCAGACATTGAATGTAGGCTTTTTCCGCACTCTCATAATCTCCCTTCAGGTAATGGGCGAGCCCAAGGTGATACCAGATATTAAACTGAACGGTGGATAACGGGATGTTCAGTTTGTTGGGTTGTCCGTCTGGTTCAATTTCCAGTGGATAACGGATGAGTGAGGCAGCCATCTGTAAGTCGGCAATCGCCTTATCGAACTGGCGGAGCGTTATATACCGGTGACCGCGATGACGAAGCAAACGGTAAGAGTCAGGATATTTTTGAAGGCCTTCGGTAAACACCTTAACCGCATCTTCATAACGCGACAGGTAGGCCAGCCGGCGGCCAAGCCAGATGTAATTGGCCTCCGATGGGTCGGCTTCAAAATTCTTCTGCGCTTCCTGAAGAGCGCTGTCCAGTTTCTTTTTGGTGTCTTCGGTTACTTCGGGTTCATAATACACTACTCCGTCTAAACCGGTTACCGAAATACGCGGCTGATTTTCGCGATGGGTTGAACATGCTGCGGCAATAATAATCCCGCATAAAATGAATATCCTCATAACATTGCCAAGTTAACAATTACATTGTACTAACCGCGAAGATGTTTTCTTTTTATTAAACCTGATTTGGATTTTCATTGAAAGCCGGTTAACCCTGTTTAGATGACAGGTATTGTTCCGTTATTTGTTTCAACGCTTCCAGTTCTTTCTGCTGCATCGCCTCGCGGACATGAAGCATTAAATCAAACATCACGGCCTGATCATAGCCCAACCGCGAGGCTACCGCAGCACAATAACGTATTTCTTCCTGATAAAGCCGTTCATCAATTTTCATCAGCTGCACCAGACTAACGATGTAGTTGAACTTCTGCTGATTGTTCAGGTGGTTGAGGTCAATATAATCGTGATGCTGATTGAACAGAGGTGTGATGTCATCCTGCGGAATACCGTTGGCAAGACCAATGGTAGTGATGTACTTCCGTTCACGTTCGGAAATCTCTCCGTCAATACGGGCCAGATTTACCAGCAGCTTGAGTTGTGCCAGCGCCATAGGAACAGGTTTTAAAGCCTTAAGTTGCTTATTTGTATGCCGATAATCAAAATTTTTTTGTTGACGGTTTACTTTCGCGCGCTCCCGAACATTTTTACTTTGTACCATGAATTTCCTGGCACATCTGTATTTATCGGGCAACCATCCGAAAATCATGGTAGGGAATTTCATAGGCGATTTTGTTAAAGGACGTAACCTGTATGACCAGTATGAATATGAAATAGCCGTTGGAATTGAGTTGCATCGTGCACTGGATGAATTTACCGACCACCATCCTGCCGTTCAGCAGGGCAAGATACGACTGCGTGCGCGATACCGTCATTACGCCGGAGTGATTATCGACATTTTTTACGATCATTTTCTGGCCCGCAACTGGAACAACCACCATGAAACACTGTTGCCCGACTATGCGGAACAGGTGTACCGGTTGATGGAACAACATGAAAATATCTTACCAGACGAAGTGAAATACATGTTGTCTTTCATGACCAAAGGCAACTGGCTGGTAAATTACGCACGACTGGAAGGGATTGACCGGGCCTTGAAAGGAATGGCCAGACGTACTACTCATATTTCCAATATGGAGCATGCCGTTGAAGACCTGAATATTTTCTACGACCGTTTTCTGGAAGAATTCAACCTCTTCTTTCCCGATGCGAAAAAATTTGCTGCACTCTGGCTTGAGCAAAAAAATTCAGCAACGAACATGAACCGCTGAAAACGGTTTTAAGATTTACCTATTGAGTTTCACCTGTAAAACCACTTTTTCACTTACCCTGAAACTTGCTGCTTCAAAATCAGGCGGACCGAATGTTCCGCGGGCATTATTGGAAAAACCCCAGGGCTCCTTGGGAATACCCAGCAGGTTGGTATCCAGTTCACCGTTATCATTAATGTCATGAAAAATACTGAATGCATATTCACCCGATGGCAGATCGTTGAATGTGAGCCTCATGTTGAGGGATGTGACTTTTACTTCACTTACCTGCACATGCTTTTTCATGAATTTTTCCTTGCTGTCGTACAAAGCCGCGCGTAAGGTTCCTTTTAAAGGGGACACATTTTCCACAATAACCTCCACACTGCCGCGGTCCTGGGTCACCCACTGAAGTGATATTACCGCACACATCAGCCAAATGCCGTTTAAAAAAACTTTCACAGTTCTCATTTTGATAAATTCACATCCGAAGCATCGTGTAAACGCATTCCTGTAGTTTGCATAACCCGATTGCCGGTAAATTCGTATATTTCTTTCGCTTCCTCCTAACACACTCCTCTATGGCACAGTTTAATCTAACCGTTAACAACCAGACCTATTCCGTTGAGGCCGACCCACGTATGCCATTGTTGTGGGTACTACGCGACCTTATCGGACTAACCGGCACCAAGTACGGATGCGGCATGGCCCAGTGCGGTGCCTGTACTGTACACCTCAACGGCAACCCGGTGCGGTCGTGCTCCATACCCGTTGCTGCTGCAAATAATCAGAAAATCCTGACGATTGAAGGGCTTTCACCGGATAATTCCCACCCCGTACAACAGGCCTGGATTATGGAGCAGGTACCGCAGTGCGGATATTGCCAATCGGGTCAGATTATGGCCGCTGCCCACCTACTGAGTAAAAACAGCAACCCTACCGATACCGATATTGACCGCGCCATGCAGGGACACATTTGCCGCTGTGGCACGTATCCGCGTATTCGCAAAGCCATCAAAACGGCAGCTCGCCTGATGCAACAAAAAGTTTCGGCTAAATAAACCCACACAACATGAAGACATCTGTCCTATCCCGAAGAGAATTCATCCGGCTCAGTGGCATGACCGGAGCCGTGCTGGCACTGGGGTATTACCTTCCTTCAGCAGGTAAAGAAGCTGCCGTGCTCGCCATTGATACAGCCGAAGACCTGGGCATCGAGCTTAATGCTTTTATTTTCATCGACTCATCCGGAAAAATTACCATCCTCAATCACCGGTCGGAAATGGGTCAGGGCTCCTTCCAGGTTGTCCCTCAGATGATTGCCGAAGAACTGGAAGTCAATCTGAACGATATCAACATTGTATTTGCTCCAGGAAGCCAGACGAAATATGGCAGCCAGCTTACCGGGGGCAGTTCTACCGTACGCGGTGCCTATAAACACCTGATGCGTGTAGGCGCTACAGCGCGTGAGATGCTCATCGAAGCAGCTGCGCGAAAGTGGAATGTTAACAAAGCCGAATGTTATGCCGAGAATGCTTTTGTCATACACCGTCCTTCCGGCAGAAAATTATCGTATGGCGAGCTGGCTGCAGATGCTTCCAGACTTACTCCGCCAAAAGATGTTAAGCTGAAAAGCCGGAGTGAATATAAAATCATCGGCAAGCCACTGCCTCGTCAGGATACTCCGTTAAAGGTTAACGGTAAAGCTGCCTTTGGATTGGATAAAAAAATTCCGGGCATGCTCTACGCAGCTGTTGAGCGCAATCCGCGTTTCCTGGGCAAAGTGAAAAGTTTTGATGACAGCGCAGCCCGTAAAATTCAGGGAGTGAAGCAGGTGATGAAGGTACAAATGGACGTATTCTCGCATAAACGTGAGGGAGTGGCTGTTATAGCTGATACCCTATGGGCAGCTTTGGAAGGAAAGAAAGCGCTGCGTGTGGAATGGGATGACAACGGCTTCCCGCACCACA
>JANWWN010000035.1 GCA_025055435.1 Cyclobacteriaceae bacterium | reverse complement strand
ATCAGGACTTCAGTTAAATCAGCTCATCGAGATGATTCAATCATTGCCTTCCGGCTGCCAGGTGATATTCAATCTGTTTGCCATAGAAGGGTACAGCCACAGGGAAATAGCAGGCATGTTAGGTATATCTGAGGGCACGTCCAAATCGCAATTTGCCCGCGCCCGTAAGCTGTTGCAGGAAAAAATTCAACGCGAACAATCGAAAGCGAGCTATGAGCGAAAACAAAAAATTTGAAAAGGAACTTCAGGAGGCTTTCCGCGATGCGGAGTTTGAGCCTGATGGGCGCGTATGGACCGGTATTGAACTGGAATTGGAAAAAGCTGCAGCTCAACGTGCGCGTAAGCAACTCAAGGTATTTCAATGGTTAGCTGCTGCCTCGCTTGCCCTGGCTGTGGGAATAACCGGAATTTATGTTCTATCTGATAAGCAGAGTATTCCGGATGCAAGAGAAACAACACAACCTCAGGCTTCTTTAATTGATGAGTCACCTCCCGTTTCAGGGTTAGCTGATGATAAGCACGTTAAACATTCGAATCCATCCGAAAAACCAAATCGTGGGAGTGATGGGATGAAAAGGCCGCGAGCAACGGATACGAGGTCTTTTGCCGGCATACCGGATGTTGATACTGAAAAGACCAGCGACAGAAAGGAAACGCTTTCTATTCGCGACAGGAAGACATCGCTATCTATTTATGAGGTCCCAAAGCCGGCTGCATTGGTCAAGTCATTGAAAATCGATCTACCCGAAAATTCTCCCGATCCGGGGCAGGTGCTTCTTGCAAAACTGGCAGATGAAGAACGAAAGCTTCAGCAAAAGGAGAAAAAATCTGTAAAAGAAAAATGGTGGACCTCCGTTGGCTTTGGTGCCGGCACCTTCAATCCGAATGTTTCATCACCCCAGCCATCGTTTTCGATGAATTCTGTGCGCATGCCTGTTCCTTCCCAACCTTCATCCGGACTGGCGTATTCGGTTGGTGCGCAGGTAGGTTACCGGTTGGCTAAACGATGGGTTATACAAGGTGGCCTGGCATATCTTAATCAACAGGCTTCTTATGCTTCGAGCATTGTAATGATGGAGACCTCCACCGCGCATGCTTCGCTGAATGAATTTGTTGATCATCAGGAGAATCTCATTGTTACGGCACCTTATGAAGTAACTGCTTCCTTGCAGTATATGTCGGTGCCCGTTCAGGCAGGTTTTGTGGTGTTTGATGGCAGCCTGGCGCTATTGATAAACGGAGGGGTAGCAACAGATTTCTTTGTTCAAAGCGTACTTACACCGGAATTTTCCGGTTACAACCGTACGGTTATTACACCCGGAATGACATCACCTTATCGTCCTGTTTACTTCAGTGGTGTAGCCGGCACTGAGCTGAGCTACAGGTTTGGAGAAAAATACCGGATTGCCCTGGCTCCGGGTGTTCGTTACGCCCTGCAGTCGGTTTATAAGTCGGATATGAATAATGAAGTTTTGCCAATAACCTACGATGTGTCGTTCAGGTTTCGTTACCTCTTCCGGTAGCGCTATGAATAAGCATTCAGCTAGATGGGCAAGGATGGTTGCAGTGGTTGTATTGGCAGTGCTGCTTATGCTGAGTTGGTGGCTTGAATCGCTGTCGCTACATTGAAGCACTGATCAGATTATCCCACTTTACAAGCAGTTGTTTTAATTCCTCTTCGGCTGCGTTATACCGTTGTTGTATTGTGCTCAGGCGTTCAAAGTCTGCATACACTTCGGGTTTCATCATTTCATCCTCCAGTGCTGCTTTCTCCTTTTCCAGTTGCTCAATGCGTGCTTCGGTCTGGCTCAATTCATGCTTTAAGTTTACTGAAGTCGCAGATCTTTTTGTTTGCTTAACTGATTTTGGCTGAACCATTTCCGGAGTTTTGGAGGAGGCCTCATTGATCTTTCGGTTTTTGAGCCAGTAATCGTATTCCTCATATGTGCCCGGGTATTCTTTGATTTGATGGTCTTCGATATACCAGATTTTGTTGGCTACCTGGCTGATAAAATGGCGGTTGTGCGAAACCACCACAAATGTCCCTTCATATTGTTGCAGGGCCTGAATGAGGATATTTTCCGAAATAAAATCCAGGTGGTTGGTAGGTTCATCGAGCAGCAAAAAGTTGGCTTCTGAGATAAGCGTTTTAGCCAGTGCGACACGTGATTTTTCTCCTCCCGATAGCACTTTGATTTTCTTGAAATGGTCTTCATCCGAAAACAAAAAGCAACCCAGCACATTGCGTAGTTGCTGCTCCGTCTTACCCGTACCGGCCTGCTTCAGCTCTTCCAGCATTTCGTTTTCCAGATTTAGTGATTCAATCTGGTGCTGCGCATAAAATCCGGTAATAACGTTATAACCCGGTATGCGCTGGCCGTCAAATGTTTCGTTTCCGGCAAGTATGCGCAACAGGGTTGACTTACCGCGACCGTTTGCACCGATCAGGGCAATCTTATCTCCGCGCATGATTTCTGCCGAAGTGTTGTGCAGAATGCTCAGGCTTCCGTAGGATTTCGAGATGTTTTTTAATGTAACTATGGTTTTCCCAGGTTGCTGATTAAACTGAAAACGGAAACGTATTTCGGCCACATCGTTCACCACCTCTTCAATTCGTTCCATTCGCTCCAGCGCCTTTTCTTTCGATTTCACCTGACGGGCTTTGCTGGCTTTGGCGCGGAAGCGCTCAATAAAGCGTTCCGCCTGCCGGATTTTTGCCTGCTGGTTTTCGTATGCATTCTGCTGGATTTCCTCGCGCAGGGCTTTCTCTTCGAGATAAAAGCTGTAATTGCCTTCGTAGGTGATGAGTTGTTGGCGCGTAACCTCTACGGTTTTGTTGGTAATGTTATCCAGAAACCGGCGGTCGTGCGAAACAATAATCACGGCACCTTCATAATTCTTCAGATAGTTTTCCACCCATTCTATCGATGGCAAATCGAGGTGGTTCGTGGGCTCATCGAGCATGAGCAGCGAAGGCCTTTCCAGCAGGAGCCTGGCTAGCATGGCGCGCATTCGCCAACCTCCTGAAAACTCATTGAGTGGCCGGTGCAGGTCGTGTGTTGAAAAGCCGATGCCCTCCAGCACTTCTTCGGCTTTCGATTGCAGGGCATAACCACCGGCCTGATCGTACTTCTCCTGCAGCTGGGCAAGGCGGTTAACTTTATCTTCGTTGTACTCGTTTTCCAGTTCGTGTATAAGCTGTTCAATCTGGCGCTCCATATCCACCACCTTGCGAAATGCACCCATGGCAAGGGTTAATATGGAATCCGATGACTGATAGGAAAGCTGATCCTGGTTAAGAAATCCGATGGTACAATTTTTTGATTTGCTGATGGTGCCTGCATCCGGCGTCAACTCACCGTTTATCAGTTTCAGCAAGGTTGATTTTCCTCTTCCGTTGAGTCCGATCAGTCCGATTTTATCATCGGGACGCACGAACATGCTTGCGTTTTCATAGAGCGCCCGTCCACCGATATAGTAGGAGAGGTTGTTTATTGAAATCATGGCCGCAAAGATAAGCATACACCGGCAAGCCTTACGATGTGCCGCTGCAGGAATCCGGTTTTAAAAACCATAGTTTAAATTTTACCTTGCTGAAAAAACTGAGATGAAAAAGTTCATAGGAACTGTTGCAACACTGGTTGTGCTGGTAATGTGCACGCCGGATAAAAAACGCGAGGCTGAACAACCGCCCCAGCCCGAAGCCAGATTAACTACTGATGATGGCAGCATGCCGGCGCTTACCGAGGAATCGAAAAAACTCCCTCTGGATCGGATCAAGATGCCACAGGGATTTTCAATCGATGTGTACGCTGAGGTCGATAATGCGCGTTCGCTGGCGTTGAGTCCTTCGGGAACGCTGTTTGTCAGCAACCGAAATGGCGATAAGGTGTATGCTGTTCGGGATGAGGATGGTGATTATAAGGCTGACAAAAAATGGATCATAGCCAGCGGACTGAACATGCCGAATGGTGTAGCCTTTAAAGATGGAGATTTATATGTGGCAGAAGTAAACCGTGTTTGGCGCTACCCGGGCATTGAAAAAAACTTAGGAAATCCGCCTAAACCGGTGTTGGTTACAGATGGTTATCCGGATAAAACCCATCATGGTTGGAAGTACATTGCTTTCGGGCCGGATGGCAAACTTTATATTCCTGTCGGTGCACCCTGCAATATCTGCGAGTCAGAAGAAATTTTTGCTACCATTACCCGCATTAACCCTGACGGAACCGGGCGTGAGATTGTTGCTCGGGGTGTTCGTAATACCGTAGGCTTTACCTGGCATCCGGTAACGAAACAGCTTTGGTTTACCGATAACGGCCGGGATATGATGGGTGATGATTTACCGCCCTGCGAGTTGAATTACGCTGCGCGCGAAGGGTTGCATTTTGGCTATCCGTATTGCCATGGCGGAACCATTAAAGACCCTGAATTCGGGCACAAGAAACCGTGTAAAGATTTTGTGCCCCCTGTTCAGAACCTTGGCCCGCATGTAGCTCCACTGGGCCTGAAGTTTTATACGGGCACCATGTTTCCGGAGATTTATCGCAACCAGATTTTTATTGCCGAACACGGTTCATGGAACCGGTCGAAAAAAATCGGCTACCGGGTTACGTTGGTAAAGATCGATAACAACAACCGGTCATTGGGTTATGAAGTTTTTGCCAGCGGCTGGCTGGATGATGAAACGCAGAAGGTGTGGGGCCGGCCGGTAGATGTGTTGATTATGCCCGATGGCTCAATGCTTGTTTCGGATGATCACGCTAACGTAGTGTACCGGATTACCTACAAGGCAAGCTAACGGGTATTACATGTATCCTGTATTATTTCGTGCCGGTCCGTTTACGGTTTATTCCTACGGATTTTTGATTGCCATTGGTGCACTTGCCGGTGTAGCGTACCTATACTACCGGGGCAGGAAGGAAGTCGGTTTAACCTACGAGCAGGTTAATAATCTTTTTCTTTTGTTGTTTGCTGCGGCGTTTATCGGAGGTAAGCTGTTGCTGTTTTTCGAGGGGCCTTCCTACTACCTGCGTAATCCGGGAAAGCTTGTTACCGGCAGCGGTTTTGTTTTTTATGGTTCCTTTTTACTGGCCGTACCTGCCATGCTTTGGTTTTTTCGGAAAAACAAACTGCCTGTCTATCCGATGCTCGATATTATGGCTGGCGTAACCTGTTTGGTGCATGCTTTTGGTCGACTGGGTTGTTTTATGGCCGGATGTTGCTACGGTAAACCTACAACTTTAATCTTGGGTGTTACCTTTACCAATCCTTCCTGTCAGGCGCGGCCGCTCAATACGCCGTTGTTTCCCACGCAACTGGCGGAGGCACTGTATATAGCCGGTGTATTTGTAGTACTGCAGCTGGTGTTGAGGCATCGGACATTTTATGGCCAGTTGTTTTTAATTTATTTAGTCCTATATGCGGCTGGAAGGTTTGCACTGGAATATTTTCGCGGTGATGCCGGAAGAGGTTTTATTATCGAAGGTTATCTGTCGCATGCGCAGCTTATTGCTATGCTTTTCGCTGCTGCGGCTTTGTATCTTTATCCGAGGTGGAAAAAGAGAAATGCAATAACTTCTATCAAACGTCCGCGTGTCTGATATCCGTATTTTTAGCGGCTGTTGATTATTAATTGTCTGAAGATGGGTTAACTGGACGTGAAGCAAAATATTTCCGATTGGAGGCAGAATTTGTAAGTACCTTCATTTGAAGTGATACAAAAATAAAATTGTACCGGTAAAGGCCGGCTTAGGGTTGTCTTTGATCTCCATGGTAATATTCATTTCCGCTTTTGCTATACCGCGCAGGTTGGTGATGTTTTTAAGTGCTACGTGCAGTCGTACCTGGTCGTTTACCCGGACAGGCTGGTTAAAACGCAGTTCTTCAATGCCGTAATTGACCAGCATTTTATAGTTGCGCACTTCGGCAATCTGATCCCACAGATAAGGAATCAATGAAAGTGTAAGATAGCCGTGTGCTATGGTACCACCGAACGGACTTTCTTCCCGGGCCCGTTCGGGGTTGATATGAATCCACTGAAAGTCAAGTGTAGCTTTCGCAAACAAATCAATCTGATCCTGGGTGATGGTGTGGTATCCTGATGTGCCAATTTCTTTACCGGTAAAACGGGCAAATTCATCGAAGCTGCGGATGACTACTTTACTCATAAAGTAAAGTTAGCAGATAATTTTGTTCAGGCAGCTGTTTCCAACGCTTCTTCGGACTCTTCCGTAATGCGTGGACGGATAAAATCCGTAAACTCCTGAAGATTTCGGAAGAAACGAAGGCGGTACTTCCAGATGGTGCGGGCACCTATGGCAGCTTTATACTGTTTCAGCAACGTATTTTCATCTGTCCATATCAGCGTATGATCGATGGCGGCATTGCTGTCGTGGTAATAACCAGGCATAAAGGGAAGCCCGGAGTGAGTCAGCGCTTCAGTTACCTTATCCGTAAATCCCGGTCGTCCGGTTACATAAACCGGTATCCACCTCACTGTTGTTTTCTTTTTCTTTGCCATACACTTAAAAAATTTTACCGTTGAAGATTTTATCAAACTTTTTTTTGGCATGCACATCAAAAACCATCTTTTGATTATTGTGCAGCTTCAACGATTTTTAGTCATCAAAAAAATGATTCACTTATACAACGTTAATGTACGTTTCCGGTTTCCTTTTGAAAGAATTTATTTGAGTTAGTTTTGATTCATGATTGCCGACTACCCGGTTCACTCCGTCATCGCGGATGTGCGTCAAGCACTCCTCCATCAGGGTATAGCCTTGCTTCAGGCTTCGCCGGGAGCAGGTAAGTCAACTATTCTGCCGTTACACCTGATGAATGAGTTGTGGCTCAATGGTCGTAAAATCATTATGATGCAGCCGCGCCGGCTGGCAGCAAGGTCGGTTGCGCACCGGCTTGCTGAACAACTCCGGGAAGATCCGGGAGGACAGGTTGGTTACCGGATCAGGCTGGATACCTGCGTATCTTCGCACACGCGCATTGAAGTGGTAACCGAAGGCATTCTGTCGCGCATGATGCAGTCGGACCCGGCTCTCGAGGAGGCAGGCCTGCTGATTTTTGATGAATTTCACGAACGAAACATCCATGCCGATGTGGCACTTGCTTTGGCGTTACAGGTTCGGCAATTGCTGCGTCCCGACCTGCGCATATTAATTATGTCGGCTACGCTTCCGGCTGAAGCATTAATCAAATCATTGAATAACATTCCGGTGATACGCACTTCCGACCGGCTATTTCCGGTTGAAATCATTTATGATGAGCAACAAATCAAAGAGCCGGTGTGGAAACGTGCAGCTGTGGCGGTGCGTAAGGCACTGCGCGAACACGAAGGCGACATCCTCGTATTTCTTCCGGGGGTACGGGAAATCGTGCGCACCAGGCAATTGCTTGAACAAGGTGCTACGCCTGCTTTGGTTGTTCCGTTGCATGGTGAATTGCCCGTATCGCACCAACAGTCAGCGATCCTGCCCGATCGACTCGGAAGGCGCAAGGTGGTGCTGGCCACCAACATTGCCGAAACATCACTTACGATAGAGGGAATACGTGTTGTGATTGACAGCGGATGGATGCGAAAAGCGGTTTATGATCCGCGCAGCGGATTAACCCGCCTTGTAACGCAGCGGATTACGCTGGACTCGGCCGGGCAGCGTGCCGGCAGGGCAGGACGGACATCACCTGGTATTTGCTACAGGTTGTGGACAAGGGCCACGCACGATCAATTGAAGCCGGAGCGCAAACCTGAAATTGAAGAAGCCGATTTGTCGGCAGTGGTATTGTCGGCACTAAACTGGGGAGTTAAAGATATTTACGAACTTCCCTGGATAACACCACCGCCTCAGGCAGCAGTATCACAGGCTTATGATTTATTGGAGGTTTTAGGGGCGGTTCGGAACCGGACAATTACCGAACGTGGAAAGAAAATGGCATCCCTTCCGGCGCATCCGCGAATAGCGCACCTGCTTACCATGAATTTTCATTCGGACAAACAAGCTGCACTTGCCGCTGACATCAGTGCTTTGCTGGAAGAGCGCGATATATTCAGAGATAGCAGCGAAACCGACCTGACGCTTCGTGTGGAAATGTTGCGCAGGTTCCGGGAAGGAAAGGCGGGCATCGATGATTATTCACTTCTTTATAGGATTATCCGGTTGTCAGCTCAATGGCGTGCATTTCTCCGTGTGGATGAGGATAACGGCCCGGTAAATTCCAGCGAAGTGGGTTATCTGTTGCTTCAGGCGTACCCCGACCGCGTTGCCTGTCAGATTAAGCCGGGTTCATCGCGATACCGCCTGCGCACCGGCAGGGTTGTTTATGTTGAGGATAACGATGCTTTAAGCGTTCATAAATGGATAGTAGCTGCTCATGCCGATGCGGGTGCGCAGGAAGGAAAAATTTTTCTGGCTGCGCCCATAAACGATTTTGATTTGGTTGAGACTGCCCATGAGCATGATACCGTGTACTGGAATGAAGCCCGGCAGATGATCGTTGGATTACGCGAACAACTTATCGGTTCATTGGTATTAAATGCAGTTCCTCTTCAGGACATTCCCCATACCCAACGTCTGCAGGTGTTGTGCCATGAAATCAGAAACAAGGGGTTACAATGGATAGGCTGGGATGATGAGTATGACCAGTGGTGCAACCGCGTGATGAGTTTGCGCAGATGGCGACCGGAGGAAGCATGGCCCGACGTCTCGATGGAAACCCTGCTTATGCAACTCGATTCCTGGCTTGCGCCTTTTCTAACGGATATTTACCGAAGGGAAGACTTTAAAAGGATTTCAATTGCTGATGCTTTGCAAACGCTTATTCCATCGCATTTACAGCAAAGCCTGAATAGACTGGCTCCGCAACGACTTGAAGTGCCGAGTGGTTCACGCATCGCAATCCGTTATAAGCCCGATGGCTCAGAACCGCATATGGAGGTTCGTTTACAGGAATGTTTTGGATTGATGCAAACGCCAACCGTCAATGACGGTCGCACGCCTGTGGTGATGCATTTATTATCCCCCGGATTTAAGCCGGTGCAGGTTACACAGGATTTGCCCAGCTTTTGGCGCAACACGTATCCGATAGTGAGAAAAGAACTTATGCGCCGGTACCCTAAACATGCCTGGCCGGAAAATCCGGAGAAAGCGCAGGCTGTTCGCGGCGTGTTGCGCAGGAAATGATTGCAAGGAAAAGCTAATCAGCAGATGAAAAGGTGTTTTAGATGGTTCAATTTAGTTCGATGTAGCTCATGGCTTTAACTCCAGCACCAACATCTGCATCGGTTCAACTAACATTTCTTTAGACAAGTCGTATGTTTTACCGCTAAGTATGTCGTAAGCTGTTTGAAATCCACTGGTTCGCTCGGCATAGTCAAAAGGGTTTATCTTCTTTTTTGACTCGCTGGTGTTCATAATGCACATCACCGTTTGTTTTTCATCATATCTGAAGTACACATACAAGCCGTCTTTAGGCAGGTAATGCATGAGTTTGCCAGAAGTGAGTGCAGAAGATTTTTTCCGGTAGTTGGCAAGAGTTCGAACCAGGTTGAACACCTCCTGTTCTTCGGGTGTGCGTCCTTCATTGATGAACTTATTGACTTTATCGTCCGGCCATCCACCCGGAAAATCGAGGCGAACCCACCCGTCGGGATTGGCAAAACCTTTCATTAAAATTTCACTGCCGTAATACATTTGTGGTGTTCCGCGCCAGGTGAGGAGCCAGGAAAAGGCGACTTTGATTTTCCGGAGGTCTTCACCCACAACGGAGTAAAACCTGCTGAGATCGTGATTATCCAGAAAGATGACCAGCTTCAGCGGGTCTTCGTATACAAAATCATTGGTGGCAGTTTGGTACAGCCTGTTTACGCCCTCAGTCCATCCGAATTTTTCATTTAGAGCAGGCTGAATGCCGTAAAACAAACTTTGGAAATCGGTTGTGCCGGGCAAGTTGCTTTTGAACGGAACGTTGAGCTTGTTACGGACAAAATAAGCCTGATTGAGTACTCCGTGCACCCATGTTTCGCCAAAGATGGAGAGTTTCGGATATTCGTTGAGCAAGGCAGCATTGCAGCGGTTCATGAATTCCAGGTCGTTGTAGAAATACGTGTCCACCCGAAAACCATCTACGCCAAATTCTTCAACCGAGTAAATACTATGCTGGATAAGATAGTTGGCAACAAAAGGATTACGCTGGTTCAGGTCGGGCATGAAGGGAGTGAACCAGCCATCGGTCATGCGCTTGCGATCGGAAGGGGCAGCATGCGGATCGAATAAGGTTTGATCTTTATAGGTGGTATTGGTGTAGGCCGGCCATTCGTTCAGCCAGTCACGCATCGGTTTGTCGCGAACGGTAAAATGGTACAGGCCAACGTGATTATACACCGCATCCTGAATGAGCTTCATGCCGCGCCGGTGAAGCTCGTAACTTACTTTCTTGTACATGTCATCGCCACCCAGGCGGGGTTCAACGCGGTAGTGATTGGTTATGGCGTAGCCATGTTCGGTTCGGTTGGGCATATCGTTTTCAAAAACCGGTGTCATCCACAATGCCGTGACACCGAGGTCATTCAGGTAATCAAGGTGATTGATTACGCCCTGCAGGTCACCGCCATGGCGAAGAAATATTGAATCGCGGTTAAGGCTTTGGTCGCGCATGCCCGGAATGCGGTCGTTCGATGGATCACCATTGCTAAAGCGGTCAGGCATGATCAGGTAAACCAGGTCGGCAGACGTAACACCCTGTGCATACTGAATACCGTTGCCTGTTCTTCGCGGTTTAAGGGTAAAGTTTATGCTAACAGGATTGGATTTGTTGATTTTAATGATAAACGATCCGGGTTGTGCTTTGGCTGAAACGATTAAATCAATAAACAAATAATTTTGATTTTCGACATAGTGCACCTGGGAAATCTTTACACCCGGGTAATTCATGGATACGGCAGGTTTATCTTTCCCGATATCCGGCATGTAAATCATCAGTTGAAGAAATTCATTTTTCATGCCTGCCCACCAATGAGGAGGATAGACGCCGGGTTGAGCTAACAGAATTCGGGCTGATAGAGCAAAAACGAAAAGAACAATACGACACTTCATAAAGTAATTGTTGCGGCTTAAAGATAATTTCAAATAAATAACCATGAAACCGTTGGTTGCCTTTCGTTTAAACTCAGTCCTGAAGAATCTCAATTTCAATACGATCGTTTAAGCGGGCGCTGGTGCTGGTTTCGGATACCAGCATGTTGGTACCACCCCATGCAAAAATTTCCATGCGGTTTTTATCTATACCGTTATCGATCAGGTAGTTTTTAATGGTTTCCGCGCGCACGCGCGAAAGTTCTTTAGATGAGCCGTTTTTATCGGCAGCTCCGGTCATGGAAAAATAATTTTTGTTTTTACCCGGATATTTAATCAGTCGTTTGTCATAGTTTCCGTTACAATGACCATGAATTTTGATGCGGTAATTCGGGTTTAGTTTCATCATATTCACCAGTTCGTCCAGTTCACTTTTTGACTGAGGTGTCATGATAGCAGCATCTTTATAGAAACTAACATTGTACATAACCTGCACATCACCCTTTTTAAGCGGTTCAAGGACGTAAGTAATAATCCATTCATTGTTATCTCCCTGGACGGCACCGGCCGACCCGGTTGGGTTGTTGTAATCAATTATTTTTTCAACTTCCTTAAACCCGAATATTCCGCAAACAACAACCAGGGGACGGTCTTCCGCGGGCTTCGAGATATCAACCAGTTGGTCTGTTTTATAGGTGGCAATATCCACTTGTCGGATGCGGTCAACATGATGTACTTCCCCGGGAACAAGTTGTCCGGTAGCAGTGGTTATGCGGAACAGAAAGTATTTTCCCCTGGGTTTTGGAAGCGGTTTTTCTGCCGGTTCATATGAAACCACTTCAGCAGGTTCGGGTGTTGGTAGCACAGGTTCAACTTTAGAAGCCGGAACTTCCGGTGTTTTAACAACGTCGGGAGGAGGCACTTCAGATTTTTCAGGTATTGTTGCGGGCTCTTGTGCGGTTTCTTGTTTTCCCAGTCGGCCATAAAATACCCACGCATCTTTAAATTCCGTTCTGGTTTGTAATCGCACTGCCTCGTTAAAGGCTTCTTTACGGTTCGATGTTTTCAAAATGTACACATAATGCAGGTTGCGGGAGGGATTGATTTCGTAAGCCGCCTCATATCGCTGATTGCGGGCGTAGCCGGTAAATTTTCTGGCGTTCGATTCGATGGCAAACGCTCCGATCACTACATAATAGTGCTGTGCAAAGACTGTATATGCTGAAAAAAAACAGAGCAGGTTAAAAAGTAAGCTGCGCATCGCGGAGAGTTTTTTCTGAAATTTATGAGAAAATGCGGATATCAGCTACGGTTAACTGATTTAATCTGCGTATTTTGTTATGATTACTTCACCGTACTTTTTCTGTTTTATTAATTATCGTATCTTCAACTCATCAAACCACTTTACCTATGCAGTTTCATCCGAATGAACTTTTTCTGGTGTATAATCCGCAATCTACATTGGGTAAACAAACCAAGGCCATAGCGCGCGATATCTGCAATCATATTAATGAGGTGGATGTAATTTCGGAAAAGTTATCGCCCACGTACTGGAAGGAAATCATCAATCTTCTCAAAATGCAGCCACACGAGCTGCTTGATAAATCGCATTCCGATTACCAAAAAAAGATTGGCGGTAACACGTATACAATGGACGGCTGGCTGGAAGTTTTGGTGTATAACGGACACCTGGTAAGAGCACCCATTGCCATTTACCGTGGCATGGCTGTGTTTTGCGAAACGCCCACCGATATATTTAAGTTACGCCCTACAAAAGAGGAGAAAGCCCTGCCTCATCTGAAAAGCTATCGGGAAAGAGATTGAGAGCCGATTGTCATTTTTAATAACTTATTTTTTGAATTCAGCATTTCATAACGTTGCATTAGGGTATTGATTTTTTGGATCAGTTAGTGTAAGGGAAACCATCATGAATTTTTTTCGAAGGCTATTACCCATAGTACTGTTGAATTTTTACTGGTTGTCGCTTCCAGCCCAAAAAAAGATTTTGGGTATTCACCCACTTTCCGATACCATATTGACTGAAAAGAAAGGGATATTTTTGCTGCCCTTGCTTTATTATACGCCTGATACGCGCTGGGCTTTTGGAGCGGCCGGTGTTTATTATTTCAAAATAGAACCCAGGTATGATCACCAAAAGTTAACAAGGGTTTCCTACATTCAATTTCTTACTGATTATACACAAAACGATCAGCTTGATGTGTGGAGTGTATGGAATATTTTTACCCGTAATGAAGATTTTTTACTAAAAGGTGAAATGCGTTATCGTAATTTTCCCGATCGGTTTTACGGAATTGGCAATGCAACCACTAAAGCGCAGGAGGAAAAATATTCCTACGATTTAGTCAGCGTAAAGAGTCTTGTTATGAAAAAAATACTACCGCATTTGTTTATTGGACTGGACTACCACTTTGAAAGTGAATACGGATTTAAATACACTTCGGGTGGTGTGCTTGAGCAGGGAACGATAACAGGTTACAAAGGAGGTATAGGTTCTGCTTTTGGTTTAGTAGGTGTACTGGATAGTCGGGATAATGCAATTAATGCGCATAAGGGGCGTTATGCTGAACTATCTTCTTACTTTTATTCCCGGGTGTGGGGAAGCACCTTTTCGTTCGTTAACCTGAATGGATGGTATCAGCATTACTGGCCAATGGGAAAGAAGAAAACGTTGGCTTTACAAAGTAAACTGCGCTTAACTTATGGAGAAGTTCCATTTCTGGACATGTCAACTGCCGGTAATGATGATATTTTACGCGGCTATCCGCGCAATCGGTTCCGGGACCAGAATTTTGCCGGTGCGCAGGTGGAATACAGGTTTCCATTGTTCTGGCGTTTTGGCATGGTAACCTTTGCCGGACTGGGTGACGTATTTTACAGGTTACGTGAAATAAATCTGAATACAATCAAGTATTCAATCGGAACAGGACTTCGATTCCTGGTTAATCCAGCTGAAAGGCTTAATATACGATTTGATTATGCATGGGGAAGGGAAGGAGGCTATTTTTACTTCTCTGTGGCCGAAGCGTTTTGATTTCTATCCTGACGAATTTATTAATATCCGGAATCCGGGTTATTTACCGATGCAAAACCTTGAGAAGATCGAATCCAGGAGGTCTTCCGATGTAATCGAGCCGGTGATCTCGCCCAGGTGGTGCTGCGCCTGGCGGATATCGAAAGCCAGCAGTTCACCGCTGATTTGTTTTTCAAGACCTTCAAGAACACGTTTCAACGCATCGCGTGTTTCAACCAGGCTTTGATAATGACGTGCATTCGTAACCAATACATCTCCCGGCTTAACCTGTTCAAAATGAAATTTTTCCAGAATGCGTTGCTTCAGCTCATCGAGGTTGGTTCCTGCAGAGGCGGAGATAAACACCATTGGAAATGATTTCCATTTTTCCAGTTCATCCGCTGTTAACTTATCGGTTTTGTTGCCAATGAGCAGATACGGGATGTTCAGCTTTTTAAGATCTTCTTCCTGCTCGCGCACGTCCTGCTCGGTTGCCAATGTCAGGTCAATCAGGTAAAGAATCAATGCAGCGCGTTGCATATACTGACGTGTGCGTTCCACTCCCTTAGCTTCAATCAAATCGGTTGTGTGGCGCAAGCCGGCTGTATCAATGAACCGGAAAAGCAAACCGCCCAGGATTATCTCATCTTCAATGGTGTCGCGTGTAGTACCCGGAATATCTGATACAATGGCCCGCTCTTCGTTGAGCAGGGCATTCAGCAGGGTGCTCTTGCCAGCATTGGGCTTACCTGCTATTACGGTAGGGATACCGTTTTTAATTACATTACCTGAGGCAAACGATGCGATGAGTTTTTCAGTAAAATCCAAAATGCGTTGTACCAATGCTTTCAGCTCATCACGACGGGCAAACTCCACATCTTCTTCACCAAAGTCCAGCTCCAGTTCAATGAGTGCGGCAAAGTCAATTAGTTGTTCGCGCAGTTGCTTAATTTCTTTCGAGAACCCGCCTCGCATCTGGTTCATGGCTGCCTGACGTGCGTTTTCGGTTTCGGCATGTATGATGTCGGCAACTGCTTCGGCCTGTGCCAGATCCAGGCGGCCATTCAGAAAGGCCCTTCGTGTAAATTCACCGGGCATGGCAAGGCGCGCGCCCATTCGGGTAAACAGGTTGATGATTTCCCGCACCACCACGGGAGAACCGTGGCAGGAAATCTCCACCATGTCTTCGCAGGTATATGACCTGGGCTTGCGGAATACAGTAACCACCACTTCATCAAGTATGCGCCCTTCATCTTGAATAAAACCCACAGCCACCCGATGTGATGGCATACTTGTCAGGTCCTTACCGGTGAATACCTTTGCGGCAAGCGATATGGCTTCGTTACCCGACAACCGGATGATGGCCAAAGCCGATATGCCGTGTGGTGTGGCCGGCGCAATAATGGTGTCTGTATGGGTATGAAAAGAATTCATTTGTTTTTGCAAAGGTAGAATGAATTTGATGCTTTTACTGACGGATGGCAACGGTGGGCAGGAAGCCGGGGTTTTACTGAAACATTTTCTTAATGGATAATTGCCGTTCGTTTTTTTCGGAACAACAAACCATAACGCGGTGAAAAAAGGAAGGCTGCCATAAACAACAACCCGTTTACCGTAGCGATGGAACCCGCAACAGAGGCATCCACAGCTGTTGCAAGAAAGTATCCGCCTGCTACGGCCACAAGGCCCAACCCGCAGGCCAGAATAATCAGATTCCGGAAGCTATCTGTGAGCAGGTAGGCGGTGGCTGCAGGCGCGATGAGCAAGGCCACTACCAGGATGGCGCCCACCAGTTCGAACGAGACCACGGTGGTAACCGACACACAGCCCATAAGCAGATAGTGGTAAAACACCGAATTAACACCGATGGACGTGGCATAAACCGGATCGAAGGTGGTTATTAACAATGGCCTCCAGGTTATTGTAATTATAGTTAGCAGTACAATGAATAAGGTGGCAGTGATGAACAACGCACGAGGTCCAAGCACAGTGCCAGTCGAAGTAATCCATACGTCCAGCGGAACATAGGACAGTTCGCCATACAACACACAATCCTGGTCGAGGTCAACCTTGCCGGCCAGCATCGAGAGCAGGATAACACCCACGGCAAAAAGAAAGGTGAAGGTTAGACCGATGGATGCATCGGCCTGCAGACGGGCTTTTTTCTGAAGGGTTTCGATTGCGAATGTCGTTATAAGTCCAAGCGTTGCCGCTCCGGCAATCATAACGGGCGAACTCCTGGTGCCGCTTAATAAAAAGGCAATCACAATGCCCGGCAAAACGGCATGGGCAATGGCATCTCCGGCCAGTGCCATGCGGCGCAGCATGAGAAAACTTCCCAGTAAGGCACAACTCCAGGCGATGAGCGAGCCGGTGGCGAGAATGGTGATGTCTTCGTAGGTAAGCTGCATACGTTGTTAATTTTTTCGATAAGGTATCTCTGCCTGATGCGGATCGGTATCCGGATAGCCAAGCTGGCGCTCGAGTTCCTGCTCCAATTCCGGGGTAAGCAGGTGCTCAATCGTATCGGCATCTTCGTGCACGTGGTCGGGTGCAATCTTCATGTAGGTGGTGAGATAGAGCTCCCACAGCCGGTGAATTTTTACGATGCGCTGGGCCCTAATTAAACCTGCATCAGTAAGTTTCCAGCCATCGCCCGATTTCTCCAGGTAGCCCTGACGTTGTAAGCGGCTGAGCCTTCTTTTAAGACTTACTATTTGAAATTTTCGTCTGCCGGTAAGCTGTGCCAGGGTGCGGCCATCAAAAAAGGTTTTATCGGTTTCGGCCAGTTGATAAAATACCTTCAGCAGGTTTTCATCGGCTACGGTGTGTCGCAAACGGCGTTGATGCAGATAACGGCTGAGCATGCCGCTTTGCGGAGAGAAAATCATGGAAGCAAAGGCCATGACTGAGGCCACCACCACGATCCACGGCCCGGTAGGCATGGCAGGTGCCACATACGAAACGAAGGCACCTGCAAAACCACTGAACAGGCCGACCATAGTTGCAATAAGCAGAATTCCCTTAACCGAGTTCGACCAGTAGCGTGCCGCTGCAGCAGGTGTAATTAGTACTGCAGCCATCAACACCACACCCACAGCCTGTATGCCAATAACCACGGCCAATACAATAAGTGAAGTCTGGATGAACTGAATAAATTTAACCGGGAAGCCCAGCGAACGGGCATAGTCGCGGTCGAAGGCCATGAGTATAAAGATGCGCTTAAATAGCAACGTTGCAGATGCGATAACAACCGCAGTGATGCCGAATACCATGAGGTCGTTCCGGTTTATGGCAGCTGCACGGCCAAACAAAAACTGGTCGAGTCCGCTTTGTGCAGCATTGCCACTTTTTTGAATGAATGTGAGTAAAACAATACCTGCGCCAAAAAACACGGAGAGCACCAGTGCTATGGCAGTATCTTCTTTAATGCGTGAGTGCTGAACAATAAAATCGATCAGGTAAACCGAGAATGCGCCGGTAAAAAACGCACCAGCCAATATCCAGAGCGGGTCTTTACTTCCGGAGAAAATGAAGCCCAGACATACGCCCGGCAGTACGGCGTGCGCTATGGCATCGCCAATCAATGATTTTTTATTCAGCAAAGTAAACGTGCCCATCAGCGATGAACTACCCATGAGCAACATGGCGCCCAGCGTAACATAGCGCACATTGGGATCGGAAAGCGAAAGGAATTCAAATAGCGTATTCACTCTTTTTGTAGTTGGGCTTCACGTACAGGATAATTTTCCTTCCGCATCAGGTTGGCTACGTCAGTAAGCAATGTAAGCTTGCCACCGTAGGTATCCTGCAGGTTTTCGGGGGTAAACACATCTGCTACAGGCCCGCAGGCAATCAGTCGTGTGTTCAACAACAGCAGGCAATCAAAATATTGTGCGGCTGACTGCAGGTTGTGGTGAACCACGATTACGGTTTTTCCCTGTTCGGTCATTTCGCGCAACAGGGTTATTACCGCTTTTTCCGTTGCTGCATCCACGCCGGCAAAGGGTTCATCCATCAGGTACAGGTCGGCTTGCTGTGCCAGTGCCCTGGCCAAAAAGGTGCGTTGTTGCTGGCCGCCCGAAAGCTGGGCAATTTGCCGGTTGGCAAAAGCTTCCATGCCCATCTTGCGCAGGGCATCGTAGGCAATGTCGTAATCGGCTTTGCGCAGTTTTTTAAACATACCTACATGGGCGTAACGTCCCATAAGCGTTACATCCATAACTGAAACCGGGAAGTCCCAGTCAACCGATTCGCGTTGGGGTACATAGCTCACACGTCTGCGGACAGCATTTAATTCCTGACCGAAAATTTTTACGTATCCGCTGCTCAGCGGAACAATACCCATAATCGCTTTGATGAGTGTTGACTTTCCGGCACCATTAGGTCCGATGATGCCGATCAATTTTCCGGCAGGCAGCTTGGCATCAACGTTCCATAAAACCGGCTTACGGCTAAAGGCAACAGTCAGGTCATGAATTTCCAGTGCAGTCGTTTCCATATCAGTTCATCGTATATCGTAATCCTGCAAAACCGCGTACACCCTGTACGGGAGCGTAGTTGTAGCTTGTATCAAACGTAAAGCCTTTCGGATTATCTACGGTAATGTTCCGGTCGAAAGGGTCAAAAGGACGAAGAATCGGATGCTTCGGTACGAAGTTTAGCAGGTTTTTTAAACCAGCATATATTTCCCATTTACCAACGGTTTTCGAAAACTGGATGTTGATGAGGGCAAATGTTGGTGACTTTTCCGGGCGCTCATCGTTGGGAACAACGGGCAGATACATGGGGCCTGTTATCCTTCCGGTTAAATCGGTGGCAATCTTCAATACCGGTACGGTATAACTCAGTGCAAATGTCCCGGAAAGCCGCGGAGCAAAAAGTTGTGGTGTTCGGTTCCTTCCGGCGGAATCGGCATTAATCTGATAAACATTCATGGCCGTTATGCCGGCCATAAGCTTCAGTGTGCTGGCGAACAGAAAATCCGCATTCAGCGAAACACCTTTGGACACCGCATATCCGGAAAGGTTATCGTAAATAATCAGGTCGGGGTCGGTCATGAAATCGCCAACAATTTTATTGGTAAAGTACGTGTAGAAAGCGCTGACGTCCAGGTTCAGATATCCCGAGGAGAATGTTTGTGTTGCGGCATAGTTGAGGTTAACATTCCACGACTGCTCCGGCTTTAGTTTATTTCGGATTATAACTTCCCGTGCGCCGGTCAGCGCAGCATGGTCTTCGGTAAACAGATTAACTACCCGAAAGCCGCTTCCGCCCGTAACACGCAGAACCTGGTTTGTGTTTAGGTTATACTTTAAACTGATGCGCGGAGTAAAAACCGGCCCGTGATGATTGTGGTGGTCATAACGTAATCCCGATAACAGCGTAAATGCTTTTCCGAGAGTTGTCTCCGTCTGGATGAAAACCCCCGGCAAGATGGTATGATGTGGTTCGTTTACCGGATGCAGGGTATCCGCGGATGCTGTGGCTACGCTGTTGTCGTCATAGTACATATACCGAAAGGGCAGACCGGCCAGAACATCCGTGCTGCCTTTTTTTTTCGTCCACCGCAGTTGCGAGAAAAATACATGTTGTGATGCAAGGTACGGAACGGTTCCATAGTATGAATCCTGATGGTGGTAGTTGTAAGAAATATCGGCCTGAACATGTGGCAGGCCAGCAGGGGTATAGTTGCCAATTACTTCCAGCCGATTGGTATAGATGGATTCACCGTAGATCTGGTCGCTACCACGGAAGTTTTTGTTCCACTGCATTTCGCCACCCCATCGGTCTTCATATACATAGCGTAATCCGATGGATGCCGGAAGTTTACTTTTCCGGTTGATGTTGAGTTTCGAAAACACGGAGAGGCGGTTTTGAAGCGTAACATCGGTGAAGTTGTCTGCATTATAGTCAACACGGTTGCTGAAGTTAAAGTAGCTAAGGCCTGTAAGCGCGCTGATATTTTTTTTCTTCCAGCAGGAGGACAAATCCAGCGCATATTCCTGATAGGTTGTTGCTGAGAAATCAGCAGCCAAACGGGGAGCCGTGAGCGGGTCTTTCGTAATAATATTGATAACACCGGCAACAGCCTCGGAACCATACAGGGTAGAAGCCGGGCCTTTTACCACTTCAATGCGCTTTACCATGCTGTTGGGTATGCCCGCAAGGCCATATACCGTTGACAGGCTGCTTACTATCGGCATGCCGTCAATCAATACCATGGTATAAGGACCTTCCATGCCATTGATGTGAATATCGCCGGTATTGCAAACGTTGCAGTTGATTTGCGGCTGCACACCGTTAATCATGGATAACGATTCAAAAACCGATGGCGACGGATTTTTGCGGAACAGTGCAGGGGTATAAACATCAACCGGTATGGGCGATTGCAGGCGCGACACTTCCTTCAACGTTCCGGAAACCACCACGATTTCATTCAGGTTTTTTATATCCGGCTTCAGGAGGCAGGTGAGTGTTTTTGATGATGTAACATCTATGGTGTCGGCCTGGTAGCCGCTGAATGAAATGACAAGGCGTACAGGTAACTGAGGGACTTCAAATGAGAAGTTTCCTGACTCATCACTGACCACTCCATGCGATGTACCAACAACCGAAACGGTGGCATAGGGCAATGATTCGCGGGTTTCTTTGTCGGCTACCATGCCCCTAATAATGTGCTGTGCCTTAAGCGGCATGCCGATGAGCATAAAAGCCAAACACATCAGATATGTTATGCCGGTCTTCATCATCGAAGTGCCTGCACAATAGTGGATACATTGGCCTTTACCATTCCGATGTAGGTTCCTTCAGGTGTGCCTTCTGCGCCCAGTGCATCGGAGTACAACGATCCGCCCAGCGCCACTTCCCAGTTGCGCTCACGGCATCCTTCAATTAAGGATCGGATGGATTTTTCGGGAACGGAAGTTTCTACAAATACGGCTTTGATTTTCCTTTCCTGAATAAAATGGGCCAGATCGGTTATATCGCGTAACCCGAACTCGGACAAAGTAGAAATACCCTGTAAACCGCGTACTTCCATTCCATAGGCTTCACCAAAGTAGCCAAATGCATCGTGGGCGGTAATCAATACACGCTGTCCGGCAGGAATTTTCTGTATTTCATTTTTTACCCAGTGGTGAAGTGAGTCAAGCTTTGCCGCATATACCGCGTAGTTTTTTGCATAAAGTGTTGCGTTATCCGGATCGAACTCCTGAAGGAAACCGGTTAGGTTACCCAAAGCTTTCGACCAAAGCGCAACGTCAAACCAGATGTGCGGATCATAGGTTTTTTCAAAACCCGGAATACTGCGCAACAGGGAGTCGGGCAGGGAAGAACCCAGAGCATACACCGGCTTGCGGTGGCTGAGCTTTTCCAGAACTTCGTTCATTTTCCCTTCCAGGTGCAGACCGTTGTACACAACCAAATCGGCTTTGAGCAGTTTGTCCAGGTCTCCCTGAGTGGCTTTATATAAGTGCGGATCAACTCCGGGTCCCATCAGGGAAATTACCTGTGCGCGATCGCCCGCAATATTCACCACTGCATCGCGTATCAGGCTGGTGGTGGTAACAATTGTCAGTTTCGATGCTTTCGGTGAGTCATGGTTGTTGCGGTCGCATGACCCCAACAGTAAAAGAATAAGACCGATGAGATGATATGGTAATCTGCTGATGCGCATACGTTACTTTTCGACCATGATATTTTCACTGGCTTCACGCGACAGGTACGCTTTCTTTTTTCCGTCGATTACAATCTGCACCGACCGGTCGAATTCATTACGTTCGGCAACCTGCACAGTCGCCCCGATATACACACCTATTTTACTGAGGTATTGCAGAAATACGGCTGAGGCATGGCGTACGGCACTAATGGTGGCCTTCCCTTTCACATCTACTTCGGCCAGCGGGGTTTGAATCATAACCGGTAGTTTACCTGTCTTATCGGGTATGGGATGACCGTGCGGATCGGTTTTCGGATGGCCCAGAAAAGCATCGAGTTTTTCGATAAGCAGGGGCGATTGAATGTGCTCGAGCTGCTCGGCCACCTCATGTACTTCATCCCAGGTGAAGCCGAGCTTTTCAACCAGAAAAGTTTCCCACAGGCGATGTTTGCGGATAATGAGCAGCGCTTCCGCCTTTCCTTTTTTCGTGAGTTGCACACCGTAGTATTTTTCATATGCAATAAGATCCTTGGCCGACAGCTTCTTCAGCATGTCGGTTACCGTGGCCGGCCTCGTGTTAAGACCTGCTGCCAGCTCCGTTGTGAGAACGGCTTTCTGTCCTTCACCCGATAGGTGGTAAATGGTTTTCAGGTAGTTTTCTTCTGTAAAGCTGAGCATATCCGTTTCCGGGCTTACCCGATTTTTAAGATATGCAAAATTATAAATTTAGATAACCCTAAAAAATAGTTTCTATGAACTGAATATTTTCTGCAGTTTCGGTAATTCGCTTTCCCAGTAAAGTGTGGGGTGGGCAACTGGCGGTTGAAGTTGTTGTATTTCTGTTACAAGAGCCTGATAATCAGGTTTTTCGGTTAGTATAATGCCGCCTCTGCAACGCATTACCAAATCGTGTGAAAGCGGGTTGTGTCGGATTAGCACCGGTAATCCCATACCCATATATTCATAGAGCTTGGTGGGTATGGACGAATGGGTAGCCGGATTAGGCGGATAGATTATAATGCCGGTGCCTGCCTGTCGGATGGCGCGAAGAATTTCAGGGTGTGGCAGCGGAAAAAGCTCTGCTGTTAAATGCACGAAAGGAAGATTAAGGCTGGCTTCACGGAGTTTCTTTAAAAAACGTTCGGACGGTGCATGGCCGATGACGGTTAATCGTACCTGGTTGTTTACCCTGTACAATGCTTCTGCCAGTTCAATGGCCTGCCATACGCCTGTGGTTTCGGCCAGGGTGCCGGTAAACAACAAATGAAGACGGTTGTTCCGGTTTTCTCCGGTCGCAAATGATGCAGGAAGTTTATTCTCTAATACAATAAAAGGTTTTGCAAATATCAGTTCATCAACATATCCCTTTTCGGCTAAAAAGAAATAATTTATCAATCTGCTGAGCAAACGTTCCTTTGCACGCACATAAACGGCCAGCGTAAGGCGCATGGGTTTGGGAAATGCGGGCGTAAAACGAATGTTGTAATAGTAGTTTTCCTGTACGTCATAGTACAGTTTTGTGCGTGTAAGGAGTTTGTATATTGCACCGATTACCAGCAGTTCATGTGTTGTTATGATGACCAGGCGAGGCCGAAGTTGAAACAGTTTAATCAGAACTTTTGCCGGTGCAAGCAATCGCCTCATGCTGATCCTTCTGAAAGGTTTGTGATAAATATTATGGAAATAAATTCCTTCAACCGCAGGTGTTTCGGCAGGAAAACCAATAAGGTGAACTTCGGTTGAAAAATGGCGGGCAAGCGACAAGCCCAGTTTTTCATACATGCGCGTATCGGCTACAGTTTTCAGAACCGATGCGAGCACAACTCTTTTTTTTATTACTTGCGCCAAGATTTAATTCAGTAAAACGTACAAAGATGGAATTAAAATCAATTATTGAACAGGCGTGGGAAAACCGCACGCTGCTGGACAAAGAAGATGTTCGTGAAGCCATTCGCCATGTTATCGGACAGCTGGATACCGGGGCATTGCGTGTGGCCGAACCGGAAGCGAATGGCTGGAAGGTAAATGAATGGGTGAAGAAAGCAGTCATTCTCTATTTCCCCATTCAGGGAATGAAGACGATGGAGGCGGGGCCACTTGAGTTTCATGATAAAATTCCGCTTAAAAGGAACTATGCCGAACTGGGTGTGCGGGTGGTGCCACATGCTGTTGCTCGCTATGGCGCTTTTCTGGCCAAAGGCACCATTCTGATGCCATCGTATGTAAATATCGGTGCCTATGTTGACGAAGGTACGATGGTGGATACCTGGGCTACCGTAGGCAGTTGTGCGCAAATCGGAAAGAATGTGCACCTGAGCGGAGGCGTGGGTATCGGTGGTGTGCTGGAGCCGGTTCAGGCAGCGCCTGTAATTGTGGAAGACCATGCCTTTATCGGTTCGCGCTGCATTGTCGTTGAGGGTGTACGCGTAGGGCGAGAAGCTGTACTGGGTGCTAACGTTGTGTTAACCGCAAGTTCAAAAATTATTGATGTTACCGGAAAAGAACCGGTTGAATATACCGGGTATGTTCCTGAGCGTTCGGTGGTTATTCCCGGTGCCTATACCAAAAATTTTCCTGCAGGAAGTTATCAGGTACCCTGTGCACTGATTATCGGCAAACGCAAAGAAAGCACCGATAAAAAAACTTCACTGAATGATGCCCTGCGCGATAACCGCGTCTCGGTGTAGTTCTGGCATGTGCTTTGAGACTTAAAATACAGGAAACAGGCCGAATGAGCGCATTACGTAAATTTGTTTCGTCTGCGGCTATGAAACGTGCGGCTTTCCTGTTGTTTTATCCCTTTTTGCTGGCGGCATTCCAGCCTGAGGCCAACGACGTTTACCCATATATTAAGAATGAAAGCTTCAGGCGGGGCGAGTACCTGGAGTACCGCATGCATTACGGTATTTTTAACATTGGCAAAGGCACGGTTAAAATTCATGATGACTATGCCGAGATGAATCAGCGTAAATGCTTTAAAGTGGATGTATTCGGCCGGACTACCGGTGTGGTGGATTGGGTGGCGGATGTGAATGACCAATGGGGTGCATATATTGATACGGCAGCATTGGTGCCGCATATGTCTTACCGGAAAATCCGTGAAGGAAGATATAAAAAAGACGAAGTGATTTTGTTTGATCACGAAAAAAGAAAAATAACAGCCAAAGTACTTGATCAAAAAACCAGGCAGTATAAAGAGCCTGTTGTTTACGATGCCCCGCCTCAGGTACGCGACCTGATCGGTGGGTTTATGTTTATGCGCACACATGATTTCAGTAAGCGAAAAATAAACGATACGATTGTGGTGAGTGGCTTTTTTGAGGATGAATTTTATCGACTGAAGGTTTTGTACTTAGGTAAAGAAACGGTAAAAGTAAAGGCCGGGAAGTTTCAGGCTGTGGTGTTGAAGCCTATAATGCCGGCCAATAAAATTTTTGATGGTGAAAACTCGGTAACGGTTTGGTTTTCGGATGATAAAAATTTTATTCCGCTGAAAGTAAGTGCCAACATGTTTATCGGCAGTGCGGGAGTTGAACTCACGTCCTTTTCCGGTCTTCGCAATCCGCCGCGTTTGCTACAGTAGTTTCGCTTCTCTTATATTGCTATAACTAAACCCAAAAATCTATGTTTCAGGAATTTAAAAAGTTTGCCATGCGTGGCAACGTACTCGATCTGGCCATAGGCGTAATTATCGGAGGCGCTTTTGGCAAGATTGTCAGTTCGTTAATTGATGATGTAATTACTCCGTTAATTCTTAAACCCGCTCTTGAAGCTGCGCAGCTTACCCAGTTGCATGAGCTAACCATTTTTGGCACGGTGAGGTATGGAAACTTTATGGCCGGCGTGCTCAATTTTATCATTGTGGCTTTTGTGTTGTTTTTGATAGTAAAAGCCGTGAACGCTGCACAAAAGAGAGAAGCGGAAAAACCCGCACCGCCTCCGCCTCCTTCACCTGAAGTGCAATTGCTTACCGAGATACGCGACCTCTTGAAAAAATAAGATGGGTTTGTTTGTAGGTGGTTAGTGTTGATTAACAAACATCTGCCAACGACTATCTATTTCTGAATCTATCAGCTACTACCAAATCCTTGCTTCCGGCGGTGTAGGTGTAAAACCCGCTGCCGGACTTTACGCCTTTGTGTCCGGCCTGCACCATGTTAACAAGCAGCGGACAGGGCGCATACTTAGGATTTCCAAAACCGTCGTAAAGAACCTGCAGAATGGATAGGCACACGTCCAGCCCGATAAAGTCTGCCAGCTGAAGCGGACCCATCGGATGGGCCATGCCCAGCTTCATTACGGTATCGATTTCTTCTACTCCGGCCACGCCTTCGTATAAAGCGTAAATGGCTTCGTTGATCATGGGCATCAAGATACGGTTGGCAACAAACCCGGGATAATCGTTTACTTCAACGGGTACTTTCTCAATCATTCGCGAAAGCTGGACAATCGTATCGGTTACTGCGCGACTGGTATTGTAACCGTTTATCACTTCCACCAGTTTCATCACCGGCACCGGGTTCATAAAGTGCATGCCGATAACCTTATCCGGCCGCTGGGTTGCCGATGCAATTTTTGTTATGGAAATAGATGAAGTGTTGGTGGCCAGTATGGCATGTGCGGGAGCGTATCGGTCGAGATCGGCAAAAAGTTTCAGTTTCAACTCCGTATTTTCTGTAGCGGCTTCCACAACGAGGTCAGCTTGCTGAACGCTTTCCTGAAGCTGCGTAAAGGTCTTGATGTTCGACAACGCTTTGGCCTTGGTTTCGGCTGTAATCAATTGCCTGGCTACCTGGCGGTCGAGATTTTTTTCAATGGTAGCCAGCGCCTTTTTCAGCACATCTTCCGATATATCGATCAAAGCTACCTGATATCCGAATTGCGCAAACACATGAGCAATACCGTTGCCCATGGTGCCGGAACCGATGACTGAGATGTTTTTCATATCAAAAAAATTTCGCGCAAAGATAAGTTGAAAGAGCGGAACGACCGGTTCTTCCATCAATTACCGCTAAGTTGTTCTATTTCAGCAGCTAATAACTGCAAATCCTGATTCATCAGATTGATTTGCGCTTCAACCTGGTCATACATATTGGCCCGATTGGTTAGTTGGTCGGCTGTGTATTTACCACCGTTACCAAAAAACAAAGAGTAAATGGATTCTCTTTTATTTTCTTTAGCTTCAGCTATCTGACCAAAGCCAAGCCATTTGTTTACAATTTGCTCTCTCAAAGAAGGCTCACCGGTTAAGGGATTTTTGGAAGTCAGATAGTACCAAATGGCAGGAGGAAAAATTTCAGAATTTGCAGGCGCTTCCCAAATATCTTTCAGCGCATTACGTGGATGTTCAAACTGAATCGTTTGTTTATGTCGCAAAATCAAAACACCCAGAATAGCTTCTGCGAGACCGGTGCCAATGCCGATAAATTCCGGTGTGTTATTATCGCTGCCATTGGCCAGTAAAGTTCCTGCTGTGATGGAACCAATTGCACCGATAACGATGGCTGCAACGGTCAACCGGGTTTCTGTATTATCTTCTTTTGATTTCAGGTAAGTGGCAATCTGGTCGGCCCGTTCCTCTTCGCAATCCATTTCACCGGCCACTGCTGAAACTTCAAGTGAGGCTATATGTATCTTCTGTATAATTTTTTGCTTTAGCTCCAGCACTTCCAACCGGTCTTCTGTTGCAGTGGTTCGGTTTTTCATTGTCAACTCATGTAACTGCGTCATCAAATTCAGAATGCCAATGGCATGGGCAACATGCAGCGACCTGTAGGAAAAGTGATTCAACAGAAACGTATCCAGTTTTACATCGTGAAGCGGATTCGGGAGGCTTTTAGTAGAATAAGTAAAAAGTCCCTGTTGATTACAATTGCTTTTATCTGGCTGTAAACCCAACTGTTGATCTCGGACAACAGAACATGACAATGCGAAAAATAAAGAGATTAAGAAAAGCGGAACTTTGGTTATCGGGCGATTAATCATTCTGTTGTAACTTCTTTTACCAGGCCTGTGGCGTTGAAACGCAAGGATAATTTCTTACTTAAACCTGAGGGTGAATTACAGGTGCTGTCGGCCGACAATGCATAATAATAAAATTTCTGATTGCGTTTGTACAACTCGGCCGCATCAGGCTTACCAATGAGTTTAAGTATCTGGTTTTCGGATAATCCGAGCAGTTTTTCTTTTTGATTTAAAAATGTTTCGGAAGTGTTCTCGCGGTAACCGTTGCATCCGTGCCGGTCGGCTTTCCATTGTTGTAAATCAATTTCCGTTATTTCGGGCAACGGCTTTGCACAGCCCGGCAATAAAAAAATGGTTAAGAAAAAGATTAACCGACTCATCGGGCTTCTTTCTGCTGAAGATGATAAAACCACAATCCCGAAATAAGTAAAAATGCTGCTGACAAATGGTACCAGAAAACCGGCCAGGCGTTAATATACGTTAGCACAGCTAACAACAGCGGGTATGTAACAATTCGAACCCATTCGGCCTTACGCACCCATGCACGGTTTTCAAAAAGTACTCCGCAATTCACAACCGTAAACGAGATGAGCACGGTAATAAAACTTTTCTCACCCAGGGTAAAAGCATCCTGCTTAAACAGAAACCAGGCCGTGCCGACAAGGCATACGGTAAACTGAAATAAAATATATAAGCTGAGTGATAAACTGGCCTGAGTATGATACTTCCGGTAAGCCGATTTATCAATGGCAGGAGCAGGCCGATATCCGCCCAGGTATTCAGGCAACCAGCCGGGCCTGGCAAAAATGTATTTAATCCGGTCGCTCCAATACGGAATTTTCTTTAGGTCATTCCACATATCCGCATAATGACTGAAGTTGGCAAACACAGCATTCCAGCTGTTTAGCGGTTTGGTAACGCCGTAAGTAGGTCTCTCTTCTTCTTCCTGAAACGTGCCGAATATCCGGTCCCAGATGATTAATGTTCCGGCGTGATTCTTATCAATATACTTCGGATCGCGGCCGTGGTGCACGCGATGGTGAGAAGGTGTGTTAAATACATACTCAAACCAGCCCAGTTTTCCGATCAGTTCGGTGTGAATCCAGAACTGATACAACGTGATGAAGGCCGACATCAGGGCAAAATCCAACGTGCGAAACCCGAGAAATGCCAACGGAAGACTAAATGCAAACGTCCAGATTACCTGTAATGAACTTTGCCGCAAGGCTACCGACAGGTTGTAATCTTCGCTTTGATGATGTACCACGTGACCGCCCCAGAACAGGTTAATTTCATGACTCATGCGATGCGCCCAGTAGTAAGCCAGGTCGGCCAGTAGAAACAGGGCCAGCCAGTACACAAAGTTTCGTTCCCAGGTAAACAAACTAAAGTTTGCATACAAGATTTCGTAAATACCGATGGCGAAAATCTTTAAAAACAATCCGGACAACTGACTGGTTATACCACAGCTCAGGTTGGCAATGGCATCGGGCAGGCGATAAAGATGCCTATGCGTAATACGTTCGGCAACGAATTCAATGCCGATCAGCAGGAAAAAGATGGGAATGGAGAGAACAATCGGGTTTAAATCCACAGCTAATTGCGTTATTTGCACCGAAATTTACACGATGATTTTAAAGATTTTCAAGGCAGTTTGGTTTGTTTCACTTCTTGCCGTTCTGGCCAACCTGTTTTATGTATATGCCGGTTTACCTGAACAAGTTCAACTCTTTACATCCGGTGGAGAATGGGTTGAAGCAGGGAAGGAGCCACTATTTTATACCGCCATGGTTACCATCGGGGTATTTAACCTGTTGGTTTACCTGTTTTCCGTTAATGTGGCGCCCAGCGAAACCTTTCGTTCCTGGTTACACGGACAAATCATTACACTGAATATCTTTTTCATAATAACGCTAAGCCTGATTGGTCTGTACAACAGTGCCGAACACTTTGATTATTCCCGCATCGGCGGAATTGTCTATGCATCGGTGGCACTGGTTTTGGTGTGGGCTTTAAGCTGGCCGTTCATCTGGTTATGGCAAAATGCAAAGCTTAAGAAATAGATTGATTCGATCTGATTTAAAAATCTCATAATGAACAATTTACTATTTCAACCTTGTTAAAAATTTGTAGGTGAGGAAAGGTTTAAGATGCAGCGCAACCACAGGAAAATTGCTTTATTGTGTGCAAATCCGGTTCCTATTTTTTTAATGACTGTTTCCGGATAATTTTTTAAACGCACTTAAATCGGATGTCCATGAAAGCAGAGAAGAAAGCTGAAAAATCAGCACCCATTTTTGAGTACACCGAAGCCAGTATTAAGTCGCTTGACTGGCGCGAGCACATCCGCCTGCGGCCCGGCATGTACATCGGTAAGCTGGGCGATGGTTCATCCAAAGACGATGGCATCTATGTGCTGGTGAAAGAAGTTATTGATAACTCGATTGATGAACACATGATGGGCTTTGGCAAGATCATCGATGTGAAAATAACCGATAAAACCGTTACCGTTCGCGATTATGGCCGAGGTATTCCGCTGGGCAAAGTGGTTGAAGTGGTTTCCAAAATCAATACGGGAGCGAAATATGATTCGGGAGCCTTCCAGAAGTCGGTCGGGCTGAACGGCGTGGGTACCAAGGCCGTTAACGCGCTATCCAGCTATTTCAAGGTGCAGGCATTCCGCGACGGGCAAACCAAGATGGCTGAGTTTAAAAAAGGTATCCTGGTTAACGATCCTAAAATTTCCAAAAGCAATGAGCGTAACGGTACGCTGGTGGTGTTCGAGCCCGACAACACCATGTTTAAAAATTACCACTTCATTCCCGAATACCTGGAAGACCTGATGTGGAATTATGCCTTCCTCAACGCCGGGCTCACCATCAATTTCAATGGCAAAAAATTCTACTCCAAAGACGGACTCCTGGATTTGCTTAAACAAAAAACCGATCCGGAAGATATCCGCTATCCCATTATTCACTTCAAGGGTAACGACATTGAAGTGGCCATGACGCACGGCAGCCAGTATGGTGAAGAATACTACTCCTTTGTTAACGGTCAGCACACCACTCAGGGCGGTACACACCTGGCGGCCTTTCGCGAAGGCGTGGTAAAAGCCGTGCGCGACTTTTACAAAAAAGATTTTGATGCGGCCGACATCCGCGCCAGCATTATTGCGGCCATAGCAGTGCGTGTACAGGAGCCGGTGTTCGAATCGCAAACCAAAACCAAGCTGGGCTCGGTTAATATGGCGCCCGACGGTCCGCCCATCCGCAGCTACGTAGGCGATTTTGTTGCACGCGAACTGGAAATCTACTTACACAAAAATCCATCTGTTGCCGATGCCCTCTTAAAACGCATCCTGCAGTCGGAGCGCGAGCGCAAGGAGATAGCCGGCATTAAAAAACTGGCCAATGAACGGGCAAAAAAAGCCAACCTGCACAACCGCAAACTGCGCGATTGTCGCTACCACTTTGACGAAAGCCACCCGAAAGGACAGCAGTCCATGATATTCATTACCGAAGGCGATTCGGCCAGCGGTTCCATCACCAAATCGCGTGATGTGGAAACCCAGGCTGTATTCAGTTTGCGCGGCAAGCCGTTGAACTGCTACGGGTTGTCGAAAAAAGTTGTTTATGAGAATGAAGAACTGAACCTGCTGCAACACGCATTAAATATAGAGGACGGACTGGACGGCCTGCGGTACAACCGGGTTATTATTGCTACCGATGCCGATGTGGATGGCATGCACATCCGCCTGCTGCTGATGACCTTCTTCCTTCAGTTTTTCCCTGATCTGGTGAAGGCGGGTCATGTTTACATTCTGGAAACGCCGCTGTTCCGCGTGCGCAACAAAAAAGAAACCATTTACTGTTACAGCGAAGAAGAAAAACAGCAGGCTATACAAAAACTGGGCGGTAAACCGGAAATAACTCGATTCAAAGGACTGGGCGAAATTTCACCCGATGAGTTTAAAAAGTTTATCGGGGAGAACATCCGCCTTCAGCCGGTTATACTGAACAAGGAAAGCCACCTGCACAAGGTGCTGGAATTTTACATGGGCAAAAACACACCCGACCGTCAGGATTTCATTATTGAAAATCTGCGCGTTGAGCTGGACAAGATTGAAGCCGAACCCGATCCGGTTGCTGTTGTATGAGTTATTGCGGAAAAGTTGCAAAGAAATTTTTAGTAGTGATTATTTGATAATTAAAAAAATTTTAAATGCAATTATGACTTATCAATTTCAAATTGAGCAAGCATGGAAAATTCTTTCAAACACTATTGATTTCATCCGGGCGTCTGAAAAAAAAGCAAGTATTCTTATGGCATCGCAGGGGATAATATGGCCATTTATCTTAAATAATATTGAAATTACGCCCTCGATATCTTTCTTCTTTAGAGTATTTTCTGTTTTAATCAGCATTATTTCATTCCTGTTTGCTTTCCTGAGTGTAAATCCATCTTTTGGAAATGTTAGTCAAAAAAAAGTACTATACTTTGGACATATCCAAACCTTTTTAAGCGCTGAAGACTATGCAAAAGAATTGCATCTCGTTTCTGGTAGTGAAGAAAATATATTTAAAGAGTTGTCGGAACAAATT
>JANWWN010000034.1 GCA_025055435.1 Cyclobacteriaceae bacterium | reverse complement strand
TAGCAATGTCACCTTTACACATTATCCAATTATTCTTGTCTGGCATTGTTCTTAGAATTCCAAAAAATGAAAGTATCGTTGAAATTCTTTGAAGCCCGTCTACAAGTTCCCATCTTCCATTTTCGTCTTCCGCAACGAATATTGGTGGAACTGGAATCCCAATTAGAATAGATTCAATAAAACGCGTCCTTTGATATATGTCCCAACGAAATAGTCGTTGGAAGTCTGGGTTAATTATTATTTCTTCACGTTCATACATACTCATTATTTCGCCAAAAGACATGTCTAATCTGTCTGTCGATAAACTGTTTCTTGTTTCTTCTAACCGTTTTTCTAATTTTTTTATTTTATCCATGGTCTATGTTGTTCTTTAGCATGAGGCATAACTCTCAAATATACGCACCATTAATAAATTTTTTGAAAAAGTTAGCTATATTACAAATATATATAAAATAAGCCTTTACAACAATAAAATATATATTTTGCGAATGACGCTTTTTGTGTAGGTTTCTGAAAAATATTCAATGTCCGCATACATGGATTTATCTAAATTTTCAATAAGCTTAGGGGTGCACCGCAACAAAAATGTTATATGGATTCGGTTTGAAAAAAACAACGAATGGCTGGCTATGCTCCGAAAAGAAATCTATGTTCTCTGGAGCGCTTCTCAAAAATGTTGGTATGCTTACGATACGGCATACAACAGGCAACTGCTGGGCCTCGACCCCAAAATAACCGGTAAGTCGGTAATAAAAAAAATTCACGATGTCAATAAGCCCGCCTTGCAGGCTTTTATCAATACACTAAAGCTTAAGGCTTATAGTGAAAATACAATACGCATCTACGTGCAGGAATTTTCCCAGCTGCTCTATATCCTAAAATCGTATCCGGTTCAAAACCTCACTGCTGAAAAGCTGAGGTCATATTTTCTGTATTGCATTAACGAACTTAAAATCAAAGAAAATCATTTAAACAGCCGAATCAATGCCATTAAATTTTACTTTGAGCAGGTATTGGGCAAAGAAAAACTTTTGTTAAATATTCCCCGCCCAAAGAAACCCAGTAAGCTCCCTAAAGTGATTGACATGAAAGATGTAAAAACGATGCTTTCCATGGTGAAAAATACCAAACACAGAGTTATGCTGAAACTTTGTTACGGAATGGGGCTGCGGGTAAGTGAAATCGTAAACCTGAAAATTTCAGACATTGACAGCAAGCGCATGCAGGTGCACATTTGCAGCGGAAAAGGCAAGCGAGACCGATATGCAAATTTGCCTGAGTCTGTTTTAGAGGATTTAAGAACTTACTATAAAGAATACAAGCCTAAGTATTTTTTATTTGAAGGTCAGTATGGCGGACAGTACAGCGTGCGAAGCGTACAACAAGTTTTTAAGCAGGCGATGAAAAAAGCAAAAATTAAAAAACAGATAGGAATACATGGTTTAAGGCACAGCTATGCCACCCATCTGTTGGAACAAGGAACGGATATCAGCCTGATTAAGGAACTCCTGGGACATAAAGACCTCAAAACCACTCTTATTTACACCCATATAAGCAATAAAACCCTTTCAAAAGTGAAAAGCCCGCTCGATTCTTTATAAAATGCTATTTTACAACGTTTAGCGCTTGCTGCGCGCACGAACAACACCCGATCACATATTCCGTCTGTACTGCCCTCCCACTTCAAACAAGGCCTGCGTAAGCTGGCCCAGTGAGCAAACTTTGCAGGCCTCCATCAGCTCGGTAAAAATGTTGCGGTTCTGAATTGCAGCCTGCTGCACCCGTTCAATCATTTCAGCTGCCTGCTGTTGCTGATGCTTATGCAGGTTTCTAACCGTGGCAATCTGTTGTTCCTTCTCTTCGGTGGTGGCGCGTATAACTTCCTGTGGTATGATGGTAGGCGAGCCTTTGGAGCTCAGAAACGTATTGACGCCGATGATCGGATACTGGCCTGTGTGTTTCAGGGTTTCGTAGTACAGGCTTTCTTCCTGAATCTTGCTGCGCTGATACATCGTCTCCATAGCGCCCAGCACGCCTCCGCGTTCCGTGAGCCGGTCGAACTCCATCAACACAGCTTCCTCTACCAGGTCGGTGAGCTCTTCAATAATAAAGGAACCCTGCAACGGATTTTCATTTTTCGCCAGCCCCAGTTCGCGGTTAATGATCAGCTGAATGGCCATGGCCCTGCGCACGCTCTCTTCGGTTGGCGTAGTGATGGCTTCATCGTACGCATTGGTATGAAGCGAATTGCAGTTATCGTAAATGGCGTAAAGTGCCTGTAGTGTGGTGCGTATATCGTTGAAATCAATTTCCTGGGCATGCAGCGAACGCCCTGAAGTTTGAATGTGGTACTTCAACATTTGCGAACGCACGTCCGCGCCGTACTTATGTTTCATGGCCTTTGCCCAAATTCTGCGGGCCACACGACCAATAACGGCATATTCCGGATCGATACCGTTGCTGAAGAAAAACGACAGGTTGGGTGCAAAGTCGTTAATGTTCATGCCACGGCTCAGATAATATTCCACGTAAGTAAAGCCGTTGGCCAGCGTAAAAGCCAGTTGCGTAATCGGATTGGCGCCTGCCTCGGCTATGTGGTATCCGGAAATGGAAACGGAATAAAAATTCCTGACCTTGTTGTCAATGAAATACTGCTGGATATCGCCCATGAGTCGCAGGGCAAACTCGGTCGAAAAGATGCAGGTGTTCTGAGCCTGATCTTCTTTTAAAATATCGGCTTGTACCGTTCCGCGTACCTGCTGAAGCGTGGCCGCTTTGATTTTTTCATAGGTCTCACGCGGCAATACCTGATCGCCGGTAACTCCAAGTAACATCAGGCCCAGCCCATCGTTGCCTTTCGGCAGATTGCCGTTATAATGAGGTCGCTCTTTTTCCCTTCCCTGATAAAGCTGATTAATCTTATTTTTCACTTCTTCCTCCAACCCGTTCTGTCGGATATAGATTTCACATTGCTGGTCAATGGCGGCATTAAAGAAAAATCCCAACAGCATGGGTGCGGGACCATTGATGGTCATGGAAACCGAAGTCTTCGGATCGGCCAGGTTAAAACCGCTGTAGAGTTTTTTAGCATCGTCCAGACAACATACCGAAACACCCGAGTTTCCGATTTTACCATAGATATCCGGTCGGTAATCGGGGTCACGTCCATAGAGCGTAACTGAATCGAAAGCGGTGGACAATCGCTTGGCGGGCATTTCATAACTCAGGTAATGAAACCGGCGGTTGGTACGCTCGGGGCCGCCTTCACCGGCAAACATCCGCGTGGGGTCTTCTTCCTGACGTTTAAAAGGATAAATCCCTGCTGTAAACGGAAACTCGCCCGGCACATTTTCCTGCAGCATCCATCGCAACAGGTCGCCCCATCCGCGGTAACGCGGGAGTGCTACCTTAGGAACCTGCGTATGCGCAAGCGACTCGGTATGTGTTTGAATTTTAATTTCGCGATCGCGAACCTTATAGGTAAACACCGGTTCGCGGTACTTTTTAACCACATCATCCCATTGCTCAATCAGCTTCCAGTTTTTCGGATCCAACTCCAGTTTAGCACGATCGAATTCGCCTTCGAGTGCCTTAATGATTTGTCGGTTAGCCTCTTCATTTTCTTTCAGCGCGGAAATGGTTTGGTGCATGGCGTACAGTCGGTCAGCTACGGCCACCTGTTGATTGACCCATGCATCGTATTTGCGGTTATTGTCGGTTATCTCACTGAGGTAACGGGTACGGTGTGGCGGAATGATGTACACCTTTTCCGACATTTCGCGTGTTACGGTATAAGTTGATTGCAGTAGAGCACCCGTTTTTTCAACTATTTTATCCATCACATAGCGATACAACTGGTTGGTGCCGGGGTCGTTGAACTGAGAAGCGATGGTCCCAAATACCGGCATTTCATCAGGGTTTTTGCTCCAGAGCTGATGGTTTCGCTGGTATTGCTTCTTCACATCGCGCAGTGCATCCAGGGCACCGCGTTTATCGAATTTGTTAAGCGCAATCACATCGGCAAAGTCGAGCATATCAATTTTCTCGAGCTGGGTGGCTGCACCGTATTCAGGGGTCATCACATACAACGACACATCGCTGTGATCGAGAATTTCCGTATCGCTTTGCCCGATGCCGCTGGTTTCCAGAATAATCAGGTCAAACCCGGCAGCTTTTAAAATCTGAATCGCCTCACTTACATGGGCCGATAAAGCCAGGTTCGATTGGCGTGTGGCCAGCGATCGCATATAAACGCGCGGATTGTTGATGGCATTCATGCGGATGCGGTCGCCCAACAGGGCACCACCGGTTTTGCGCTTGCTCGGGTCAACCGAAAGGATGCCAATCTTTTTATCTTTAAAATCCAGCAAAAACCTGCGTACCAGCTCATCCACGATGGATGATTTTCCCGCTCCACCCGTGCCGGTGATACCCAGCACAGGTGCTTTCGACTGCTTCGCGCGGCCTCGGATAAATTCAAACACCGGTTTGTGTTTATCCAGATAATTCTCCGCTGCCGAAATAAAGCGGGCGATAGCCAGGTGATTATCTGTGTGCAATTCATCCGGATCAGGTACTTCAACCCCTGTGGGGAAATCGCTCTTTTGCACCAGGTCGTTAATCATGCCCTGCAACCCCATCGCACGCCCATCATCAGGCGAATAGATGCGGGTAATGCCGTAGGCCATCAGTTCTTTAATTTCATCGGGCAGAATAACACCTCCGCCCCCGCCGAAAATGCGAATGTGGCCCGCTCCTTTTTCCTGCAACAGGTCGTACATGTATTTGAAATATTCCATGTGCCCGCCCTGGTAGCTGGTTAGGGCAATGGCCTGGGCATCTTCCTGAATAGCTGTATTAACCACTTCCTGCGCGCTGCGGTCGTGTCCTAAGTGAATGACTTCGCAGCCGGTTGACTGAATAATTCTGCGCATAATGTTGATGGCCGCATCGTGACCATCGAAAAGGCTGGCAGCGGTTACTACCCGCACTTTGTTTTTGGGTTTATACGGCTCGGCTTCCTGGTGCCCGGCCAGGCGGGTTCTGGCTGTTTGTTTTTCTGATGCTGTTGTAACGGATTCGTTTCCCATCGCACAAAAGGTTCAAAAATCCGTCAAAAGTACGTACAAAAGGGCATTTTGCCGAACAGTAGTTAGGCAGGTGATTATAGTGGCTTAATCCCAAAATAGGAAAGCAGAGTGATAAGGTATTTAAAAAGGCTGACAGAAGACGTTCAAAAGTGGTAGGTGTCAGACATTTTACAAGTCCTGAATGCAGATGTAAAATTTGTTCTGCCCATAAGTAACCACCTTCCAACAGCTAAATGTTTTAAAATTGGATTTATAATATTATCATCGTGATTTATGAACCGCCCGGGTAATACCGACCAACGCATTGCATCCATGACCTTCGCTTCAGTCTATCCGCATTATGTAGCCAAGGTTGAGAAGAAGGGACGCACCAAGAAAGAATTGCACGAAGTAATACGATGGCTAACGGGCTTTGATGACCAAACAATCCAAAAACTGATTGACGAAAAAGTGAATTTTGAAACGTTCTTTGCCAAAGCCAGGCTAAACCCGAATGCCCGCCTTATTACGGGCGTAATCTGCGGTTACCGTGTTGAAAAAATAAAAAACCCGTTGACCCAAAAAGTACGTTACCTTGACAAACTGGTAGATGAGTTGGCCAAGGGTAAACCCTTGGAAAAAATTTTAAGAAACTGAGTGGAATGCCCTAAGTAACCGTAAGTTGGTCCGGTATGCAAGCAATACCTTTCCGGTTTCAGAATCCGCCTCACAACTTATCGCCTCCAGACTTAAGTAGTTTTAAGGGAACATTCAAGGAATTGTGTTCATTAACGTCAGCAAAGCCTTACCTAAGGCTTTCGTGCCTGCCTGCGAACCATTAAAGTGGCCCATTCGCACCACAACCAGTTTTTTAGACGGTATAATCACGGTGTACTGGCCTCCGGACCCGGCGGCATAGTACGCTTTTTCTTTAATCGGAAAGGTGTCCACATTTATCCAGAACATACCACCGTATTCGGGTTTCTCCCATCCGGGAGCAGGTGTTGAAAGAAAATCAACATAACCTTCAGGCAGCAGGCGCTCACCATTCCATACCCCATCCTGTAAGCACAATAAGCCTAACCGTGCCCAGTTGCGTGCTGTGCCATAGTCATAACCTGATAACAAAAAGTTTCCGTAGGGATCGGTTTCGAGCACCTGTTTTCTTATTCCGATTTTATCAAAGAGTTCGCGCTGGGGATAATGATGGTAACTGATGCCCTTCTCTTCCAGTTTGATGCGCATGATGTAGCCCAGTGTGAGCGGGTCGCAGTTGCGGTAGCGACCTGTAGTTCCGGGTACATATTGCAACGGACGATTGTAACTGTAGGCAAAAGCATCGATCGCACCGGTGTAGATGTAGAAATGGTCGAGGTAACGTGTGTAAGTAGCTGCCTCCGGATCGCGATGAGCAATAAAATACAGACCACTGCTCATCTGAAGTAAATCGCGTATTCGGATTTTGCTGCGCGGGTCGCCCTCCTGTTGCCAGGCCGGCACGGGTGCAGGGTCATCCGGTTTAAAATATCCCTGTTGAATCATTCTTCCGATAAGCAGAGCGGTTATACTTTTTCCCATGGACCAGCTTTCCAGTTGCATGTCGGGTGTGGCACCATTATCGTAACGCTCGGCAATAATTTTTCCATCGTGCACCACAACAAAAGCCGCAGTATATGCTTCGGGCAGAAAAGCAGACTGAACGGCTTTATTCAGAGAGTCGCGGTTAATGAAAGAAGGTAAAGGAGATTTATCTATGCGATCGCCCATGGGCCAGGGTTGTGTAGCAGCATCAGGTAAGGCCGATGTAATAACGGGCGGTTTAAACATCAGACCTTTGTCGGTATCGATTATACAACCGCAGTCACCGTGATAAGTAGCCGAACGCCTGAGTGTATCCCCATAAACCAGGGTTACGGCTCTTTTCTGCCAGTCAACTTCCGGCTTTACGTGGGGATGTGCTTCAGCAGGAAGAAACATGGACAGGCTATGCACGATAGCCTCTTCGGGCTTGCGGCCTGAAACAAATAAAGCCGAGCAGAACACTTTGGCGCTTCCGGCCAGTCCGAGTTGCAGGGGTGTGCCCTGCGGTACCGGTGTGGTTTCGGGTGGCGCAAATTTTTTTGATGCTTCAACCGGATCTTCCGGTATTGCAGCTTTTTCCCGGCAGGAATATCCTGCCAGCATCAGCAGTATCAGAAAAGAAAACAGTTTATTCATGTAAAAAAATTATTCTTACCGAATGGATCATTGCCAAAAATCGGCTAACTGAAAAAGGTGAAGAAGGGATTTTACATGACAGGAAAAAACCAGACAGTGAAATTTGTAAGAATTAATTCCATTGATAAACATCTTTGCTTTTCAACTCGGCATCCAGCAGGCGCATTTGCCAGGTAAGCTGTTGCAACAGAAATGACTCGCGGAGACGGGCATCAAGTGTTAAAAAGCGGTATCGGTCGGTGATGTCGAGGTTGATCAGTTGTGCAATAGTGTAGATACTGAAGAATGCTTCGTGCCGGGTGATGTTGCGCTTTATCATGTACTCACGAAACAAATCACCCAGTCGCGCACCGGGCAACTCCTGCAGATTTACATTCCAGAACTGAACATTGCCACCCGGATACATCTTACTTTTAAAATTGCGGTACAGGGTGTGCATGGTAAACACATCCTCACACCGTACCACGATATCCGACTCGCCTCCCGGGTAGCGTTTCAGAACACTCTCCAGCTTCATCCATGAACCAACACGTTCGGTGTTTACTTCATGGTTAAAGTAAATTCCAAAACCGATATCATGTTGCTCGGCATCCTGAAGCAACTGGCGATAGCGGGGCTCAAATATGTGAAGCGGCACCAACTCACCCGGCAGGGGCAGGATGGCCAGTGGAAACATGGGTATGGTTTGTAAATCGGCCATCAGTTCTTAAACAAGGCAGCAAGTCAAAAGTTAACCCAACGTTAAATTAATGGCTAAAATTTTACCAAATAAGAAACCGGTGCTCCATATTTCTGTATGAGCGTTTCCTCGCCCGGTAGAAAGCTAAGGTTAATCATGAAAGAAAAACCAGCAATTTCACCTCCAAGTTTTTGTACAAGAGCGGCCGCGGCCCCTGCCGTGCCTCCGGTGGCCAGCAGATCGTCATGAATCAAAACGCGCCAACCAGCTTGCAAAGCATCCTGGTGCATCTCAACTGTTGAGGTGCCATATTCCAACGCATAACTTTCGGTAACGGTGCGATAAGGTAGTTTACCCGTTTTGCGTACCGGTATAAATGGACAGTTGAGAAAGTGCGCCAACAGTCCGCCGAAAATAAATCCGCGCGCTTCCACAGCCACTACGGCATCGGGTTTAACAGTCAGGGCGCTTTCCAGTAAAGCCCGTGCTACATCTTTAATCAGTTGCGGGTCGGATAAAACCGGTGTGATGTCTTTGAACACAATGCCGGGCTTCGGATAGTCGGGTATATCGCGGATTGTCCGCTTGAGTTTTTCTTCCAGCACAGGATTAAAAATCATATTGATTAGTCACGATATCCGGACAAAGTAACCTAATTTTGAACACTTCGGAAAAGTTATGAAAATCATTACCCGTATGCTGGAAGATGAGGTGTATGAGGCCGCCAATGCCGCCGGCCACACCGTGCGCATCGACATGCGCGATGCTTCCGTCAAACAAAACCAGTCGCCTGTTGAACTTCTCCTTTCTTCCGTTTCGGCTTGCGCAGCGGTGGATATCGTCATTATGCTAAAAAAGCGAAGGAAGATGATCCACGATTTTACCATAGAAACCACGGGCGTGCGTAAAGACGACCCGCCGCGCAGGTTTACGGATATTCACTGTTTATTCATCATTACTTCACCTGATGTCACTGAGGAAGAGCTGCATAAGGTATCAGCTCTCTCGCTTGAAAAATACTGCTCGGTGGCTGCCACCTTAAATAGTAAGATCACTTTTTCGGTGCAGGTTGTTCGTCCGCAATAATCTTTCCGTTCAGCATAACTGTTTCTACCAGCGAACTGCCAAAGGCATAGGGCAGGTAAGCGACGGAAGGCATGGGTGTTGTAATAAACAGATTAGCCACTTTGCCTCTCGTAATGGAACCCAGGTCGTGTTGAAGTTCCAGTGCACAGGCTGCATTCAGGGTTGCGGCATTGATAGCCTCTTCGGGTGTAATGCGCATTTGAATGCAGGCCAGCGCAATGATGAGCGGCATATTGCCCGATGGAGAACTGCCGGGGTTGTAGTCGGAAGCAAGGACGAGGGGCAAACCGGCATCAATCATTTTGCGTCCGGGTGCCTGAGGCAGGCGCAGAAAAAAAGCTGCACCGGGTAAAGCAACAGGCAGGGTGTTGCTTTTTTGTAATAATTCAATTTCCTCCTCTCCGATGTTTTCCAGGTGATCCACAGTGAGTGCTCCGGTTTTAACACCTGCCTGCACACCTCCCGAACGGGCCAGTTGATTGGCATGGAGGCGTGGCTTCAATCCAAAGCGCTTACCTTCTTCAACTATGCGTTCCGTTTCTTCGGGTGTAAAAAATCCTTCCTCGCAAAACACATCAATGTAATCGGCCAGTTTTTCTTCGGCTACGGCCGGTATCATGTCCTTAATAATCAAATCAATGTAATCTGATTTGCTGTAACCATTAGGCACAGCATGTGCGCCCAGAAACGTTGTTTTAACGGTGAGCGGCGTTTCCCGGCCAATGCGTCTGGCTACGCGTAGCATTTTCAGTTCGTCTTTTGTGGTTAGCCCATAACCACTCTTTATTTCAACTGCACCGGTGCCTGTTCGGATAATTTCGCGGACCCTCGGAAGGGTTCGCTCAAACAGTTCATCTTCCGAAAGCTGCTGCAGTTTTCGAGCGCTGTTCAATATGCCTCCTCCTTTGGCTGCTATTTCGGCATAGGTCGCTCCTTTGATTTTCATTACAAACTCCTCTTCGCGCGGTGCCGCAAACACCAGGTGCGTATGCGAATCGATGAAGGACGGAAACACGAATCTTCCCTGCGCAGGTATATGATGTTTAAACTGAATTCCTTCAGGAAGGTGCGCCATGGGGCCATAATCCTGAATGCGACCCGATGAAATTAAAAGATAGGCGTCCTGCAGCTGGGGCAGTTGCGACATAGCCCCCCCTTTCAATACGGACGTGGCATCGCTGCGCACCTGCACGAGCGTCCCGTTGGTGATAAGTATATCGCACTGACGATTATTTGCCAAAGGCTTCTACCGAGTAATCGAGATTAGTGCCAAATACAGGAATACTGATTTTTATTAATGCGTAGAAAGTTTTGCCTTCAACGCCCGGGCGATAGCCAATTTCGCCACCATAGGCCCAGGAAAACTGCCGGTTGAATTTACCTTCGATGCCTGCCCGGATACCGAATTTCTTCAGGTCAACAGGCGAGGTATTATATGAGCGCTGCTCGGTTAAAATGGGCTGACCTCCGGTGTCACGTGGAGTGAATACAATGTTGTCAAGACGGAGAGAAGGAGCATACATCAGGTCGAAGTAAGCAGTTAATATAAGGTCGTCCACGCCCGGCTCAAACTTATCGAACTGAACGGCTACGTTGCGAATCCAGGTCATGGAACCTCCCAGATATAATCCTTTTGAGGCAATGTTGGTAAATAAATCCGCGGTTGTAGTGTAATCCGATAATGCCACACCATCACCGCTGATGAAGTCGGAGTAGCTCAGTCCCTGGTCCTCCATTACCCGGTTAAGATGAATGCCGCTGTCCCAGATCATACCGCCCAGTCGCGCACCGTAAATTTTACGAACCTTACACGGAATTTCGGCAGTCAGCGGAACGCGTGCTGCCCATTTATTGCCTTTGTAGCTGCTTTTATAAAGAAACATGCGGGTCTTCGAATTCTCTTCGAAATCGCGCACATGCCAGTTTAATCCAAATTCGTAGTAATTAAACACCTGTATGCTGTTGTCCACATCCGAAGTTTTTGCCGCCAGGTCGCGCGTAAAGTCGTAAAACTTCTGGCTGTAGGTTTTTCGGAAGTGAGCTTTAAAATCAACCTTATCGCGCAGGTAATACTGTGCTTCCATGCCAAAACCCGCGTTGATATTGGTGGCAAATAATTCGCCATAAAAAGGCTGGAGGTGAACGAAAAGCTTATTTACCGAATACGGTTCATCATAAATTTCCTCATAGGTAACGGCTGTTTTGTCTTTCCGTTCCCCTTGCGCCAAAAGAACTGCCGGGAAGGCAAGCGCAAGTAAAAAGTAAAAAAAGCGGTTCATAGCCGGATGGTATAGGTTGGTAAAATTAATCAAATTATCGGTTTTAACACGGTAACGTAACCATCTGTACATGACCGATGTATGATTCGGCCTGAATTTGCTGCGTTTCAGCGGGCAACGGTGCGGTGCTGAAGTTGCTCCTCCAGTTCCTGAATGCGTTTGATGTATTCTTTTTCCTTCCGGGCCATTTCCTCCTGCGTAGCGGCCAGTTCTTCCATGTTTTGACGCATTTCTTCTTCCTGGGCACGCATTTCTTCAGCCTGCTGCTGGGTGCGCTCCAATAACAGGCGCGTGTTCTCATTAATCTGCACTGTAGCCAGTGTGGCGGCAATGCTTTGTGCAAATTTTTCAATCAGGGAAATTTCATTTTCATCGTAGTTTTTAAATGAGGCCAGTTCCAGCACGCCCATCACCCGGTCATCCGATTTCAGCGGTACCAGCAGAATGCAGTTTGGATTGGCTTCGCCCAATCCGGATGTAATGTGCACATAGTCATCAGGAACTTTGGTAAGATAAATCCGCTCGGCTTCCAGAAAGCATTGACCAACCAGCCCCTGGCCTACCTCAATTTGCTTGTTAATGAATTTTTTTCTTTCAAAGGCGTAGGCTGCAACCAAATCCAAGAATTGATTTTTACCCTCCTCATCCTGACGGTGCAAAAACAAACCACCCTGATTGCTTTGGGTAAAATTGACTACAAATTTGATTATGCGATCATAAAGTTCGGACGAATTATTGGTAGAGCGGAGTATTTCACCGATTTGAGCCAGTCCGGTAGCGGTTCGGTTTCTGCGTGCTTCTTCTTCAGCTGCAGAACGCAACTTATCGCGCATGGCCCGTAGGCGTTCCGTAAGCGCTGCATCATTGATGTCAGCCAGCTCCACATTATAATTACCCGATGATATGGCTTCAATAAAATGCGTAAGTGCTTCATTCCGGTTTGCTTCGCTTTTCAAAGACGATGAAAATTCTTCTTCCTTTTGCTCACTTCTTAATCTTACAACTATCAAGACCGCCAGTCCGGAAAAAGCAAGCAAAACGGTAAATACGATGGAAGTAAACCGATAGTTAGCCGACTGATTCAGTAACTGATTGATTCGTTTTTCGGAGCTGAGCAGAACGTTGGTGGCCTCGCGCTGGGCCGGTTCAAGCATCGTTATTATTTTACTTTTTAAAGATTCGTCAGCAGGCTGTTCCAGTAATGCAGCCATGCCTGATACGGTAAGATGCCACGTCTTAAGTGCTACAAGCAATTCTTCGTTTAACGGAAGATTACGGTTTCCGCTGTAGGCCAGTTCCAGTTCTCCGCTAAGAGTCGTTGCTACCGTCAAGGCCTCTNTCCAGGACTGGTCGCTGCCATCATAAGTTTTTGCACGAATGTCCTGCATCCGGATAACCTGACCGGTGACCCAATGGTTAAGTTCAATAGCTTGTTGTTGAATTTTCCCGGTTTGAACGATGAGGAAAACGACAACTGCACATTGAACAAGGAAAATTGCTAACAGCCATTTAACCTTCTTTAAAGAAGAAAGGTAACGCATAACTATCGGGTTTCAATTTTTATCAACTCACCATTCCGAAATCTGACAAACGGAACCACGGTGCTGCTTCGATGGGCTCCTTGGTACAACACCTCGCGTCCGAACACTGTCTTTTCGGATTTATTTGTCAATCCATTCTGAAAGTAAATACCGTTTTGTCTGAGCATCTGACCTGCAAACATCATAAACTCAAAACCCAGTCGCGCATAGTCGGTGTACTGTGTGGCAGCCGGAGGCCTGCCGTGAATTTTAACAAATCTGCGCTGAAACTCCTGAACTGCCGGGCTAAACGGAGCGGCATAATTTGGTGCAAAAACAACAATTCCCAGTTGCTGATATTTTTCAAAATCAACTGAAGTCTGATCGAGCCACGCTTCCGACCCCAATATGGTTACTGAATCTTTACGTGTTTCAACACTGCTGATCACTTTGGTGTAAATGAGCGGATCATCGGAGGCTACAAAAATGCAACCCAGGCTGTCTTTGGGTAAGGTAAACTGTTTGGGATATTTGAATTCATCGAACTCGGTCGGGGTTGCCAGTATGGACATGATGCGGTTGGACTCCGCCCGCGTGAAGCGTTCAACCTGTACAATGCGAAGGCGCGTTTCTTTGGCCTTCTTCAGGAAGTTGGCGGCTAAAACAGAGTCGCGCCGGGTGTCGCCCATAAACACCATGCATTTTTTGTTGCGCTTGTATTTTTCCAGGAATTCGGCTGACGCCTGCCCGATTACCTCCAACGAAGGCTGAAACAAAAATCCGTAGGGATTATCGCTCACCACATCGTAATTCAGGGTTACCGGGTTAAACTGATTGATTTTGTACCTGCGCGAAAAATCCTGAACGGGTTTGTTTTCCTCCGGAAACAACGGACCCACAATCAAATCAACTGCTTTCAGCTCGTCCTTGTTCAGCAACTCCTGTATCACCGCGGGGTTTCGCTCGGTGTCGTAGGCACGCAGGCTGATTTGAACACCCATTTTAGCCAGGGTATCGACAGCCAGCTTCATGCCTTCATACAAATCCAAAGCAAACTGGTTGCGTTTGCGCAAGGGTGTAGGTTCGAGTGTAGAAGTAAGAAAAGGAAATAATACCGCTACCGAATAAACTTTCTTTTTTACGGATGGCGGTGTTTCTTCCGTAAATTCATTTTTCTTCCAGTTAAAGCGGTCTATCATGCGCATCAGCAATTCCTGATCACCGGGTGCTTTGGAATCGCGCAGCAGTCGCGCGAGGCTGCGGGCTACCAGCTCATCATCGGGATATTTTTCAAACAGTGATTTTGCCAGGTAAAGATCCTGAACTCCGGAAAGGGCCTGCCGTTTCAAAGCCTCAACATCTTTTTGCAGTTTATTGCTTTTTATCTCGCTTAATGCCTGCAGACCCTGAAAGTAATTTTTATCTTCCAAATAAATCTGGGCAAGCCATAGATTAACTTCATCAAGCTGGTTCCACTGCGGATACAGCGATTTAATCTGTAAAAACATATCGCGCGCCACAGCACGGTAACCCTGGTGGTAAGCACTCAGGGCATAATAAAAAGATGCATACCGGGAAAACGGATTGTCTGCGTGGTAAGGTATAAGCTCTTTAAAAGCTTCCTGCGCAAGGTTATACTGACCTTCTTTGAAGAGCGTTTTGGCATAGCTGTACTTTTGCTGATAGGACTGTGCCGGCACAACATACGTACCTGCAACCAGCAATAACAAAGCAAAACCTACACGCATACTACTCAACTTTATTCCCATTCAATAGTGGCCGGTGGCTTTGAACTGATATCGTACACCACACGGTTTATACCTTTTACCTTATTGATAATTTCATTCGAAACATCGGCCAGGAAATCATGTGGCAGATGAGCCCAGTCGGCCGTCATGCCATCGGTACTCGTTACAGCACGAAGGGCCACTACCTGTTCATACGTTCGTTCATCGCCCATCACACCAACCGACTGTACAGGCAGCAGGATGGCACCTGCCTGCCATACCTTATCGTATAAATTACGGGCCCTCAGGCTGTCGATAAAGATAGCATCGGCTTCCTGAAGAAGCGCCACTTTCTGCTCGGTTATTTCGCCCAGTATGCGTATTCCCAGGCCAGGCCCCGGAAAAGGATGACGACCCAGAATGGACGGATCGATACCCAGTGTCTTGCCTACTACACGAACTTCATCTTTAAATAGAGTTTTGAGCGGCTCCACCACCTTTAACTTCATTTTTTCGGGAAGCCCGCCTACATTGTGATGGGATTTAATGGTAGCGGAAGGGCCTTTTACCGACACCGACTCAATCACATCCGGATAAATGGTGCCCTGTCCCAACCACTTTACATCCTGAATGGTATGGGCCTCTTCATCGAATACTTCAATAAACGTTTTGCCGATTGCTTTTCTTTTAGCTTCCGGATCGGACAGCCCTTTCAACGCATCATAAAATCTTTTCTGCGCATCTACGCCTTTTATGTTTAGTCCCATCCCTTCGTACGACTTCAGTACCTGACTGAACTCGTTTTTTCTCAACAATCCATTATCTACAAAAATACAATGGAGGTTTTTTCCGATGGCCTGATGAATGAGCATGGCTGCCACGGTCGAGTCCACTCCTCCCGATAACGCCATAACTACCTTATCGGTACCAAGCTGTTGCTTTAAACCGGCTACGGTGCTTTCAATAAACTGATCGGGTGTCCAGTCTTGTGCGCATCCGCAGATGTGCACCACAAAGTTTCGTAGCAGGTTTTTACCTTCCGTGGTATGGGTTACTTCCGGGTGGAACTGAATGCCGTACACCGGTTTGCCACGAAGCTGATAGGCTGCTACCTCAACCGAAGGCGTACTGGCGATAATTTCAAAGTCATCCGGTAATCGGGTAATGGTATCGGCATGCGACATCCACACCTGGGTATCGAGTGAGATTTCCTTGAGCAACTCGCTGTGGTGATCAACCCGGGTTAATCGTGCGCGCCCGTACTCGCGCGCGTGCGAGCCCTGCACCGTGCCTTTGTTTTTATGGGCGATGAGCTGCGCACCATAGCATATGCCCAAGACGGGGCGGCCTTCAAACTGTTGCAGGTCCACATCGGGAGCATTTTCATCGCGCACCGAACAGGGGCTGCCGGAAAGAATGATGCCCTTAACTGAGGATGTTAGCGGAGGAATATGATAAAAAGGATGAATTTCACAATAAACATTCAGTTCGCGAACCCTGCGGGCGATGAGCTGGGTGTATTGCGAACCGAAATCGAGGATGAGGATTTGCTCGGGCATGCGCAAAAATAGCAGGGCATCAGGGCCGGGCAAACGCCTGCTTGCGGGATTATTATAACCCGTTAATCATCAACCGAATAACAGTAATGCTCCAAATAGTAGGCCGCCTCTTCCATACCCGCATAAAATGCCTTATTGATGAAGGAACAGCCCGTATCAGGATTTCCGGTTTCGAGCAGTGAAATGCCTTTACTTAATATCAGATTAAGGTCATCGGGCACCAGGCGCAAAGCCAGTTCAATGTATTCGAGCGCGTGGGGATAAGCTTCCTGTTCCATGCACAGCAAGGCAGCGTAACGGTAAGCCGGAAAATACCCTCCATTGATAAAGATGGCCCGGTTAAAATGTTCGAGGGCTTCATCGGGTTGTTCGAGATAGTAATACGCCAGTCCGAGGTTGAGCTCTACCTCTTCATCATTATAAAACTGCTGAAGATTTTGCAATGCATTCAATGCTTCTTCCGCCCGGTTCATCTCCAGCAGCAAACCGGCACGCCATTTCAGCAGGTCAGTATTATAGGGGTCAGCCTGAAGAACAGCATTGATATCCGAGAGTTGCTCCTCACCTCTATCCAACTCACGGTAAACATAGGCGCGCATTAATTTTGCCCGCAGATTTTCAGGATTTTGTTCGATGAAAATATTCAGATCGGATATGGCTTTATTAAATTCAGTTAAGTAATAATAGCACAAGGCGCGTTTGAACCGAACACCCGACTGACCTTTAAATTTTTCCTTCTCCTGCATGCGGATAACCATGTTATATAATTTCAGCGCATCGTACACCTGTTGACGGTTTAACAGGGTATCAGCCTGGATTTCGGTTTTCGTCCATTTATAGCTAACCGCAGGCTGCGCCATAAGTCTAAGGCAGGCAGCAAGAATGGTTATGAGATAGAAAGGAAAAAATTTCATGATTTACTGCTTCGTTTCCGGTCGCTTTCCTTCAACAGGATTTTACGCAACCGAATGGATTTCGGTGTTACTTCCACATATTCATCAGCCTGAATGTACTCCAAAGCTTCTTCAAGTGAAAATTTTATCGCTGGTGCGATACGCATTTTTTCATCGGCACCGGCTGCACGGATGTTGGTGAGCTTTTTGGTTTTGGTAACATTCACCACCAGGTCGCCCGAGCGGTTATGTTCGCCAATAACCTGACCTTCATACACCGGGTCGCCCGGTTCGATAAAAAATTTTCCACGATCCTGCAGGTTATGAAGACTGTAAGCAATGGCCTCGCCTTCTTCCATGGCAATGAGTGAACCGTTGATCCGGCCGGGTATTTCACCTTTCCACGGCTGGTACTCCTTGAAACGGTGGGTTACAATAGCTTCGCCTGCGGTAACGTTCAACAGGTAGTTGCGCAGACCAATAATACCCCGCGAAGGGATAATAAATTTCAGCAACATACGGTCGCCCTTCGGCTCCATATTGATCATTTCACCTTTGCGAATCGAAACGGTTTCAATAGCCTTACCGGCATCGCTTTCCGGCAGGTCAATGGTTAATTCTTCAACCGGCTCGCATTTCACACCATCAATTTCTTTAATGATAACCTGGGGCTGGCCAATCTGCAGTTCATATCCTTCCCTGCGCATGGTTTCAATAAGCACCGACAGATGAAGCACACCGCGGCCGTAAACAATGAAACTATCGGCCGAACCCGAATCGCCTACGCGAAGGGCAAGGTTTTTCTCCAACTCGCGGTCAAGGCGTTCTTTAATGTGCCGCGAAGTAACATACTTACCTTCCTTTCCGAAAAAAGGCGAGTTGTTGATGGTGAAGAGCATGCTCATGGTGGGCTCATCAATGGCAATGGACTTCATCGCCTCGGGCTGATCGGGGTCGGCTACCGTATCGCCTATTTCAAAGCCTTCCAACCCTACCATGGCGCAAATCTCACCCGACTTTACCTCATCTACTTTCTGTTTCTCAAAGCCTTCAAATACATAGAGCTCCTTTACGCGTGTTTTTACAATGGCTTTGCTGTCGCGCTTAACAAGCGCTACTGCCTGGCCACTGCGCAGTGTTCCGCGGTGAACACGTCCGATGGCCACCCGGCCGATGTAGGAAGAATACTCCAGGGAAGTGATCAGCGTTTGCAGCGAACCCGCTTCTATTTTGGGAGCGGGGATGTATTGAATAATGCCCTCCAACAATGGGGTGATGTCTTCAGTGGGCTGACGCCAGTCGGTGCTCATCCATCCCTGCTTGGCTGAGCCGTAAAACGTGGGGAAGTCAAGTTGTTCTTCGGTGGCATCGAGGGCAAACATTAAATCGAAAACCTGTTCATGAACCAGATCGGGCGTACAGTTTTTCTTATCGACCTTGTTAATAACCACAATTGGCTTCAGGCCCAACTGTAAAGCTTTTTGCAGCACAAATCTTGTTTGCGGCATCGGACCCTCAAACGCATCAACCAACAACAAACATCCATCGGCCATGTTGAGAACTCGTTCTACTTCTCCACCAAAATCGGAGTGGCCGGGCGTATCGATGATGTTGATTTTGTAATCCTTGTAACGAACCGAAACATTCTTAGCCAGAATGGTGATACCCCGTTCGCGTTCCAGTTCGTTGCTATCCATAATAAGCTCTCCGGGATTCTCGTGCTCTTTGAACAATCTCCCGGCCAGCAACATTTTATCTACCAACGTAGTTTTACCGTGGTCAACGTGTGCAATAATGGCTATGTTTCGTATCCTGCTGATGTCCATAAACCCTTAAATCAAATCAAAAATCTTCCCCTTCCGGTTAAAAGAAGGCGCAAAGATAGGCATTCGGCCTTAAGAAAAGAGGAAAAGAATGAAAACGGAACGGTGATTGAATTCAGAGCTTATTCAAAACTCAATGTCCGTATTCAGCAAACGGCTTCGGAGTAAACCTGTAAAAGTGCCCGGTGACGCATAAACTTTTCCCTGCAGAAAAAATCCGGTTGCTTCTCGCGTATCCGGATTTACAACCCAATATTCGGTTACGCCAAAGCGCTCATAGAGTTCTTTTTTGATTTCCAGGTCATGGCGCGGATTGCCCGGAGACAGAATTTCAACAATCAAATCCGGCGTTCCGTAAAAACCGTTGGAACGAATGCCCTTGCTTTTTGCTGAAGAAATAAAGATGATGTCCGGCTGCACCACGTTGGCTTCTTCATCGAGATAAACATCAAAAGGAGCGATGAAAACTTCACCGGATTGATTCTGTTCAATCCACAATTTCAGCTTAAAAAAAATATTTCCGATGATTCGCTGATGATTGGTTGCCGGAGAAGGAGACATATATAACAAACCATTAATTACTTCGGCCAGGGTGCCTTCGGGAAGCATCTGATATACTTCCATGATGGTTCGGGGCGGGAGCACTACTTTATCTGTTATCATAATTTGTTGTTAGCAACCTGTTCAGGCTGTAAGTCAATTCAGAAGTTTAAAATACAATCCAGCCTACGGAATTGTATTAATCCATGAAAAGAACCCAGTAACGTATATCGTTTGCCTTCCAGATGAAATCCGGTTGCTTCGCGCGTATCCGGATTTACAACCCAATATTCGGTTACGCCAAAGCGCTCATAGAGTTCTTTTTTGATTTCCAGGTCATGACGCGGATTGCCCGGAGACAGAATTTCAACAATCAAATCCGGCGTTCCGTAAAAACCGTTGGAACGAATGCCCTTGCTTTTTGCTGAAGAAATAAAGATGATGTCCGGCTGCACCACGTTCGCTTCTTCATCGAGATAAACATCATAGGGTGCGATAAAAACTTCACCTGCTTTGTGGTGCTCTACCCAATTGCTGAACTGAACACTGAGCTTTCTTAGGATACGCTGATGACTGGTGGGCGGTGAAGGAGACATAAACAGATTTCCATGAAATACTTCGGCCAGAGTACCTTCGGGAAGCATCTGATATACTTCCATGATGGTACGGGGCGGCAATAATGTTTTCGCGGTTTGCACAGTTAAAACTACAAATTTTCAACCTCTCATCCTGAAAAAAGTTCCCATGGGCAAATGGCGGTTATGGGCCGACTTCAGATAGAATTCGCCCCATTCAAAATCACTGCCGGAAAAATATGTTTTTGCAATGTTTAAACCCACCAGGGCCGGCAGTCCGGCAGCATACATATTGAGTATGAAAAAGAACTTTTTTTGCTCGATTAATTCGCTGCATAGTCGTACCAGCTCATTCAGTTGTTCATGCAACGTCCACTTCTCACCTTCCGGCCCGCGACCGTAAGGCGGTGGGTCCATGATGATGCCGTTGTATTTTTTTCCGCGCTTCACTTCCCGTTTTACAAACTTAAATGCATCTTCATACACCCAGCGGATGTCGCCCAGCTTGTTCAGTTGCATATTCTGATTAGCCCAGTTCAGTCCGGGGCGTGAAGCATCCACGTGGGTTACTTCGGCACCGGCCTTACATGCCACAATTGAAGCAGCGCCTGTGTAAGCAAATAAGTTAAGCACCCGCAGAGCATCGGTATCGAAACCACGAATAGTTTCATAAATGAAATTCCAGTTTACACCCTGTTCAGGAAAAACGCCTACGTGCCCGAAACCTGTTAACGCGAGCCGAAGCGTTATGCTGAACTGTCCGTTGCTGTACGATATCGGCCAGCTTTCCGGCATACTCTTCAGTTTCTTCCATCCGCCTTTTACCTCATCGGCAAAACGGTAGCGGTCTTTCTGCTCGCGGTCGAACCGGGCATGCGCCAGCGCTGACCATTCCTTCTCCGATAACACTTTACTCCAGATAGCCTGAGGCTCCGGACGAATAAGGATGTACGAACCAAAGCGCTCCAGTTTTTCACCTTCTCCGGAATCAATCAGTTCATAATCCGACCAGGATGCGGGATGAAGCAGTTTCAGATTCAAGCTCGAACAGATGTTTTAATTTGGCAACTTTCGCCAAGTTAACAACTTTGCATAAATGAAATCCGGCAGCATCATCACCAGTGCACAAAATCCGAAGATCAAAAGTCTGCTGGCACTCGAAAAACCGCGCGAACGTAAGAAGCAACAGCTTTTTACTATTGAAGGCATAAAGGAAATTCACATGGCGCTTCAGGCCGGTTACCGAATCGGCACCGTTTTTTATTGTGATGAGCTTATTAAAAAGGAAGAGCTGCAGTCGTTAAATGTGCCGGACAGGTTGCTGGTGCGTGTCAGCAAACCGGTGTTCGATAAAATTGCCATGCGTGAAAATTCCGGTGGCGTGATTGCCGTTGCCGAAATGAAAACGCACCGGCTGGAACAACTTACGCTTTCTGACAATCCGCTGGTGCTTGTACTGGAGCGCGTGGAAAAGCCGGGCAACCTGGGTGCCATATTGCGAACAGCCGATGCTGCCGCTGTAGATGCCGTTATCATTTGTGACCCGCAGACGGATTTTTACAATCCGAATGTGATCCGGTCCAGTTTAGGTTGCGTCTTCATCCGGCAGACTGCTGTTGCCACAAGTGAAGATGCCATCCGGTGGTTAAAGGAAAAAAACCTTCGTATCTACTGCACCTGGCTGGAGGCATCCAAGGCCTATACCGATGTTGACTTTACTGTTCCGTGTGCTATTGTTATGGGCACAGAAGCCACGGGCCTTTCGGATTTATGGATTAAAAATGCCCATGCCAATGTGATTATTCCCATGCATGGGAAAGTTGACTCATTGAATGTATCGGTTTCGGCAGCCATTCTGGTGTTTGAAGCAAGAAGGCAGCGAATGGTTTATGCAAGAAAGTAACTATTCGAATATCAGGATTTGGCAAGCTGCAAAAAGGAATTATTAGTTAATGCTGTTTTCGATTGAAAACCCACAAGTAAGTTATCTTTATTTTACCCTGCCCATCCTTCCCGGTCGAGGCTGCGGTATTGGATGGCTTCCGCCAGATGTTCGGTTTTGATTTCATCACTTCCGGCCAGGTCGGCAATGGTGCGTGATACCTTCAATATCCGGTCATAAGCCCTTGCCGAAAGACCCAGTCGCTCCATGGCATTTTTTAATAACGCCCGGCCAGCTTCACCTACACTGCAAATCTCCTTAACCAGGTTGGAGGGCATCATCGCATTACAGTAAATATTCGGATAAGCCTTAAAACGTTCCGTTTGTTTCGCACGTGCCTGCACAACCCGCTCCCGTATCTCCGCACTCGACTCCGATTTTCGGTTAGCAGTCATCTCGTCAAAACTAACAGGCACCACTTCTACATGCAGGTCAATCCGGTCGAGTAACGGACCGCTGATGCGGCTTAAGTAACGCTGTACCACACCGGGTGCACACACACATTCTTTTTCAGGGTGGTTGTAGTACCCGCAAGGACAGGGATTCATGCTGGCTACCAACATAAAGTTAGCCGGATAGTCAATTGAAACTTTGGCGCGCGATATGGTTACTTTGCGGTCTTCCATGGGCTGCCGCATTACTTCCAGCACCGTACGTTTAAACTCCGGCAGTTCATCGAGAAACAATACACCATTATGAGCCAGCGATATCTCTCCGGGTTGCGGGTTGCCCCCTCCGCCTACCAGCGCCACATCGGAGATGGTGTGGTGGGGTGCCCTGAACGGACGTGTGGCCAGTAGCGAGGCATTTTTACCCAGTTTGCCGGCCACGGAGTGAATCTTCGTGGTTTCGAGCGCCTCGTCCAGTGTTAAAGGCGGAAGGATGGTGGGCAGGCGTTTTGCTAACATGGTTTTACCTGCACCGGGCGGACCGATCATAATCACATTGTGGCCGCCGGCAGCGGCAATTTCCATAGCCCGTTTTATCGTTTCCTGCCCTTGTACATCTTTGAAATCGATGTCGTAATCATTTACCTGACTGGCAAATACCTCACCCACATTGATCTGCGTAGGTTGTAATGTTTCTTTTCCGGTAAGAAAATCAACGGCCTGTTTAAGGTGAAGTATTCCGTAAACCTCCAGGTCGGGCACAATGGCCGCTTCGCGCGCATTATCGGAAGGGATAAGGATACCGCGAAAGCCCTCCCTGCGGGCCTGTATGGCGATGGGCAACACACCTTTCACGGGCCGCAGCGTTCCATCCAGGGCCAGTTCGCCCATGATTACAAATTCCTCCAGGCGCTTGGTTTCTATTTGTCCGCTGGCCTGCAGTATGCAAAGCGCGATGGGTAAATCATAGGCCGAGCCTTCTTTGCGGATGTCGGCTGGAGCCAGATTCACCACGGTTTTTTCACGTGGCATAAAAAACTTCGACTGCTTAAGTGCCGACTCTACACGGTGTTCGCTTTCCTTCACTGCCGTATCGGGAAGCCCGCTGAGGTGAAATTTAAGACCCTGACCTACGTTTACTTCAATGGTGATTTTCCGTGCTTCCACACCATACACCGCACAGCCGTAGGTTTTGGCCAGCATACTACACTTGTTTTTCGATAAGCAGGATGAGAATGTGTACTATCTTATAATGAACTTCATGAATACGATCGGCATAGCCAAAATGCGGAACGCGTACCTCCACATCGGCATGGGCGGCCAGCTTTCCTCCGTTTTTGCCGGTTAAGGCCACTACCTTCATGCCTTTTTTACGGGCCGCCTGTGCCGCGTTGATTACGTTGGGTGAATTGCCGCTGGTACTTACTGCCAGCAACACATCACCGGGGTTGCCAACCGCATCTACGTAACGGGAAAAAATATGATCGAAACCGTATTCGTTTCCAACACAGGTAATGTGCCCGGAATCGGATATGGAAATGGCAGCCACGGGTTTGCGGCTTTCATGATAACGACCTGTTAGCTCTTCAGCAAAATGCATGGCAACACAATGGGAGCCGCCATTGCCGCAGGCAATTATTTTTCCGCCGCGATTCACCGATTCCACCATCAGGCGTGCGGCTTCGTCAATACGCAGGTAGTTAGTGGGCTCTTTTAAAAAATTATCCAGAACCGTTGCTGCCTGCTGCAATTCGGTAATGATAAGATGTCGGGTGTCCATAATTAAAATCAGGAAGACAGGTTGGTATCCGAGGCCGGCTTTTTGCCGGCCTCCTGCAAATCGTACAATTTAGCCTTCAGGTTATTCAGTTCGGTTTGCATGGCTTTCTTTTCTCGTTCATTTCTGCGGTTATCGCGGTAGTGTAAAATCACATTCAGGGTGAACAGTATCAGCAAAATCAGCGAACCGTATTTCAGCATCCATATCCGACCCTGCATCTGAATCAGAAACTGAAAATTTTCTTTCTGGCTGTCCATGTAAAGACTGAAGAAAAAAATGAAGAGGTGCAATGCACCAAATACACTGTAGAAAATTAGCCGGTTTTTCTTCATCATAAAGCAGGGGTTGGCAGGCAAACTTAAGTTTTTTGAAATTACCGAAAAATAAATTTTTATCAGGTTTTCTGCATTTCAATGAGTTTTTTATAAAGACCGTTTCGTAAAAGTAAATCATGATGTCTTCCCTGCTCAGCAATGATACCATCCTGAATCACCACAATCTGATCGGCATGTTGAATGGTGCTGAGCCGATGGGCAATGACAACCGAAGTGCGGTTTTGCATCAGTCGCGTTAACGCATCCTGCACCAGCCGTTCCGACTCGGAATCCAGCGCTGAAGTAGCTTCATCCAATATGAGAATGGGCGGATTTTTCAATATCGCACGCGCTATGGCAATTCGCTGGCGCTGGCCGCCCGATAATTTGGTACCGCGATCTCCTATGATTGTATCGTATCCATTCTCAGTCTGCATGATGAAGTCGTGTGCATTGGCAATTTTTGCCGCACGTATCACTTCCGCTTCGTGCACATCCGGCATGCCAAAAGCAATGTTGTTAAAAATGGTATCGTTAAACAGGATGGGTTCCTGGGTTACGATACCCATCAGTGCACGCAGGTCATCCAGCCGGTATTCGGTTAGCGGTATGCCATCCAAAATGATTTGTCCTTCGGTAGGATCGTAAAAGCGGGGTATCAGATCGGCCAGCGTTGACTTTCCCGCACCTGAGGGTCCTACCAGCGCCACGGTTTTTCCTTTTTCAATTTTAAGACTGATGTTTTTCAGTACGGGGCGGTGATTGTATGAAAAACTCACGCTTCTAAACTCAATAGCATCTTTAAACTCGGTCAGCCTTTTGGCATCCGGTTTCGACCAAATGGCCGGCATCGCATCCATCAGTTCGAATATGCGTTTTGCGGCTACTGTACCTTTTTGTAAAGAGGTTATACCATTCGAAAAGTTCTTAGCCGGTTGGATCATGGAAGCATAAAAGGCCAGGTAACCCATAAATACCTGCGGCTGCAATTCATTTCCGGCCAGCACCAGTTTACCCCCGTAATACATAATAGCGGCCACAATGATTACTCCGAGAAATTCGGACAACGGAGACGAAAGTTCATTCTTTCTTGCCAACGATAAATTCACTTTACGATGAAATTTTAGTTCATCGTTCATCTTGTTAATCAAAAAGTTTCTTGCATTAAACGCTTTAATTACCCGCATCCCGCCGAAAGTTTCATCCAGCAGGTTAACGATACGGCCCATGGCCTGCTGGCTTTGCAGAGCGCGCGCCCTGAGTCGTTTTATAATTTCAGCTACTACGGCACCGGTTACCGGCAACAGGATGAGGGTGAAAAGGGTGAGTTTTACTGAAATAACGAACAGCACGATAAAGTAAACAATGATGGTCAAGGGTTCTTTAAGCACGCTCTTCAGACTGTTGACCACCGTATTTTCCACCTCGGACATGTCGTTGGTAAATCTTGAAAGCATATCGCCCCGGCGCTGCTCGTTGAAAAATCCGAGATGCATGCGGGTAATGTTTTCGTACATGCGGGCCCGCATATTGAGTATTATATCCAGCCGCAGGCGTGAAGCAACCATGCGTTCCATATAGCGAAACAGGTTAGCCAGAAAAACACACACGACTATCAGTACACACACCCACAACAGCGCGCTAACCGGACCCTGTTCGACAATAACCAATGCATAACGGTATTTGAAATAGTCGCGCAGGTAGTTTATTGAAAATGCCGGAACGGGTGGTTCAGGAACATTTCCGGATGTTGCCTGATTGAACAGCACTTCGAGCATCGGCATAATGAGTCCCAGATAGGCCGCACTGAACAGCACACCCAGTAGAGAGAACACGAAAAACTTCGTAAGCTGCGGGATAAGGCGCGGTGCCAACCTCAGGATGCGGAAATAAACATTCATCCTTTCTAAAATTCGTACAAACGTTGCGGAATATTCCAGCGCAAAGCTAAGGAAGTTACGGTGGAATTGTTATTGAAATAGGTAAGTTCCGATTTACTGTTACGCATGATAACCTGTGCATCAACAAAAAAGTTGTGCGCGATTTGATACGTAGCTGTAAAACTGACAAACCTAATGGTGTTGCGGAAGCCCTGACCAATCTTATTTCCGAAATCCTGTTCGCGCGTGCCGCTGTCTTTTAAAATATCGCCTCCGAAATTAGTCGAGCCATCATCTCGTCCGGTAACAGTGCGTATTACTTTTGCAGTAATAAACAACCGATCAACCGGCTGATAGCGGACTATTCCCGCCACTTCAAAAAGGTTGGCCCCCAACGGATGTGCCAGCGATTGCCGGTAATGCGAATAACTGCCATACAACGTATTATGCGTATAGGTGTATGGACGAACTACGTTTACCTCAGCCTGCAAGTCAAGGTTGGGCAAACCAAAGGCATTGATGTATTTTGTACCGGCCTGAGCCGCAAATTTATTTCCCCACCACCCGTTACCGGCACGCAGGTTTTCAATAATAAGTTCATCGAGCACAAACTGGCCATACAACTGAATGCCTTTTGTGGCATTCCACTTTACATCCACCCCCAGCAACACATTGTCGCTGCTGCCGTTTTGCTGTTCGATGGCACGGAAAAAAATAACCGGATTTAGATAATCCAGCCGCAACGGTGTTCTTCCGGTTGAATCATCCGAATTAAACACCACCGATTCAAAAACACCCACCGTCAGCCTTTTGCCGATGTTGAGATGGAGGTGGTGATAGGCCATAAATTTCTGAGGGTACCCACCTGAAACCGAGCGCAAGCCACCGGGCCCGCCACGCACATTGCCTGTCATTTGAAACGTGCTGAACAAATAATTCAGTTTCCAAACCTGCACGTTGCCTTTAACAAACCACGCCGGAGGCGCAAAATCGGAAAGGATGAGCGAGCGGTAACCGTTGCCGGTAAAAAAACGGTCGTGCCCAAACTGAATGTTGATATGTTTGGTGGCTTCGAAGCTGATGTGGCCCCGTGCCTGCAAAAAGTCATACCCCTTGTTATTCTTATACACTTTCCAGAAGCCCTCGTGAGGAATAACCGGATGATAAGAAGTGGTATCGTTCACGAAATCGACAACATACGCCGGAAGCCTTACCTGATTTTCGGAAACAAAGGCATAAAAACCGACTTTTTTATCCACCACACCGCGCACTTCTGCACCACGCGTATTGATAAACAATGTTTCGTCAAGCCGTGAGTCTTTGCCAAGACCTGCATACAATACCGGATTAACATGCAGGTCAAAATCAGATTCGGCTACATGGAAAAAGTCAGCAGGTACTTTATAAAAGTGTTTGAGTTTGGGTTTTTGTCGCACCTGTTGCTCTGGGCTTCGCCACTCCCAGTTATCGTTGATAAAATATTGGTAATTGAATCGGTCAGCGCCGGATGTAAACACACCGGCAGCCTGTGCCGAATCCAGATAGGCCGAAATGGAAGACCGCTTCCATGGCTTGACAGCCGTAAAAAGCGGGGTTAGCACCTTACCTGACTTTATTTCATAGCGCTCTAAATTATGATAGTAAGCCTCGTTGAGCGGAGCGTACGAACTTTGCGCCATAGCCCGGACGGCCATCAGAATAATCCAGAAAAGCCCTTTTTTCATTAAAAATTGCCGTAAACGGGGCAAAATACGGATACTTCCCAAAAATCGGAGCAACAGGCTTGAATTTACCCGGGCAGACCTTATCTTTGCAGTCCTTTTACGCAAAACGGCAAACGCAGCATGAAAAAGGACATCCATCCCGATTACCACGAAGTGGTATTTTACGATACGGCCAGCGACTTCAAATTTCTGACCCGCTCAACCCTTACTTCCAAAGAAAAAATCAAATGGGAAGACGGTAAGGAATATCCGTTAATTAAAGTGGAAGTGAGCTCTGCCTCCCACCCCTTCTTCACTGGAAAGAAAATTTATGTGGACACAGCCGGACGGGTAGAGAAGTTCCAGAAAAAGTATCAAAAGAAAAAAGCTTAATTACTTCTTCTTCTGAAAAACCACGCCAAATGCGTGGTTTTTTCTTTTTTGCCTGCACATCGGTTTATCTTTACCGCATGAATGTGGTTTTATTCGATGAACCGGCAGCCCGAACCAATCTGCTTCCGTTTACCTTTACCCGCGCTGTCAGCGACATCCGTATCGGCATACTGACCATTGCCGAAAAGTGGGGACATGAGCTCAAACGTACGGTAAGCCGGAAGACAGCCGAATACCTTCAAATCAAATATCCGCTCACCTCCGATCCCGATACGCTCTATATTGATGGAGCCGTTTGTCCGGATAAGAAGCTGGTCGAGACTATTCTCAACTTAAAGCCGGGTGAAGGTTTAAAGCAAAACAACCTTACTCTGGCTTATCGGATAACTGGTGAATCCAACATTAACTACGCCGAATATCCTGAACCTATCTTACGCATAGACCAGCCTTGGAAAATCTTTCAGCACAACGCCGCTGAATTAAGAAAAGATTTTGCCCGCATCACCACAAACCGTAAATCTGCCCCTATCAGCGACCCACACACCAAAGTTTATCATCCGGAAAATATCTTCCTGGAAGAAGGTGTGCACATCCGCGCCGCCATACTGAATGCCGAAGACGGTCCCATATACCTGGGTAAAAATGCCGTTGTGCAGGAAGGAGCCATAATCAAAGGACCATTTTCATTGGGCGAAGGCGCTCATGTTAACATGGGCGGTAAAATGCGGAGCGATACCACCGTAGGTCCATATTGCAAAGTAGGTGGCGAAATCAGCAATTCGGTATTCTTTGGCTTCAGCAACAAAGCACACGACGGCTTTCTGGGCAATTCGGTAATTGGCGAATGGTGTAATCTGGGTGCCGACACCAACACATCCAACCTGAAAAACAATTACGAGTATGTAAAATTGTGGAGCTACGCAAAGGGCGGATTTGTAAATACCGGGCTGCAATTTTGCGGACTAATGATGGGTGACCACAGCAAGTGTGGAATAAATACCATGTTTAACACGGGTACGGTTGTAGGGGTATCGGCAAATATTTTTGGCGATGGGTTTCCTCGCAATTTCATTCCGTCATTTAGCTGGGGAGGCGCCAACGGCTTTACCACCTACCAGATAAACAAGGCGCTGGAAACAGCCCAACGTGTGATGGCCAGAAGAAACCGCTCACTGGAAGAAACCGATATTCAGATATTATCGCACGTATTTGAAATAACGGCCACCTATCGCGTTTGGGAAAAGAAATGAAGTTCGCAGATATCCCCGGATTACAAACCATTAAAGACCTGCTTAAGCAATCTGTTCGGAGCGGGCACATACCACATGCCCAGCTGTTTGCCGGAGCCCCGGGCTGTGCAGCTTTGCCGCTTGCACTTGCCTGGAGCACCTACCTGCATTGCACACAACGCAACGATGATGCCTGTGGAATGTGTGCCGCGTGCAGTAAAAGTTTGAAATACATTCACCCGGATACGCACTTTGCTTTTCCGGCTCCCTCGCCCAAATCGGGAGAAGAGGAAAAAACAAGAGCCGAAAACCTGAAGGCATGGCGCAGTTTTTTATTGGAGCAGCCCTTCGGGATGCCGGAAGAATGGATAGCCAGCCTGAACAGCGAAGACAAACAGCTAAGTATTTCGCGTGAAGACAGCCGGAAGATTATTCAGGCACTTACGCTTAAACCCTTTGAAAGTGAGTCGAAGGTAATGTTGATATGGTGTCCGGAACGCATGCACCCTTCCGCAGCCAATGCATTACTTAAGATACTGGAAGAACCTCCGCCTCAAACTTTTTTTATTCTGATTTCCTATGCTGCCGACAACCTGCTGCCAACCATTTTGTCGCGCACGCAACACGTACAGGTACCTTTGCTTACCGATGAGGAATTATCGGACTACCTGCGAAAAGTCAGGCCGCAGGCAAACATCAACGAAGTGGTGCGCCTGGCTGATGGCAACCTTAACCTGGCTTTGCGTTTGCTGGATGAAGAAGAAAACACCCATCATCAGAACCTGGCAGAGTGGCTGCGCAGTTGCTACAAACGCGACTATTCGCGACTGGTACAACTGGCCGAAGCCTTCCATGAAATGGACCGGATGAACCAGCACCTCTTCCTGAAGTACGGACTATCGATTCTGCGCGAATCGGTCATCGCCCGTTCCGGTGCCATCAGCCTGCACCGGGTACGCGATCAGGAACTGGAGTTCGTCAGAAATTTTTCCGGTGTATTCAGTATTCCGGCACTCGAAAAAGCAGTTAAGCTCCTGAATCAGGCCGATTATCACTTAGAGCGGAACGGAAGTGCTAAAATGATTTTTATGGACCTGTCCATTCAATTGGGTGAGATTATGCAAAATCATCATCGCACCTGAATGAATTCGTGTATTTTTGCCCACTTCAGATAACTACCAACTGCATGAAAACACATCTTACTGCCACCTTACTTGCATCGCTTTGCCTGTACACGGGTTGTGCCCAAAAAAGCGGAAACGATATGGTTGTAACCATTCATACACCACATGGAAAGATGGTGGCCATTCTTTTTGATGATACTCCGAAACACAAACAAAACTTTATAAAACTGGCGCGCGAAAAGTTTTACGACAGCCTGTTGTTCCATCGCGTTATCGAAGGCTTCATGATTCAGGGCGGAGATCCTAACTCACGCCATGCAAAACCCGGAGAAAGTTTAGGTAACGGCGGCCCGGGTTATACCATTGATGCTGAATTTACACCGGCTCATTTCCATGAGCGCGGTGCACTGGCGGCAGCCCGTTTAGGCGACAACGTTAACCCGACAAAAGCCAGCAGCGGAAGCCAGTTTTATATTGTTCAGGGCAGAAAATACGCCCCGCAGGAACTAACCGAACTTGAACAAGCGATAAACTATCAGAGAAAAAACAATGCATTGCGGGAAATATTGTTCACCAACGAATACGCCGCACTTCGCGAAACCGTTATCAAAAAGCAACAGGAGGGTGATGCGAACTGGCTTAACTCATTCTTTGAACAATCGGATACCTTAATAACCAAGGTAAAGAAAGACTTCAGAAAATTTACTTTTTCGGATGCACAAAAACAGGCTTACACTACCGTGGGCGGAGCACCACATCTGGACGGGGAGTACACGGTATTCGGTAAAGTAATCAGCGGGCTTGAGGTGATTGATAAAATTGCCGCGGTAGTGAAAGGTCCGGGCGACCGGCCCGTGGTGGATGTACCCATGACCATTACCGTGGAAGAAATGCCAAAAAGTAAAATCGAAAAATTATTCGGCTATAAATATCCGGATAGCAAGTAAACGTTCAAATGAAAACCGTGCTAGTTACCGGTGCCAACGGTCTGCTGGGCCAAAAGCTAATTGCACTACTTTCAGCAGACAAAACGTTGCATACGGTGGCTACGGCACGCGATACGCTTCACGCTTCGGCCGGTAACACAACTTTTTATCCGCTGGATATTACTGATGAAAAGCAGGTAAATGAAGTCATCGCTATAGTTAAACCCCACGTAGTAATCAACACGGCAGCAGCCACCCAGGTTGACTGGTGCGAGCTGCATCCGGATGCATGTTTTCGTGTTAATAGCGATGCCGTTTCGTTTTTACTTAAAGCCTGCGAACATTGCGGTTCGGCCTTCATGCAGTTATCCACCGATTTCATTTTTGACGGAAGTCATGGCCCGCTGGATGAAAACGAATTGCCCAATCCGGTTAATGTTTACGGTCAGAGTAAACTGAAAGCCGAACAGCTTGTTATGCAAGCCACGGTTCCGTGGTGCATCATCCGCACTGTACTGGTTTACGGTGTGGTAAAGCCAATGACCCGGTCTAACATTGTGTTATGGGTAAAGGAAAGCCTGGAGCAGCACAAAAAAATTCAGGTGGTTACCGACCAGAAGCGGACACCCACACTTGCTGAGGACCTGGCTATGGGTTGCTACCTTGCCCTAAAACATCAGGCAGCCGGCATTTATCACATCAGCGGAGCGGAAATGATGTCTCCTT
>JANWWN010000033.1 GCA_025055435.1 Cyclobacteriaceae bacterium | reverse complement strand
ACAACCCCCCTCTGGTTTTTTTCTTTTTTATTTTAAAATAAAAAAAACCTTCACCAAATTATATCCCTGGGGCCCGGGGGGGGTGTTTTTTTTCCCGGCCCCCCCCCCCTTTTACACCCCCCCCCCGCCAGTACCCCTCTACAACACCTTCGAAGAAGTGTACCGCTTCGCCAGCCGATTCAAAAAGGCTCTTAAACACGGCTGATAATTATCAGTCCTGCTGGTAAAGAAAAATTCTAACTTCCAACGCATGAAAGAAAGCAAACACATCGCTGTTGTAGGTGCCGGACTGGTTGGCTCCTTACTGGCCATTTACTTAACCCGTCGTGGCTATAAGGTTTCAGTATTCGAACGCCGGCTCGATATGCGCAAACATCTCATCGAAGGCGGACGTTCCATTAACCTGGCATTAAGTAACCGCGGTATCCGTGCTCTGCATGAAGTAGGACTTGCAGAAGTACTCAAGCAAAATGCTATACCCATGCATGGTCGTATGGTGCATGGCGATGCAATAAGTTTTCAGCCGTATGGAAAAGAAGGTCAGTACATCAATTCTGTATCGCGTGGTGGCCTTAACGTAGTGTTAATGAATGAGGCTGAAAGAGCCGGAGCAGAATTTTTCTTTGAACATCGTTGCCTGCATGTTGACTTTAGCAAAACCGAATTAACCTTGCAGCATCACGAAGCCATTAAGCACAAAACATTTGATGTAATCATCGGAGCGGACGGGGCCTATTCGGCTGTGCGACTGGCCATGCAGTTAACCGACCGGTTTGAATTCAGGCAAAGCTACATTGAGCATGGTTATAAAGAATTACGGATACCGGCCTCAGATAGCGGAAACTTTCAACTTGAACCAAATGCCCTCCACATTTGGCCACGTGAAAGTTTTATGCTCATTGCACTGCCTAATCCGGATAAATCATTTACCTGCACGCTTTTTCTGCCGTTTGAAGGGCCAGTATCTTTTGAACAACTAAAAACACCGGAAACGGTTCGGGATTTTTTTCAGAGGCACTTTCCCGATGCTGAACCCCTGATGCCGGCTTTGATTGAAGATTTTCGCGACAACCCAACGGGCTCGCTGGTTACCATTCATTGCTATCCATGGCACCGTAACCGTACCCTGTTAATTGGTGATGCTGCACATGCCATCGTGCCTTTTTATGGACAGGGAATGAATGCCGGTTTTGAAGATGTGCGCGTGCTGAATGAGTTACTCAATAAATATGAAGACAACTGGAAAGCTGTACTTCCGGAATTTGAACAATTACGCAAGCCCGATGCGGATGCAATCGCACAACTGGCGCTGAATAATTTTGTGGAGATGCGCGACCTGGTAGCCGATGAAGACTTTTTATTACGGAAAAAAATCGAAGCCCGCCTGCACGAATTGTACCCCGATAAATGGATTCCACTCTACACCATGGTTACCTTTCGGGATGATTTGCGCTACTCCTACGCACTTGCAACAGGCATGCGTCAGCAGGCAATAATGGATGAGGTAATGCGTATACCGGACATCGCGAATACGTGGATGAATCTTGACTTTGAGGCGATTGTAAGGAAACTCGCCTAGGTAACCATACGGTTACCTTTTGTGCGGTTGGATGATTATTTTTATAAAAAACCTCAACCGCATGTTCCGTATATTTCCCTTTATTTTTATTCATTGGTTTGTATTTTCTCAGGAAAGACCCGTACTGGCTCCTGAAGATTTGCTGAGATTAATTCCGGAACAAGTGGAAAATTTCCGACTGTCAGGAGATCCGAAAGCCCGAATGATCAAGATCGGCACCCTATCGTACACCATGGCTGAAAGAAATTTCATGCGTGGAAAACAAAAAATCAAAATACTTCTTTTCGATTACAACAACGCCCTGATTATGTATAGTCAGGCCATGCGTAGCATTAAACAACCCACTGAGGAAACATCCATGTATCATCTGGCCAGTCTCACTGAATCGGGTAATTATCAGTATGGCGAAAATATTGAGCCGGAAAAAAATATATGTCAGCTTTTTTTAGGTGTAAACGACCGGTTCTTTCTCAGCATCAGTTGTGAGAATACGGATTCCTCTATACTGCATGGTTTACTCAATCAATTCGATTTTAAAAACTGGGTGCGAACGCCCATAGATGAGGCTAAATTCCGGTGAACGAGTCAGGCGCTGATGTGTAATTTATATTCTTCAAATATCCGAAGAATTTCCTTTACGTAATTTACCGGTTCTTCGCAGAGACAATATCCGGCCATCACCACCGGGTGCTTGTAATATTTCGGGTCGGATTTCTTTAACAGATAAAATTCAACATCCTTCCATGAAGACGGATTGCCGCCGAATACCGAAGCGAGTTTTCGGGCATCAATTACATGTGAAAGGCCTGCATTATAAGAGGCGAGCACAAACTTTATTCGATCCTCTTCCTGAACGTGCTCTTTCTGCCAGTACGTATCCAGGTGTTTGAGAAATTTTACACCTGCGCGAATGTTTTGTGCCGGGTCAAAGGGATCGGCTGCGCCAAACCGCTGTGCAGTTTCGGGCATGAGCTGCATCAGTCCTGCTGCACCGGCCCAGGATTCATTTTTCGGATTAAACTTCGATTCCTGATAAATGAGAGCCGCCAGCAGCCGCCAGTCCCAGTTCAACCGGGCAGCCCCTTCCTTGATTAATTCATCATAAGGTGAAATTTTATTGCCGCCCAGCGAAGAATAATCACTTTGTATGCGAAGCTGAAGGTTGCGTAAACTCTTGAAATAGCGATTGTAAATCACCATAAACGTCGGCTCCTTTTTAATGGTACTTAACCACTGATTGACAGCTTTCAGTAGTTCAGGTGAAGTATGCCGTACAGCCCAGGCGATCTGTTGGGGAAGGCTGATTTCCGTTTCAATATCCAGGTTCGGGTAGATCGCAGCATTAACCTGGGCCAGATAATCATCGGTTATCGTATAATCAATTTTGCCTTCGGCAACAGCCTTTATGAGCGATTCGCTCGTGGCGCCAGCACTGTCTTCGTGTATAATAATTTCGCCACCTGTTTCCTCGGATAAATTACGCAGTCTTTGCACAAAACTGGAGTTACGCATTACATAAACCTCTTTATTAATCAGATCAACAGGCCGCCTGATCAGCATCCGGTTTATTTCATCTGTTGTGAGTGAACGCCAGTTTTCTGGCTTGCGTTGAACCAATACCTGCCGCGATTCGAATAACGGATCGATGAATTTAATCAGCCGGGTACGGTCCAGCGTAACCGTAAGCGGATAAGCCAAAATATCCACCTCGCCATTAGTAAGCTTTTCGATACCTTGCTCTATTCCTGAGCCAATCTGAAGACGCAGGTCAACCTGAAGATAATGCGCCAGGTTTTGCAATAGTTCATATTCAAAACCCATGGGCTGACCACGATAAATAAAATAACTGTACGAGTTGTTGTCCACCAACGCAGTAAGATAGCCGCGTTGTCTGATATCCTGTAAATCGGGCAGAGCTTCCGGGCCCTGCAGTGCAGAAGAGACCTGATTGCAACTGCCGGGAAAAAACAGAAGAACACCGTATAAAAGAATTCTTGATGACCGCACACAACAAAATAATTAAAAACCATAAAAAGAAAAAGCCCGTTTTTGCAACGGGCTTTTCCTGACAATAAGTAAGGAGCAAGTTATTCGGGCAATAGCACCTGATTAATTGCATGAAATACACCGGCATTGGTAAGGGTGTTTGCCGCAATAACAGTGGCATCGGGCGAAGACGCGTTACCATCTGTTATTGTAACAGTGGGACCCGAGATATTCACGGTAAATTTTTTGCCGGTAAGCAAAGTAGTGGGCTGTTGTCCGTTCGTTAAATCGGTTGAAAGCACCCTTCCGGCGAGAACATGGTATTTTAGCACATCGGTAAATAAGGTGAGTTGCGAGCCTGTCAGATTGTCGATGAAGGTTAAAGCTTGTGCTTCGGTGGTAACCGTGTTATCAATCGAATTGATTAATGCACGTAAAGCACCATCGTTAGGCCCAAATACCGTGTAATCAGGTAGGGGTGTTCGGTTAGGGAGGAGCACCAAAACCAACTGTGTTTTGCGCAATGCAGCGGCCAGCAGGTTAAAGTCGGCATTGTTTGTATTCGAAGTTGTGCCTCCGGTAATGGTGGGCGGGTTAGTGGCATAACTTACCGACAAGCCCAGAAATGATGCAACCGAAGCGGTTGTAACAGGGTTTAACACTTTATTAATGGTATGAATAACTCCATTGGCGGCTTCGATATTGGTGGCACGTACTTTAGCGCCGTTTCCTGCACCGGTGCCTGGATTATTGGCATTCAATAAAACCTGGGAACCGGTTTTGGAGATGGATAGACGCGATCCCTGTAAGGTGGTAAATACCTGCCCGCCTGTGATTTGCGATGCCAGGACTTTCGAACTAAACGTATGATAGTTCAAACGGGTGGTCATCGCTGACAACGAAATGGTGGATGTGGTGGACATGGTGTTGTTGATGTAGTTAATTACATCAATTTCATCCCATGCCGGTTGATTCAGCGTTGCCCGGAAAAATACCACAAAGGCGCTGTCGTGCGGCGCAAAAATGGTAAACTGACCCGAATTGACGTTATTAAAAGATGTGCCCAGGCCGGTTTTACGCCAGGCAGCAAACAAAATATTCAGGTCAGGATTCTCAGCAGCAACCTGATACAACGTAGGGCCGCTTACTGGTTCCGGTTGTTCGAATTCCGAACAACCGGTGATCATTAAGCCTGCAAATAATAGCGTTGCAAATACAACTGTATTGATAAATCGATTCATAACTCTCTCAGAATTAATTGTGTTGAACTATGGTTGTTCCCAGCGCCCGACTTCCGGATCCTCCCTGAACTCCGCGCACCACTATGGTGTAAACTTTATTCACGGCAAACTGAACCACATCGCTGGTGTGAATAATGTTTGTAAATGCACCATCGGTTGCAATTTCAATGCGATAATCGATTGGAGTGCCTGCGGTATTGGTATTATACAGCGTAAAATTGACTGTAGTAGCCGTTGCCGTACGGGAACCAACCGAGGGACTGAAATTCGAAGCGCCTGTAGGAGTGGCAAAACTCAGAATATAAGGCAGATTCGATCCCAATGTAATGTTCGTTCCTGGTGTCACAGGAACCAGTCTGACAAACAAACCCTGACTAATGCCGCGTGGCGAAGCCTGGATTACCCGAATAGCCGATTGCGTAGTGTTCGGGTTAGGGAAACTGGGATAATTATCCCGAACCAGATAGAAACGAACTCCACCCGGGTCAGTAGCACCCAGCGGAACAGTACCGATGGGCACCAACCTGGCGCGTTGTGCAGGCGGCAGAGCAGCTTTCTCAACCACGGAAATATAGGTTCCGGTTAACGGGTTGAAGAATGTTGTATCTCCAAAGTTCGAAGCATTTAGTTTTCGTTCAGGTTTAGGACGGGTGATGGAGTCCAGGGCAAACAACGTGTATCTTGCATCAGCAACTGCAGCAAAATTGTTGTTGTTATTGTTGCCGGCACGATAAATAGCATCTGTCGTTCCCAGTACACCTCCTATATTACCGGATGAGGCCCTGGCCCTGATGTTGGTGTTGGCTGTAAAGCCACCTGCACCACTGGTGGTAATCGGTACAGTAGTATAACCGACTTGTGCCTGACCGAAGTTGAGGCTTGCTCCTGTTTTTACATTGTTGATGTACATATCCAGCGAGAGGGCATCCGGAGCAACATTCACAAAAAGAAAGTTAGCGGTATGCCCTGAGGGAAGTGGGTTAGGCACCGGTACAGGATATTCCGGATCATCGCAGCTCCAGGTTGAAAAGAGCGCCAGCCCCACTGCCCAACTATATTTTAAAAACTTTTTCGCCATCATAATTGAAACGTTCATTTGTTAAGGTTTTAGAATATGTAACGTACACCTAACTGCATTTGCCAACGACCGCCAACAGTTTGCAATGGAACAAATGAGTTGGTCAACGGAGTGCCGTCTGCATTGGTGTCGAATGCAAACACCGGTTTACCGGTTGTGGCTCTCCACGGGTTTCCGTTGGCATCTACCGGTGAAGAAACTGTACCAGCCGTGTGCGGCAGTTCATATCCCAGGAATCGGATTAGCTGCGTACGGGCAGGATTTTGAATCAGACCCCATTCCGAGTTAAGCAGGTTCAACACATTCTCGATGGTAGCCGAAAGTTGAAGCGTGTGGCGCTTTCCACCAGCTTCGATGTAGAAATCCTGAAGCAGGTTCAAACTCAGGTAGTTTACCCAGGGTGAAATGGCACCGTTGCGTTCGGCATATTGTCCTCTGCGCTTGCTGAGATATGGATCCTGCTTAATGTAATTGTCCAGTTGGGTCCATATTTCGTCCAATGAACGGTTATCGGTTGCGCTGCTCGTGGACAGTACGATTTCATTTTTATTGCGAGGAATATAAATCAGGTCGTTACCGGCAATACCGTCGCTGTTCAGGTCACCCTGATACACATACGAGAAGTTGTTACCCGAACGTCCTTCAAACGAAAAGCCGAGCGTAGTTGCAAAATGACGTGCATACTCTTTGCGATACGAACCATAAACAATAACACGGTGCGGGGTCAATGCTGCGGCATACGACAATTCCGGATTGTTCGGGCCGTTTACATGAGCCTGTGAGCTAAATACACTTCCGGCTGTAGCAGCGGTTTGCGGGTTTATTTCACGCGCATCCGTGTAGTTGTACGCCACGGTCATCTCGAAGCCGCGGCTAAACTGCTTACGCAACTGGAAGGTGGCGCTCCATTGATAACCTTTGTTGGTGTTGGTCAGTACCAGCGCCTGGCTTACATCACCCTGCAGGCGTCTGTCGTTGGCGATGATGGCCCGATCAACAGTAGGGCTGCCGGGAACAGCACCAAATAACGGACGACCATCACCGTTCAATCGTGCAACTGCCGGAGCAAGGTTCGCATCGCGTATATACACGGCATTAATGTCTTTGGTTACGATAAATTCCGCAGTTCCAACCAGGCCAAACGGCAGTTTCTGGTCAACAGCAAGGCTGCTGCGCCAAACCTGAGGGAACCGGAAATTTTTATCCAGTGTGTTTACACCGGCCACAACCGCCGGACGTCCGTAGTTACGATCAAGCGGGTTGGTGATAAGTGCTGGCATGCCGGCATTCAGATCAGCAAATTGCTCGGCTGTTGCAACATAAGGATCCAAAGTAAAGTTATACGGGAATCCGTCACCGGTCAGGTCAAATGGAACGGTCGTGGAATTAAATTGACCAAAGAACAAGCCGTTGTTACTTACAGCGTTCGATAACCACACAAACGGCACACGTCCGGTCAGCACACCGGTACCACCGCGAACCTGCGTTGAGCGGTCGCCTTTCACGTCCCAGTTAAATCCAACACGTGGTGACCACAGCGGGCGAACTTCCGGCCAACCACCGATGCGCAGTTGTTCTCCATTAAAGTCCAGGCGGTTGATGTAGTTGTTAACAGGAAGATCGGTGAGATAGGTAGGAATATCAACCCGCAAACCGGCTGTTATTTTTACATTCTTTATACCGGTGTATTCGTCCTGTGCAAAGAAGCCCAGCTGAAGTGCTGACCATTTAGCTGAGACAGCATCCGGTCCACCGGGAACAGCTACATATTGAATGGTGTATTGGGCAGGCCGGGCTGTGGCTGTAGTAGCCGGGTTGGCATCAGCATAAAAGTCAGCCAGGCTGTTGTAACGGTACACGCCGTTTACGAGCGGAGTAAAACGGTTATTGAATCTGTAAAATTCGTTTGCTGTACCCAGGGTGATGATGTGATTGCGCTTATAGATGCTGAAGTTGTCGTTAATCTGAAACACATCCTGATTCAACAGGTTGTTTTTGGTAAAGGGGTCAGGACCGAAAGTGGTCATGTTCTGGCCGTTAGGGCCGATGATGTCAACCAGCGGAAATGAAGGAGTTGGTTTACCACCTGCATCTTCACGAAAATCACGGAATGCACTGTATCCGATTACCAGGTTATTATGAAACTTTCCTCCGCCGAGCATGGAATTGAGTTCAACCGTACCGGAATACTGGTTGTTGTTTATTCGGTAATAAGAAGACGAAAACGAGAGCACGTTGTTGCTGTTGCCACGCCCACCCGGAGGTCCACCTACAAATCCGCCTGAACCACTGGGAGGCTGATCCTGAAATGCATTGGTTACGTTACCCCTGACCGTTAATTTGTGGTTTTTGTTAATGTTGTAATCCAGGCGCACGACATAGCGTAGGCTGTTATTCTCGCGCGGAAAATTTTTGTACACGCCCGGATCGTAGCCATAGTTATTAATCAGGAAATCGCGTAAGCCGGCAAGACCGGTTTCCGGATCGTTATCATCAGTTGCCTGCGTTTTACCAACTGTTGATTCGTTGCGGTTGGCACGAACAGGGAAAGTATAGAACGGTTCAGTTCTCTTCTCAAATTCCAGATTGGCAAAGAAGAATGCTTTGTTTTTAATGATTGGTCCGCCGAGGCGAACACCATAGTTGGAAAATTTAAAATCGGTAAGCGGAATTTCCTGACCGTCAACTTTTTTTCCGGCCATGCTTTCGTTGCGGAAGAAGTAATAGGCAGAGCCGCTTAACTCATTAGTTCCACTTCGGGTTACTGCGCTAATTCCTGCGCCGGTAAAATTTCCCAGTCGTACATCGTAGGGAGAAAGCGATACGGTTATTTCCTGTATGGCATCCAGGCTGAATGGTGTGGTGTTTGATTGTCCGGCCGGAAGAGGCGCCAGACCAAACACGTTATTTACCGTAGCTCCGTCAATAGTGAGGTTGTTGTAAAGGTTACTGCGACCGGCAAAAGAGAAACTCCCGCTGGCCTGCGGAGTAAGGCGGGTCATGTCGCGAAAGTCCCTGCCGATGGAAGGCAGCCGTTGAATATCGTTGGTACTGAAGTTGGTTGAAGCCCCCATTTTGTCGGAATTCAGAATCGGGTCTTTCGTAGCGGTAATCACCACTTCCTCCAACTGCGTTGACTCATCCGTCAACGTAAAATTCAGTACCAGCGTCTGCCCGAGCTGCAGGTAAACGTTTTCTTCTTTTTGCTCTTTAAAGCCTACAAAAGATACCGTTACCGAGTAGGGGCCGCCAACGCGCATAGCCGGTATATTATAATAGCCATCGGCACGTGTAGCTACCCCATATTGCGTACCCGAAGGTTGATGTATGGCAACTACGTTTGCCCCCGGAATTACATCGCCTTTTGCATCCCTGACCACCCCGGTCATGGAAGCTGTCGTTACTCCCTGTGCATAGGCGCCCCGGTAAGCTGCCAACACAAGGATTGTAAGCAGTAAAATTCTCCTCATAAAGAATGGATTTTAGTTTTTAAGAAAGCCTTCAAAATTATCGGATTCGTCCTAATGCCGGTTTACTCATTCTTTAATTCTTTCCACAAGTTGTTTACAAATCCCTAACACGCCTTAAATAACCACTCGCATAAAAAACGCCTATGTGATTGTTTTTTACAGGGTTATTTTTTCATCTTCAACCGTTTAATTCCAAATTGTATGCGTTGCCTAATTTTATTGATATTCAGCCTCTATTTTTTTACGCCTGCCCATACTCAGCCATCGTTGAGTTACTATCTGCCGGAGGGTGTAAACTATAACCCTTCCATACCGCCTCCGCAAGCTGTTATAGGGCACGAGGTGGGGGAGTGGCACATCAGCCATGACCGGCTTGTAAATTACATGTACGCGTTAGACCGGGCTTCCGATCGGATTAGCCTGGAGGTGACCGGCCACACTCATGAAGGACGTCCGCTGCTGTTACTAACTATTACCTCGCCTAAAAATCATCAGAACATTGAAGCCATTCGTTCTCAGCATGTTCAACTGACTGATCCTTCGAAGAGCAGCAGTCTGGATATACGCAACATGCCGGTTGTGTTCTATATGGGCTTCAGCATTCATGGCAATGAAGCAAGCGGAAGTAATGCGGCGTTGCTCGTGGCCTATCACCTGGCTGCCGCTCAGGGAAAAGAAATGGATGATTACCTAAACAATGTGGTTATACTTTTTGATCCGAGTTTTAATCCGGATGGCTTACATCGCTTTAGCAGCTGGGTCAATTCGCGAAAAAGCAAGGTGATATCGGCCGATCCGGCCGACATGGAACACAACGAACCCTGGCCCGGCGGGCGAACCAATCATTATTGGTTTGACTTAAACCGCGACTGGCTGGTAGCCCAGCAACCCGAATCGCAGGCACGCATTGCCACCTTTCACAAATGGAAGCCCAACGTGCTTACCGACCATCACGAGATGGGAACCAACGCCACCTTCTTTTTCCAGCCCGGTGTACCCTCGCGTGTTCACCCGCTTACACCGGCAAAAAATCAGGAGCTAACCAGGAAAATCGGTGAGTTTCATGCTAAAGCCCTGGATAACATCGGCTCATTTTATTACACCCAGGAGGGATACGATGATTTTTACTACGGCAAAGGCTCCACCTTTCCCGATGTTCAGGGAGCTGTGGGCATTTTATTCGAACAGGCCAGCTCACGCGGTCATGCCCAGGAAAGTATAAACGGTGTTTTACATTTTGCCTTTACCATCCGTAACCAGTTCGTTACGGCACTCAGTACATTACAGGCTGTTAACTCCATACGCGAAGAGCTGTTAAACTACCAACGTGATTTCTTTAAAAATGCTGTGGCAGAAGCAACGAAAGATCCGGTTAAGGCATTTGCATTTGCTTCAACGGATAAAGTGCGCGCCAATGAGCTTGCCCGCATATTTATCCGGCATCAGGTTGATGTTTACCGCCCGGCCGCAACTATTTCAATTGGCGGAAAATCGTTTGACGCAGAGTCGGCGTTTATTGTGCCACTCAACCAGCCACAATATCGTTTAATCAAAGGTATGATTGAGCGAAGAACGGCTTTCCAGGACAGCTTATTTTATGATATATCTACCTGGACGCTCCCACTTGCCTTTGGTGTTGAACATGAGGAGCTGAAAGCTTTACCTTCATTAGGCACAAAGATTACCGAAATAACGCACCAATCCGGTAAACTGGTTGGCGGCGCATCGCAATATGCGTATGTTTTCGAGCCCTTCGGATATTATGTGCCGCGCGCATTGAACCGCCTTTTACAAAATAACATCCGGGTTAAAGTAGCTACGGAACCATTCTTTCATCCTTCAGGCAAACGTTTTGAGCGCGGCTCCATCCTGGTAACTGTTGCTGACCAGGGAAAATCTGCGGATCAGATTCAATTTCAGATCAGAGAAATAACCGAGAAAGACGGAATAGATGTTTATGCATTTAATACCGGTTTGGATTATAAAGGAGTGAGTCTGGGCAGTAATGCTTTTTTGCCTTTGCGCAAACCTGAGATCGCCCTGCTGGTGGGTGAAGGGGTAAATGCCAATGATGCAGGCGAGCTGTGGCACCTGCTGGATGACCGTATGCGTATCCCGGTAACAGCCCTACCGGTAGATGTGCTGAACCGAACCAACATTAACCGATACAATACGATTATCTTTCCCAACGGCTCGTACAATTCGATTTCGGAGTCAACTAAAGAAAGGTTAAAAACATGGGTACAAAACGGAGGCGTAATTATAGGTTTTGATGCAGCCCTGAACTGGCTGAACAGTGCCGGCCTTGGAAAGTTTGAAATGAAAAAGACAGATCAACCTGCTGATAAACCGGAAAAGCCTCGTGCCTATGCCGATATCGAAGAATACCGCGGTGCACAACAAAGCCCCGGAGCGATATTCGAAACCCAGGCCGACCTCACCAACCCGTTGTTCTACGGATACACTTCCGGGCGTATTCCGGTATTCAAGGACAATAACCTGTTTATGGAAAACAGTAAAAATCCTTATGGTAATCCGATGGTTTATACAGCTAATCCCTTGCTCAGCGGATATATTTCCAAAGCTAACTATGCGAAATTAAAGAACAGCTCTGTGGCGGGCTTTTCGGCTTCGGGTCGCGGACGGGTGATTGGCTTTACCGATAACCTGGCCTTCCGCGCTTTCTGGCTGGGCACCAACAAAATATTTACCAATGCTGTTTTCTACGGGCATTTGCTAAACGAAGCAGCAACCCGGTAATCCCGTATTGCGGGTCAATCTGCGCACGTTAATTTGCATACTGCTGATTTCGATATGCGGTTAACGTGCGCAACTATTTTATGGATTGGATTGGCGTTGGCTGCAACAGCACAGCAGCCAAAGGAAGATTCCAGGCCTGCGGGAAAGATAATCCAGGAAAAAGTAAAAGAGCGGATTGTGGTAAATGGCCGCTCACGCGATTCGGTCATTGACCAGCGTAGCGAAAAAAGCTTTATGCCCTGGCAGGGCAAAATCATCAGGAACATTATTGTTGAGCAAATCGGGTTTGAACGAAATTTTTACGACACCACCCGGCAAAGCCGGATGAAAAGATTTGCACGGTTGGGTAACCGCCTCCATACCAATACCCGCGAACAGATGATCCGCGATAACCTGTTTATCCGGACCGGGAAACCGCTGGATCCTTTTAAACTGGCCGATAATGAACGTTATCTGCGCGACCTGGATTTCATGCTCGATGCAACCATCACCATAAAGCCGTTGGAGCATACATCCGATTCGGTTGATTTGATTGTATTTACCCGCGATGTGTTTAGCATTGGTGGCAGTTTTTCACCGCGAGCAACCGACCGGTACCGCTTTGGTATATACGATGTAAATGTTGCCGGCTTTGCACAACGTCTTGAACTGAACGGAATATTTGATGCCAGCCGCCATCCTGAAACCGGTTATCAGGTATTGTACAACAAAACCAGTGTGGCAGGCAGTCTCATTAATGCTACACTGTCGTACACGGAACTCGGTAACGGAGCAAGACTGGGTGGTGAAAACGAAAATGCTGTCTTCCTGAAACTCGACCGACCTCTGGTCTCGCCTTATACCCGATTGGCTGGTGGTTTGGAAGTAAGCCGGAACTGGGCGGTTAATTTGTACAATAAAAACGAAGCCGACTTCCGCCAATACCGATACCACCTGACCGATTTTTGGATAGGATACAACCTCGGTATCCGGAACCGCTTGGCAAACCGCGGCAGGCACTTTGTTGGAATCCGTGTATTTGACCAGCATTTTCTGAAACGACCCGATCAGTTAATTGAACAGGACAATCCGGTTTATAATAACCAAACCTACTGGCTGGGTGAAGTTTCGTTTTTTAAACAGAACTTTTATAAGACGCGCTACATCTATGGCTTTGGCCGTACGGAAGATTTACCCTACGGCCGACAGTTAACATTGGTGGCAGGAAGAATCAGGCAGCTCAATCTTACGCGTCCTTACTTAGGTGCCAGCTTTACCAAATCAATGGTTAGAAGAAATGGTGATTTTACTACGCTCTCGTTAAATGCCGGCGGCTTTTTGCGTAATCAGGGTTTTGAAGACGTTGTTGTGACAGGACAGGCATCTTTTTTCAGCCGGATTGTTGAGTGGAGAAATCATAAAATCCGCCAGTCACTTACCGTATCCTATTCAGCTTTGCTGAAGCAGCAAACCCTGCTGCCCTTAACCCTGCGTAGTGATTTGGGCCTGCGCAGTTTTCCGGCCGACAGTCTGTTGGGAAATCAGCGATTCAGTTTTCAAACAGAAACGCTGTTGTTCACTCCGGCATCCGTGTTGGGTTTCCGGCTGGCACCTTTGGTGTTTGCCGGTGCCGGACTGGTTGCAAAGGAAAATGAAGTGTTGTTCCGGCAGCCGGCATGGGTTGCCCTGGGAGCAGGGCTTCGAACCCGCAATGAGAACCTGGTATTTGGCACAATTGAGCTGCGATTGTTTTATTTTCCGCGCACAACCGAAGGAATCAGTAACTTCAGAATTTCACTTTCATCCAACCTTCAGGTAAAATACACAGCCGGTTTCGTGAAGAAGCCGCAAATGGTAAGGTATAATTAACCAGTGGTCCCGTTAAGGTTCTGACTAATTTTTGATAAGATAAAAAAGATAGACACAGGCTTAGTTTGCCATTTTTACAAGACTGGTTGTCTTTGCTTATTGCCTAACAACTTAGCAATTTCATTTTGTAACAAAAAATCCACCGTAACCAGAGCAGCCATGGCTTCTACGATGGGAACGGCCCTGGGTACCACGCACGGGTCGTGGCGGCCGCGTCCGCTAACGGTAGTTTCATTTCCCTCCTTATCAACCGAAGGCTGGTCCTGCATGATGGTGGCCACCGGCTTAAATGCCACACGAAAGTAAATATCTTCACCGTTGGTAATGCCGCCCTGCACACCCCCGGAATAATTGGTTCTCGTACGGATGGTTTCACCTTCTTTAACAAATACATCGTTATGTTGTGAACCCCGCATGGCCACCCCGGCAAAACCGCTCCCGATTTCAAAACCCTTTACTGCGTTGATACTGAGCATGGCCCTGCCCAGCTCAGCATGGAATTTACCAAATACCGGTTCGCCCAATCCGGCAGGTGCACCGCGGATGATGCCGGTTACCACGCCGCCTATGGTGTCGCGGCTTTTACGAACTTCCTCAATCAATGCCATCATCTTCTCCGCTGTTTCCCCATGTGGGCAGCGCACAGCATTGCTTTCGGTTTGAGATAAATTAAGTGTGTTGTAGGGTGGCGCTTCGATGTGGCCTACCTGCGACACATAAGCCTGTACAGCAACGTTGTATTTTCGCAATAGCAGTTTGGCAACGGCACCGGCTGCAACGCGCGCGGCAGTTTCGCGGGCCGAGCTGCGGCCACCTCCGCGGTAGTCGCGAAAGCCATATTTCATTTCATAGGTGTAGTCGGCATGCGATGGCCGGAAGGTATCCTTCAGATGTTCGTAATCTTTACTGCGCGCATCTTTATTTTCAATTACAAGGGCTATCGGTGCACCGGTACTCTTTCCTTCAAAAACGCCGGATAAGATGGTGAAGGTATCATCTTCTTTTCGCTGGGTGGTTAAGCGCGACTGACCGGGTTTTCTACGGTTCAGTTCACTTTGAATAAATGACTCATCTATTTCCAATCCTGCCGGACAGCCGTCAATTACTACGCCAATGGCCGGTCCGTGCGATTCGCCAAAGGTGGTGATGCGAAAAAGATTTCCGAAAGTATTCATAAACAATGCCTAAAGTTGGGCATTGTGCACAATACATCAAAATAATAACTACTTGCGGATGAAGACCGCATAAACGGACAGGCCGATGAGTGCAAGGACGAACAGATTTATCATCCAGATGTTCTCGTCAAACCACGATTTGTTACGCAGTGTGTTGTCGGCTGAAAGCATGCGATCATAAAAGGAACTTTCGCCCGATGATTCGATGGCTTCGTTTTTCAGGCTTTCGCCTGTAACGGTGACAACGGTTGTTGCACGAAGGGTATCGTATTTTCCGGTTTCCGGGTTGAAAAAGAACCATTGAAAATAGTCGCCCAGGTTGAAAGTGCCGGGCTCTTTAGGAATGAGGTAATAACTAAAGGTGGCGCTGCCGGTTACGCGGTTGTTGTCGCGCCGGATGTTCTGCCGTATGTTTGGATCAAACACATCAAATACCCGTTGGTCGCGCACATTGGGTTTGGTGATGGCTCCGATATTTCCTTCGCCATAAATGGTAAATTCATATTGAATGCTCTGACCGGTGCGGGTTTCCTGTGGTTTTACCGATTCTTTTAAACGGTAATTACCTACTGCGGCAATGTTTCGCAGCGGATGAGGCGGCAGTTCTTTCACCCGCACGGTTTTGGGTTTGGAGTAGAATGTTTTGAAATCGCGCTGACGGTTCGGACTGAAGAAGGAAGGATTTTTGGCGATTTTGTATTTAATCATTTCCAGTGCGATTTCCGGAAATTCAACGGGCTCAGCCGCAAGCGGGTAGTAAGTGGCCTGATAAATTTTAAACTGAGTGTAAGCTTTTTTATTGATTTCAACCGAGCGCCCTTCAATGCTTTCAATGCCGAAATTTTCTTCCCAGCAGTTTTTGGGCTTCAATTTCTTTAGGATTTCGGTAAACTGCCGGTTGATATCATACCAGTCCATTGCAGCCTGGTTATCTTCGGCTACATAAAAAGCCAATACTGCATTAAAGCCTTCGCCTACATACACCTCGTCTTTGCTGGTGGTTAGTGCCAGAAACGCATCTTCTTTTACATCAACAAATTCCACCGGGGCACGGCCTCTGAATGGATTCAAAAATTCATCACGATCGAAGAAGTCTTTAAACGGATCATGTGATCGGGCAGTTGCCGGCGGGCCTATTTTTACTTTTTTTCCCGGAGAGCTCACGGGCTGGCCGTTGATCTTCATGGTGAAAGGCGGAATCGTAATCAGGCCCTGCTTTATCGGTACGTATGTCATAATAAGGCTGTAGGACGAATTCATCTGCCCGTTGATGATGCTGGTTTGGGAGGAAGTGGACAGACCGCCTTTCCGAAAACCTGCGATTTCGGGAAAGTTGTCGTGCTCCCTGATTTTTTCGTTATGTACTGTGATGGTGATGGTCCAGGTTTGGTTTTCGGCAATTTCATCCGGACCGAGAATAATCTGATAAGTCTGTGCAGAAGCCAGTTTCAGCAGAAATATAAGTGGAAAAAAAATTTGCTTCATACTCAATCTCCGTGCCGGAAAATACGTTACAAAACTAAAAATGTTCTTCCCCGAAAAAATTTCATACGATAAATTTACTGTGTCTGAGAAGATAATTTTTTTATTCATCCTAACAACGAATGCCATGCTCAATTATGTAAAGTCCATCCTTTCCAAAGTGAGTTTTGATGCCAGATTATTTGAAAAGGAGTTACGCAAGGCTCTCAAACTTTTAATGCGCGAGGAAAAAGAAGAATTAAAGCGGTGGTGCTATGAGCGATTTGCGTGCCAGCATGGTGAAATTCTGAAGCGGTGCTTTGTTGCCGTCTGATTTATGTTTCAGCCTGTCGGGAATTTTTCTAAGTCGGCAAGCCCTGACGGAGAACGATTCAGGAGTGATTAATTGCACTCAAAAATTATTCCTGATTTACGTTTTGTTAAAATCAATATTTCGTTTCAGTCCTTTAAAACCAGTCCGCTTTACTGCTGATTTACGGAATAGTTTCTGAAACACCTCTTCGGTTAATTCAATCCAATCCTGTTGCTGAAAATTTTCCAGTCCGGCAGGAGGTTCAAACCGTGCTTCATTATGTGGCTGGGCGAATCGGTTCCACGGGCACACGTCCTGACAGATATCGCATCCGAAAATCCAGTTTTCAAATTTCCCTTTTACTTCCGGTGGTATTTCTTCCTTTAATTCAATGGTGAAGTACGAAATACACCGGCTGCCGTCCACTACCTGCGGTTCGGGAATTGCGCCGGTAGGGCAGGCATCCATGCAGGCCGTGCAGGTGCCGCAATAATCTTTTATAGGGCCATCGTATTCCAGCTCAAGGTCAATGATTAATTCGGCAAGGAAAAAGAAACTGCCCATGGAGCGATTTAACAACAACGAGTTCTTGCCAATCCACCCCAGGCCGGCACGCTTAGCCCATGCGCGCTCCATGACCGGGGCAGAATCCACAAAGGCTCTTCCGCTTATCTGCCCGGTTTTTTCCTGTAGCCGGTACAGCATTTCTTTCAGCTTGTCTTTAATTACATAATGATAATCTTCGCCATAGGCGTATTTGGCAATTTTAAAGTTGTCATTCTTTGCAAGGTCTTTCTTTGGATAGTAGTTGTATAACAGGCTGATAACGGATTTGGCACCCGGAACCAGCAGGCGCGGGTCGAGCCGCTTGTCGAAATGGTTTTCCATGTATTTCATTTTTCCATGGTAACCGCGCCGGAGCCACTCTTCCAGCCGGGGTGCTTCTTCTTCCAGAAACTCAGCTTTCGATATTCCGCAATAGCTAAAGCCCAGCTCCCGGGACAATTGTTTAAGCAACTGTGTGGCTGCTGCAGGATTAAACTTTTTGTTCATCAATCGAATAGGCCGGGCGTGTTTGAACGCGGAGGCACCAGTTTCAGATGTTTGTATGCACGCTCGGTGGCTTCGCGGCCGCGCGAGGTTCTTTTAATGTATCCTTCCTGGATGAGGAAGGGCTCATACACTTCTTCCAGTGTTTCGGCTTCTTCGCCTACGGCGGTGGCAATGGTGGAAATACCCACCGGTCCGCCTTTGAATTTTTCGATGATGGTCAGCAGGATGCGGTTATCCATATCATCCAGACCGTCTTCGTCCACATCGAGGGCTTTAAGTGCCAGCTGGGCAATTTCGCGGTTGATGAAGCCGTTGCCTTTAATCTGCGCAAAGTCGCGTGTTCTGCGTAACAGCATGTTGGCAATACGCGGTGTACCGCGACTCCTGCGGGCAATCTCGAAGGCCGCATCTTCATCAATGGGTGTTTGCAATATGCCTGCCGAGCGTTTTACAATTTGTTTCAGTAAATCAGCCGCATAATATTCCAATCGCGAATTAATGCCAAAGCGTGCACGCAGCGGTGAAGTGAGCAAACCGGCACGGGTGGTGGCGCCTATCAGGGTAAAAGGGTTTAGGCTGATCTGGATGCTCCGAGCATTCGGCCCGGAATCAATCATGATGTCAATGCGGTAATCTTCCATGGCCGAATACAGATATTCTTCCACCACAGGGTTGAGGCGGTGAATCTCATCAATGAACAGCACATCATTGGGTTCCAGGTTGGTGAGCAACCCGGCCAGGTCGGCAGGCTTATCGAGTACGGGGCCGGAAGTTATTTTGATGGATGAGCCCAGTTCGTTGGCTATAATGTGCGCCAGCGTGGTTTTACCTAAACCCGGAGGGCCGTGCAGCAGCACATGGTCAAGCGCTTCTCCGCGCTGCAGGGCGGCCTGGACAAAGATGCGGATGTTTTCAACGGTCTTTTCCTGACCCGTAAAGTCGCTGAAGGTCAGCGGTCGCAATGCCTTCTCCGCTTCGCGATCGGCTGCCGTCAGGGCATCGGCACTGCCTTTCAAATAATCTTCGCGCATGATGGTAATCCCGTCAGACAAAAGTACAGATAAATTGCGTGGTAATGTTGGCAACCATGTTGCATTTAGATGAATTCACCTAAATTGCGCCAACCTTTCTCTATGAATTTAAGTCCGCGTGTCCGCAACCTTCTGTATTCACTGGTTTTACTGGTTGCCATTGTGATTGTTTACTTCTACCGCCAGCATCGGAGCGCCCCCGTTCAGATCGAAGGGCATACCATGGGTACTACCTATCACATTACGTATTTCGATAAGCAGAAGCGCAACTTCAAACCACAAATCGATTCTTTGCTAATCGCAGTTAATGCAGGGATTAATACATATCAAAAAGATTCGGAGGTATCCCGGTTTAACCGGGCCACGAAGTCGTTTCGCTTTGAGCAGAATTATTTCAGGGAGATGCTCGAGCGTTCACTGCCTGTGGTAAAGGAGTCGGGTGGGGCTTTCGACCCTACCGTTATGCCACTGGTGAATGCCTGGGGCTTCGGCCCGGCACAACCGCTCTATGCGGAAATTCCCGATGTGGACTCCATCCGCAACTTTGTTGGTTTTGAAAAGATTGGCTTCAATGCAGATAGCGTGTGGAAAACCGATCCGCGCGTGCAGCTCGACTTTGGCGGTATCGGCCAGGGTTATGGTGCCGATGTAATTACGGCCTTCCTCAAACAACAGGGCATACAGGATATGCTGGTGGAAATTGGAGGTGAAGGGATGGCCTGTGGAATGAATCGTCAAACCGGAAGGCCGTGGCAAATCGGTATTCTGGACCCTAACTCCACGCGCAACAATCGTTTATTTAAGGCATACGTGTATCTTCAGAATGAATCGTTTACCACTTCGGGAGGTTATTTCAATTATCGTGAGATAGACGGCAGAAAATATACGCACACCATTGACCCTAACACCGGTTATCCGGTAAATAATCCCTTACTCAGTGTTTCGCTGTTTACCAAAGATGCCACTTCAGCGGACGGCTGGGCAACTGCTCTGATGGTGATGGGCCCTGAAAAAGCGCGTGAGGTATTGGAAAAGCAAACCCACATGCAGGGCATTTTGATGTACACCAACGAAAGCGGTGGTATGGAAGTTTACGTTACTCCCGGACTAACCAATCGTGTAAAAATAAATCAGTGAGCTGTTCATGACTCTTAAACTGCTGGTGCTGTTTTTCGTGCCGCTGCTGGCCGGAATGCTGGTATTTATTGTTCCTACCGGAAAATTACGAAGCTACCGGCTGATGCTGGTATTTGCCGGCTCTTATCTCTTTGGATTAACAGTTGTTCATATTCTCCCGGAGTTGTACCGAACCAGCAGTGAACTCGAGCTTACCGGCTTGTTTGTCTTGGCAGGATTTTTTCTTCAGCAGTTGCTGGAATATCTAACATCAGGTATTGAGCACGGTCACCTTCCGTCCGTTCACGATCATGCTCATCATCATAATCATCAGCATCGTCAGATTTCAGCTTTGGTGTTGTTGCTTGCCCTGTGTGTTCACGCTTTTCTGGAAGGAGCCATGCTGGCCCAGCCGGCAACGATGGGCTTTGGCTATGATGTTCATGCCATTCTGCTTGGCATTGCGTTACATCGTGCACCGGCAGCCTTTGCGCTCATCACGGTTCTGGTGCATCAGCTGCACGGAAAGGCGCGCACGTTGCCCTACCTGTTTGTTTTTTCTTTTGCTGCCCCGGCAGGCCTGTTGCTGGCCAGTTACCTGGCGCATCAGGAACTGCTAACTGCTTCCGGATTAACCTGGCTGTATGCGCTGGTAAGCGGTAACTTCCTGCACATCTCCACCACCATAGTGTTCGAAAGCAGTCCGGAGCATCACTTCAATGCCCGCAAGCTTGCTGTTGCTGTGCTCGGCGCACTGCTGGCAGTAGGTGTGGAATACATGATGTAGTTGTAAACCTGAAGGTTTCGGGTTAGTTCTATTGTGTCAGCCGTTGCATAACTTCTTCGAAAGCCTTATCCCTGTTGAACGGACGGTTGGCCAGGATAACATACAGAAATTTTTTCTCCGGCACGGAAACGTAGTGACAGTAAAATCCGCCCTGCGTACCGGTGTGTTCAATAATTTTTAGTCCCTTATTTGTTTGACGGATAAACCAACTCAACCCAATGTACGGTTCATAAGGGGCCGACCAGTTTTCAAAGCGATACGGTTGCTGCGATTCGGCAATGGTTTGTGCAGTGATAAACGTGGATTTGCGCAAGGCTTTTTCATAGTTCAGTAAATCGTTAACGGAGCTCCATACCCCGCCGTTGCCGGCTGCTGCAAAAGTGGGTTCTTCACCATAGTCTTTTTCAATCCATTGCCCACGGCTGAAAATATAACCATGTGCCACTCCACTTTCCGGATGCGGGCCATCGGTTATGGTGCTGTAGGTCATGCCGGCAGGTAGGAAAATTCTTTTTCGAATAAAGTCCTGCCATTTTTCACCACTCACCTTTTCGATAATCAGTGCCAGCGCATTGAATGCCGGATTAGAATATTCGAACTGCGAGCCGGGCTCGAAGTTCAGCTCGCCGGCTTGCATGACGGGGGCCCAGTTTTCTTCATCTTTTGCGGTGAGGTAAAACACCGAGTCTTCCTTTATTTTCCGCAAATCAGGTAAACCGGAGGTGTGTGTAAGGAGATGGATAATGCGTACTTTTTGTGCAATTTCCGGATGTTTAAATTCGGGGAAATATTTTATCAACGAATCGTTGAGCGACAGCCTGCCTTCATCACGAAGCAGCAATATTCCATAGGCCACAAAAGTTTTGGAAACAGAGCCGAGGTTAAACAGCGTTTGCGGTGTTACCGGCTCACGATGGATAAGGTCAGCTAATCCGTACGAGTGCTGAAAAACAACCGAATCGTTTATGCTGATCAACACACTGGCTCCCGGCGCATCTTCTTTGAATTCCGATTGGAAAAAATCATCAAGTTCATTCCATGATGATTGTTTTTTCTGTGTATTACAGGAAGTACCGATGAGTGCAATTAGCAGAAGAATTGGCCATGATTTCATGGTGAAAACTATTTGGTTAGTCGCACAAACGGAACACGCCAGGCCCGTGGCTGACTGACCAGAAATCCGGTAATGTTACCTTTGCGGTCGCGGGTCAGCTCCATCAATCCTGTTCCTTCCCAGCGATACGCATCCTTATATACCGGCTGGAGCTGGAAAACATCACCAGGTTTGCGGTGCACCCATAATTCATCGCCTTTCAACCGTATTTCAAGTGTAACATCAGCATCATCGCTGCGGTAGCGCCCGGCCACCTTTTGAAGGTAAGCCGGAGATTTATCGGCGGCAGGCATTTTGGTGAAAATTTCCTTTCCTTCAGTAGTTTGGCGTACGATACTTTTATCAGGCTGCGCTATAAGTAGGAAATTATTGCCGTAAAGGGTATCGCGATGTATGGCAAACAAGGATGAATTACCCACCTGCAGTTTATCGCCACTTCGTTCGAGTATGAAAAATTCCGGCGCAGTGGCATGTCGCCATGCACCGGCCCATTGATTCAGTTCAGACTCTGAGAGAGTAACCCTTCGTTCAGGAGTTTGAAGAGTAAGTGTTTCACTTTTTCCGAGGAAAATTTCGGCCAGTTCTCTTCCGGTGCGCGAAGGATTGAAAGTACCATCGTTGCTTAGTAAGACAACCGATAATTTCTTTTGCGGATAATAAGCCAGCCAGGCGCGGTAGCCGGCCGTGGCCCCGCTGTGGCCGATTTCTGTGAAACCGTTAACGGCACCGGTCATCAGCCCTGCGGCATAATCAATTTCTTTGCCGTTATTCAGTTTGCCGGGTTGTATGCGCAGTCCCGCCCAGTAATCGCCCAGCAGCTCATGGGTTTCGAGCAGTTTATTCCATCGTAACAAGTCCCGTGTTGTAGTGAGCAATCCGCCCGGACCGTGCACATTTTCAAAGGGCATATCCTGTTGGTATTTGCCCTGCTGATTTCGTGTATAAGCTGTGGCGCGGTTGGGAATAATCTCACGGAAGTTATCACGCCACCGGGTGTTGTTCATTCCAAGCGGTTTAAAAAACCGGCTGTCCGTAAAGGCGGCAAGCGACATTCCCGAAACGCGTTCCACCAACAATACCAGCATCACATAGTTTGAGTTGCTGTATGAATAGGCTGTTCCGGGTGTAAAATTCAATGACCGTTGTTTAAAGACAATATCAAAACTCAATTCCTGCGTATAAACCCGTGTGCTGCGCGGCCACCCACCCAAACCGAAAATCACGCCCCAGTCCTTTAAGCCACTGGTATGATTCAGCAAATGCTGAATGGTGATGGGGGCATCATATACCGGTAATTCAGGGATGTATTTGCGGATGTCATCATTCAAGGAAAGTTTTCCTTCTTTTGCTAACAATAATACAGCAGCTGCAGTGAACTGCTTGGATACAGAACCACATTCAAAAATGGTTTCTGTGGTGTTGGGCACATTATACTCCAGATTAGCCAATCCGAAAGCCTTGTTGTACAAAATCTGCTCTCCGCGTGCAACCAACACCGAAACACCGGGTGTTGCATTATTAAAGTGCGCAAACAGCGCATCTATTTTACGCAGGGTGTCGGAAGGCTGCGACAGCGTACCAAGTGAAAAGAAGAGAAATACAACAACGAATGCGCGTGTCCGAATTATCATAGGAATCACTTTTTGGTTTTCTTGCGGAAATAGAAGTAATAAAATACAACCATCAGTACAGGTAGCACCAGGTAAAACAGGATATTGGGCCACTGCGTGAAGTCAACCGGTTCGGATTGATGCGGTATATCCTGCGGAATCTGTGCGATGATGATATAACTGATGAACGTCATCCATCACCAATGTAAGAAATAGCAGATAATCAGCCTTGCATTTTTCAACGGGTTGCCTGATTTTCGTTTTTGTTACATTCCGTTTGTTTATGAAAATCATTCAGTCGTTAACCGATTACCACAACGAATACCGCAGAAGCGTTGAACAACCCGAAATATTCTGGGCTGATATAGCCGGGGATTTTGTATGGAAAACAAAGTGGAGTAAGGTGCTGGAGTGGGACTTTCATAAGCCGGAGGTAAAGTGGTTCATTGATGCTAAGCTCAACATCACCGAAAATTGCCTGGATCGTCATTTACCGCAACGCGCTAACCAGACAGCCATTATCTGGGAGCCAAATAACCCCCGCGATGAAGCCCGCCACATCACCTATGCCGAACTTCATCGCGAAGTATGCCGGGTAGCCAACATGCTGAAGGCGCATGGTGTAAAAAAAGGCGACCGGGTTTGCATTTACATGCCGATGATTCCTGAAACGGCATACGCTATGCTGGCTTGTGCACGCATCGGAGCTGTACATAGCGTTGTGTTTGCCGGTTTTTCAGCCGGCTCGCTTACCGATCGCATCAACGATGCCGGATGCAACATCGTACTTACTGCCGATGGCGCCTATCGCGGTGACAAGATCATTAACCTGAAAGGCATTGTAGATGAAGCATTGCAAAAATGCCCGGATGTGAAAACCGTGCTTATGGCCGAGCGAACCGGCACTAAACCACCCATGCAAGCCGGCAGGGATTATTACTGGAATGATGAATTGAAAAAAGTAAATGAGATCTGTCCGGCTGAAGAAACAGATGCTGAAGATTTGCTCTTTATTCTGTACACTTCAGGCTCCACCGGTAAACCAAAAGGTATGGTGCACACCTGTGCCGGTTACATGGTGTACACCAATTATACATTTCGCACAGCGTTCCAGTATCGCGAGGGGGAGGTGTACTGGTGTACAGCCGATGTGGGATGGATTACCGGCCACTCGTATATAATCTACGGGCCGCTTTCGGCCGGAGCAACTACGCTCATGTTCGAAGGTGTGCCGTCCTGGCCCGACTGGGGCCGGTTCTGGCAGGTGGTTGAACGGCATCGGGTAAACATTTTTTACACAGCACCAACGGCTATCCGTTCGTTACAGCAGGCACCTCTTGAATTTGTAAGACGTCACGACCTTTCTTCCCTGCGTGTACTGGGCAGTGTGGGCGAGCCGATTAACGAGGAAGCCTGGCAATGGTATCACAAAAATATCGGAAAAGGTAAATGCCCTGTTGTGGATACCTGGTGGCAGACTGAAACCGGAGGTTTCATGATTTCGCCCATTAGTGATGTGCTGCCGCTCAAACCGGCACATGCAGGTCTGCCTCTGCCGGGGGTGCAACCTGCGGTCATGGATGAGCAGGGAAAAGAAATAACGACAAGTCCGGCGGAAGGACGGCTGGTGATTAAATATCCATGGCCTTCCATGGCGCGAACCATCTACGGCAATCACCAGCGGTTTAAGGAAACCTATTTTTCGACTTTTCCGGGATATTATTTTACCGGCGATGGATGCCGGCGCGATAGTGACGGATATTACCGCATCACCGGACGCGTTGACGACATCATTATCGTATCCGGCCATAATCTCGGCACAGCTGAAATTGAAAGCGCCATCACCGAACACAGCTCGGTATGCGAAGCCGCCGTGGTGGGCTATCCGCACGATATTAAAGGTCAGGGTATCTATGCCTTTGTGGTGGGATACACCATGCCACCGGAACTGGAACAGGAAAAGTTAAGGCAGGAAATTCGCGATACGGTTGCCCGAATTATCGGACCGATAGCTAAGCCCGATAAGATTCAGTTTGTGAGCGGCTTGCCGAAGACACGATCGGGAAAAATCATGCGAAGGATTTTACGCAAAGTGGCCGAGGGCGACACATCGAATCTGGGTGATACCACTACGCTGCTTGACCCGAATGTGGTGGAAGAAATTAAAAGAGGAGCAATCGGATAATCACCGAAAGGTTAGAAGCAGCAAAATTTAATATGCGACCCTTTCCGGGTCGGCAGCGGCCACAATAATTTTTCTAAAAACATGGGAATCCTTCGGATTCCGAATTAAACATGACAGCATGTGCCTGGTAATACAAAATCCCGAAGGGATTGTATGTTTTTAGCATTGGAAAATTTGAAAAACGACCCTGAAGGGGTCGTATATTTCTTTTCTCCAATCTGATTTTTCGCAGCACCTATTAATCAAAGGATTCGTTTATTTGTTGCAATGAAAAAACCAAATACCATGGCACACTTCCATCCGGCACAGGAAATTCAGAACCTTCAGTTTTTCGGCGAATTTGGCGGTGTTAATCCTTCCATCGAAGATTCATCCACCTACACTTTTTTACAGGCATCCCGCATGAGCGAGCTGTTCGAAAAGGAAATCGAAGGCTGCTATCTCTATTCACGCCACATGAATCCCACCAACCGCTACCTGGCACAGGCACTTGCTGCAATGGAAAAGACCGAATCGGCATTGGTTACAGCCTCGGGCATGGGAGCCATCACCTGCACTTTACTTCAACTCTGCGGTGCCGGTGATGAGATTGTGGCAAGCCGGGTTATTTATGGCGGCACGTATGCGTTTCTGAAAAATGTAGCACCCCGCTGGGGCATTAAAACAACGTTTATCGATTTCCGCGATCCGGAATTGATTGAAAACGCCATTACGGAAAGAACCCGCGTGGTGTATTGTGAGGTGATGAGCAATCCGTTGCTTGAACTGGCCGACCTTGAAAAAATTTCATCCATTTGTCGTAAACACCGCGTGAAGCTCGTTGTGGATAATACCTTTACACCATTGATGGTCAGTCCGTCGCTGTGGGGTGCTGATGTGGTAATTCACAGCCTGACTAAATTTATAAACGGCACCAGCGATACCGTGGCCGGAACCATCTGCGCATCGCACGATTTTATTCACCAGCTTACCGATGTAAACAACGGCATGTTGATGCTGTTGGGGCCTGTTATGGATAGTCTGCGTTCAGCCTCTGTACTCAAAAACCTGCACAGCCTGTCGGTGCGGATGATGAAGCACAGCGCCAACGCTCTGCACATTGCCCAACGGCTTTCGGAGGCAGGTATGAAGGTAATATATCCGGGCCTGGAAAGCCATCCGCAACATGAATTGGCCAAAAAACTGTTCCGGCCTGAATACGGTTTCGGGGGTATGGTGGTGCTGGATGTGGGTACGCGCGAAAAATCGTTTGCACTGATGGAAGAAATGCAAAACCAGAACATCGGTTATCTGGCGGTCAGTCTGGGTTTCTACAAAACCCTGTTTAGCTCCCCCGGAGCCAGCACGTCATCCGAAATACCGGAAGAGGAGCGAAAAGCCATCGGACTAACAGATGGCCTGATCCGTATGAGTATCGGATTGGATCATGACCCGGAGCATACGTTTCAGAAAATCCGTAAGTGTGTTGAGCGGATAGGTATTTAAAATACCGGAAGATTCATTTCAAATGTTATGAATGCTTCCAATTTTTCCAGAAGCGTTAGCTGATTCATTGCACGGTGCAGGTTCTGATCCGGATAGGTTGTTTTGTAATATACGTCTCCATTCAAATAGTCGGTAGTAAAACGTAAAGCCTGCATATAGGTCATCAGCAGGCCGGCGTAATGCAGATATTGTTTTTCGGTTTCGGTTAACAGGCCGGCTGCATGGCTGAGATAGCCCGATGTCAGAGCATGGTAAATATCTTTTCGGATTTCCAGCAAAGTAAAATCCGGGCTGGATTCCGGCAGGGCCGAGACGGTACTGCGGATTAAATCACCGATGTCGGAAAAGAAATACCCCGGCATGGCAGTATCCCAGTCAACAGGGCAAACAGCCTGTTGTGTATTTCGATCAAATAAAATGTTGCTGATCTTGCAATCGCAGTGCATAATCCGTAATACAAATCCGGAGTTTCCTGCCAGTGAATCAAAAAAACGAACATATTGGAACCTTGATCGCAGTCCATCGATCAGAAATGAAATCTTCATTTTCCGGTTAGCCGAATCCCGTTCACAGGCTTCTTCGAACATAAGGTATCGATTACGGAGGTTGTGAAAATCGGAAATGGCAGGCTGAATCAGGTTTGGATTTAAATCGCTCAGTGCTTCCAGGTATCGGGCAAAACATGCGGCAGCACGAAAAGCAAGATCTGGCGTAGGGTGAGTGGATACTGTGAAAGTGTCGGGCAGGTAAGCGGTGGCACGCCAGACAGTTCCGTTGCTAAAGTAGAGGTAATTGCCGCTTAAGGATGGCACTGCTTCCGGCAGGAAGATGTTTTTTGATTTCAGATGATGGCAGATGTGCAGGTAGTTGCTGATAAGCAGTTCAGGTTTGGTGAAAACCCGCGTGTTGATTTGCTGCAACAAAAGGGAAGTAGTGCCGGCTGTTGCACGAAAAGTTTGATGAATGAGGCCTTCTGAAATAACCTGTAAGCCGGCATCTTTTAACCCGAATGCCTCCGCAGCCTGACGTGCTTCAGAATTCATCGGTTAAAGCAAAGTCGTTTTTGCGGTACATCCACTGACCGCCTGTAAAATCGGGAAACTCAACGGTTTCATTTCCCAGTTCAATGCTGCGTTCGCTCAGTGGCGTAATAGCGCTCCATGTCGCTGCATCGTACACATCCATAGGCGTTGGCACGCGGCGCTTGATGGACTCGACAAAGGCGTGCAGTACAAAGAAGTCCATGCCTCCGTGTCCGGCGCTTTCGGTTTCCTGCGACCAGCGTTTCCACAGCGGATGATCGTATTTTTCCAGATAAGGTTTGGCATCTTCCCAACGGTGTGGTTGCGGACTAACATCTTCCAGGTAAATGGATTTATTCACATCCATCCAAATGCCTTTGGTGCCCTGCACGCGGAAGCCAAGCGAATAGGGTCGCGGCAGGTTGGTGTCGTGCTGCAACAGGATGGTTTCGCCATTGGCGCACTGAATTTGGGTGGTAACCACATCGCCCAGCTTGAATTGGATTTTGGCATTGGGATGATTTTCACCACCGTGCTTTACGATGTATTCGTGCAGTCCGCGGGCTTTCGATGCAAATGAATTAAGTAACAGAAAGCGGTTTCCGCGGTTGATGTTGATCATTTCAGCCAACGGTCCGATACCATGTGTAGGGTAGAGGTCGCCATTCCGGTACACGGAGTGGTGGGTGCGCCAGGCGGCTTCGGAAAAACCTTTTTCGCCAAACTCCACGCCGCCACCGTAAGGTTGCTGCCCGTTATTGAATTTCACTTCACGAAGGTCATGCTGATAACCGCCCTGCAGGTGGATAATCTCTCCAAATACACCTTGCCGAACCATGTTGAGCACTGCTAACACATCCCTGCGGTAGCAAACATTTTCCAGCATCATCACATGCGCCCTGTGTCGTTCGGCTGCTTTCACCACATCCCAGTGGTCTTGCAGCGTTATGCCCAAAACCACTTCGGTGCCTACATACCTGATTCCTGCTTCCAGTGCGCCAAGAATCATGGGTGTGTGCCACTCCCAAGGGGTTGATATGATTACGCCATCAATGTCTTTCAGCTCCAACATTTTTTTCCAAGCATATTGGTCGCCTGTAAAAATTTTCGGCATGGGTTTGCCGGATTTTTTCACAATGTCGAAGGCCATTTGCAGCATCCGGTTGTCGATATCGCACATGGCGATTATATCTACATCTTTTCTGCGCAGCGCGAGGTCCAGATGGTGCTGTCCACGCAGGCCTACCCCGATGAAAACCAAACGAACAGGCTTGTTGCTACTCCATGTGAAAGAAGGGAGGATGGTTACGGCAGCTGAGGCAAGGGCAGTTTGACGGGTAAAGGTTCTGCGGTTCATGGTTTGAGCGGTTTAGAAAAAGAAATTTAATGATAGTGAAACACAGGAAAAGTTGTTGCATAACTCGAAACAAAAAACCCTGACCGTTGCGGGTCAGGGTTTTTTATTAAGCAGTTGGCCGGTCAGCTTCCGCAGGCTTCGCATGCCTCAGGGTTATCGAGCGAACAGGCCATGTCGGATTTTTTCTGCTCGTAGTTAGCAACGCGTTCCTGCACGGTTTCCGGATTGGCTTGTGCTTCTTCCTTAACCGGTTTCTGCAAAGCTGATTTATCCAATGTAAACTTGATGGCATCGGCAGCAGCGGTTGAACGCAGGTAATACATGCCGGTTTTCAATCCTTTCTTCCAGGCATAGAAGTGCATGGAAGTAAGCTTGCCGAAGTTCGGATCTTTAAGATGAATATTGAGGCTCTGCGACTGGCAGATATAAGCCCCGCGATCGGCTGCCATATCGATGATGGCGCGTTGCGGTATCTCCCAAACCGTGCGGTAAATGTCCTTAATGTGTTGAGGAATCTCCGGTATGGGTTGCACCGAACCGTTGGTGGCGATAAGCTTCTGCCGCATGGTTTCGTTCCACAAACCCAGTTCGATCAGATCTTTCATCAGGTGTTTGTTTACCACGATGAATTCACCCGAAAGGGTTCTGCGGGTGTAAATGTTGGATGTATAAGGTTCGAAGCACTCGTTGTTGCCGAGTATTTGGGAAGTCGATGCAGTGGGCATGGGAGCCACCAGCAACGAGTTCCGAACACCGTATTTCTTAACCTCCTGTTTGAGCTTTTCCCAGTTCCAGCGACCGCTTTTTGGTGTTACACCCCACATGTCGAACTGGAATATGCCCTTGGAAACGGGCGAGCCTTTGAAGGTTTCGTACGGGCCGTCTTTCTTAGCCAGCTCCATGGACGCCTCCATGGCGCCGTAATAGATGGTTTCGAAGATGTCTTCGTTGAGTCTGCGCGCTTCGGGTGAGTCGAACGGCATGCGCAGCATAATGAAGGTATCGGCCAGACCCTGTACACCGATGCCAATCGGGCGGTGACGCAGGTTGGAAGTCCGCGCTTCTTCAACGGGATAGTAGTTAATGTCGATAACCTTGTTGAGGTTTCGCGTAACTACCTTGGTGATTTCGTAGAGCTTTTGATGATCGAATGTACCTTCCGGTGTTACAAATTTGGGTAAGGCAATGGAAGCCAGGTTGCATACCGCTACCTCGTCTTTTGAGGTGTATTCGATGATCTCCGTACACAGGTTGCTCGATTTGATAGTACCGAGATTCTTCTGATTGGACTTGCGGTTGGCTGCGTCTTTATACAGCATGTAGGGCGTTCCGGTTTCGATTTGTGATTCAAGTATTTCGAACCACAGGTCCTGTGCCTTTATCTGTTTACGGAACTTACCTTCCTTTTCATACTTCTCGTACAGTCGTTCAAATTCTTCACCCCAAACATCGGCCAGGCCGGGTGCTTCGTTCGGACAGAACAGCGACCACATCTCATTATTCTCTACGCGCTTCATGAACAGGTCGGGTATCCAAAGCGCGTAGAACAAATCCCGGGCCCGCAACTCCTCTTTGCCGTGGTTTTTCTTCAGTTGCAGAAAGTCGAAAATATCGGCATGCCACGGCTCAATGTATATGGCAAAGCTGCCTTTGCGTTTGCCACCGCCCTGGTCCACATAGCGGGCGGTCATATCGAAGTTGCGCAGCATGGGCACAATACCGTTGGAAGTACCTCCGGTTCCTTTAATATAGGAGCCTTTTGCGCGGATATTATGTATGCTTAAACCGATGCCTCCGGCCGACTGCGAGATTTTGGCGCACTGCTTCAGCGTATCGTAAATGCCATCAATGCTGTCTTCCTTCATGGTAAGCAGGAAACAGGAAGAAAGCTGCGGCTTGGGGGTACCGGCATTAAACAGTGTAGGTGTGGCGTGCGTAAACCAGCGCTCCGATAACAGGTTATATGTTTCAATGACCGCAGGTATGTCATCGCCATGGATGCCTACCGCCACACGCATCAGCATGTGCTGCGGACGTTCAACGACCTTACCGTCAATTTTCATCAGGTAAGAGCGTTCGAGGGTTTTGAAACCAAAGTAGTCGTAACCAAAGTCGCGGTCGTAGATAATGGCTTCGTCCAGTTCAGCTGCGTGCTGCTGAACCACGCGCCAGGTTTCCTTGGATATGAGCGGAGCGTTTTCACCGGTTTTCGGATCTACATACGTGTAGAGCCGTTTCATGGTGCTGTAAAACGACTTACTGGTAACCTTGTGCAGGTTGGAAATGGCCAGCCGTGCAGCCAGCTTCGCGTAGTCCGGATGGCGGGTGGTCATGGTGGCTGCCGTTTCGGCTGCCAGGTTATCCAGTTCCACCGTGGTTACACCATCGTACAATCCGTTAATCACCTTCATGGCAACCTCTACCGGATTGACGTATTTCATGTCAAGTCCGTAGCAGAGTTTTTCGATACGTGCGGTGATTTTGTCGAATTTAACGGACTCTCTGCGTCCGTCTCTTTTTATGACGAGCATGAGGTTTAGGGTTGTTTAAGTTTAAAAAATGGAAACGTGCTTTGAAGGTATCAAAAATCTTCGTCCAGTGAAAATTTTTGTACAGTTTCTTTTTTCTCGGCCTGTGCCATCACACCAGCCTTCTGGTAGTCGCCTACGCGCTTCTCGAAGAAGTTGGTTTTTCCGCGCAGCGAAATCATATCCATAAAGTCGAAGGGGTTGGTAGCGCCATATACTTTTTTGCCAATCAGTTCATTCAGCAGGCGGTCGGCTACAAATTCAATATACTGGCGCATTAATTTGGCATTCATACCGATGAGGTCAACCGGAAGCGCATCGGTAACAAACTCTTTCTCAATTTCAACGGCTTCTTTAATGATGTTGATTACGGTTTGTTCCGGCAACTTGTTGACCACGTGCCTGGTGTAAATGTGGCAGGCGAAGTCGCAGTGCAGGCCTTCATCGCGGGAGATGAGCTCGTTGGAGAAACTCAGGCCGGGCATGAGTCCGCGCTTCTTCAGCCAGAAAATGGAGCAAAACGAACCGGAAAAGAAAATACCTTCAACTGCTGCAAAGGCAATTAAGCGTTCCTGGAAGTTTCCTTTTTCAATCCATCGCAGGGCCCAGTCGGCTTTTTTCTTTACGCAGTCCAATGTTTCGATGGCATGGAAGAGGCGGTCTTTTTCCTGCGGATCTTTTACATAGGTATCAATTAATAAGGAATAGGTTTCCGAATGGATATTTTCAATAGCTATCTGAAAGCCGTAGAAAAACTTTGCCTCGGTGTATTGCACTTCGGCTACAAAGTGCTCGGCCAGGTTCTCGTTTACTATGCCATCGCTGGCAGCAAAGAAAGCCAACACGTGTTTGATGAAATGACGTTCACCGTCTGTCATATTTTCCCAGTCAGTGAGGTCATGGCTCAGGTCAATTTCTTCTGCTGTCCAGAAGCTGGCCTCGGCTTGCTTGTAAAACTTCCATATATCGTGATGCTGAATGGGAAAAAGGACAAAACGGTCTTTGTTTTCTTTTAAGATCGGCTCTTCCTGTAAAACGTTGCTCATTGTTATTTAGGGTTTTTGTGGTTGTTAATATGTTTTCGGTCCATGACTTTACCCATGGAGCCGGTTTAAAAAAGTCTTTGGCCTTGAATTGCCGGAAGTTTTATCCGGCCTCGGGGCGTGCGTACAAATATTTGAAATGAAGGTGGGAAATCAAATACCGTAATGGGTAGTAAAAATGTCGCGCTCCAACTACTGGCGTAACACTGCCGGGAATAACAAACTGTAATTTAAGTGCTTGGAATGCTTTGCCGGGTATGAGACTTGAGCGAAAAAATTTTTGAAAAATTTTCCATTTGGCCTTGGTGGTCTTTTCGGGAA
>JANWWN010000032.1 GCA_025055435.1 Cyclobacteriaceae bacterium | reverse complement strand
TTATTTACTCAGCAGCGGCTTACCTTCCGAAAAATCATACAACGTAAGTCTTCGCAGGTCGAAGTAAGCGGCCCAAAAACTGCGCAGGGCCTGCACACAGCTGTGAGGGGGTTGTTGTTCATACGGCATAATTATACTGCCATTAATGTTACAGGATAAATTCAGGCTGAAAAAAATTTAACAACCCGATGTAAGATTTTGATTGATTTTGTAACATTTCTAGTGTGTGGGAAACCTCTCAGATACCATGAAAACGAAGAAAGTTAACCCGGGTTAACGAATAAACACCATGTAAGAAAAAAGTGCAGATTGATTTGTAAAATTTCTAACAGGTTATTTACTTCGGATCAACATTCACCTTTATACAGTTCACCTGCCGGTCGTCCGAAGGGACAGCGGGAGTACTGCTCCGGAGGGGTGGGTGGATACTTGTAACAAATTTGTTATGAAAATTTTAAAAAAGTCTATCCTCCTGATGGCTGGCATTGTTGTAGCTTTTTTTTTGAGCTTATTAATTTTACCATACAGCAGAGCTCAGTCTGTGCCAACTTGTTGGTTCGATTATGAGTATGGCTGCGACCCATCAGGCTTTGTTGGATGTACTGCTTGTGATGATGATGGTCCTGTAATTAAACCTAAGAAATAATTTTTTGCGATTTCGAAGAATGCACATCCACTTTTCAGGGAGTGAATTTGGATGTGCATTTTCATTGTATGAATTTGAAGAGGGAATTTTATGAACCATGTTAACTTAAAAATTTCAGTGATTTTAAGTATAGTTATTGTAGCCCTGACAGCTTACATAGCTGGTTGCATAAACCAATCTTCCGAGAGTTCTGCACGGGTAGCGAAGGCCAGTTTAATGATTACTGATGATAAAATTATCCTGCATGCTGACTCTTCCACTCTTAACCGGTTCGATTATATTCAGTATCTTAATCATCATGATAAGGAACTGCTGTTTTTTTTAAATCGAGTTAAAAATGAAATTCTGATTTATGATGCAAAAAAGGAAAATCCGATACATCGGATAAGGGTTCCCGTTGAAGGCCCGGATGGAGCAGGGACTATTCAGGGATTTAAAGTTTATTCACCGGACTCCATTTTGATCACCTCCCGGCAAATAAGCAAGATTTTTCTAATTGATGGCAAAGGAAAAATTCTTCAATCATATAGCTACAGAACAAGTATTGACGGTGAATTAATTTATCCTGTTCGACTTGGCATGGATCCCTATAAGGAGCTGGATTTGGTTGGAGGTAAGTTTTATTTGCCCGGTATGGTTGAAGGCAACTGGTTACAAATTTCAGAGCGTGATTTTGTTAATACCAGGATTTGTATTGAGCTGGATACGATGTCAAAAAAGGTTAGCAAACTTAGTTGGGGATACCCTTCTGATTATTGGCAAAATGGCAGAAAGGAGCCTGTATTTGGACGCATTTTTGACGGCCAACATTTTATATACTCTTTTTGGGGAGATGAATATATTTATGTTACAGCTGACCATCTAGGTTATTCCAAACATTATGCAGGCACTTCTTACTTAAAGAATATTCAGAATTTACCCAAAGAACAGACCATGCAGGATTACATGAAATATATAGCCGGGAGCGGGAGATACAGCACTATTCTGTTTGATCTGCATAGAAAAGTTTACTATAGATGGGTTTACCTGCCTGAAGAAGAGGAATTGATATCGCAGGACCTGATGAAAAGCGCCAGATTCCCATCAAAAACAGTCATTGTTATATTGGATTCAGATTTTAACTGGATAGGTGAAACAAAGCTTCCTGATGAAAGATTTTATGCTGCTAATTTCTTCATAAACAAAAAGGGTCTGTATTTATCCGAGTGTCATCCAAATAATGACCGGGTGGGAGAAGATTCAATAATTTTTACCAGACTTGACCTCAGATATTTTTAATTGGCTTTCCTGATACCAGTTATTCAATTTATTCAATGGAACAGAAGGCATTTATTTTAACCGGCTTTCCAGTCGAAATCGGAAAATGAAGTTGTATTTGCCTGCTTTAAACTAATCACCGGATCGTAAAGTTAAAAATTAAGTTAGCGGTTTATTTAATCGGCAGTGGCTTACCTTCCGAAAAATCATACAACGTAAGTCTTCGCAGGTCGAAGTAAGCGGCCACCATGTAAGAAAAAAGCGCAGGTTGATTTGTAAAAATTACAACAGGTTATTTACTTCGAATCAGCATTCACATTTATACAGTTCACCTGCCGGTCGTTCGAAGGGACAGCGGGAGAGCTGCTCCGGAGGGGTGGGTGGAGATAAAAAATGTGTTTTATGATTAAACGAAAAGTAAAAGCAATGCTGGCCGTAACCGTGTTTTTCATAATCGGAGGACTTGCAGTTACAACGGAATCGGTTGCTTCGGGTGGGGACACCTGCGCATCTGATCAGAACAATTGCACAGTGGTATGGTGGTGTTGTAATTGTGACGGGATTAATGGATGCAGGGAGGAAACTTTACGTATTCCTGGTTTTCGCAATGCTGACATTCCATAATTACCGCGACATATTTGAAACGGGCGGAAAAACTTTCCGCCTGTTTTGTCGTCTGACTATCATGGTATGGGGGTGTGGCTTGATGGTTTCTTGTACGACTTCAGAAAAAGAGCAGCGTAATTTTAAAGAGATAAGGTTTAGCCGCAAAGACCTGCCGGAAACGGTTAAATTAAAATTACTTCGGACCATAACCATACCAGGTTTTTACACGCCACTATGGATGTTCAGAATAGAGAATAACTTATTAATCGTTGATCTCAATCACAGAGAAGGTATATTGGCAGTATATAGTCTGAGTAAGGATAGCCTTCTCAGGGTGATGATGCCTAAAGGAAATGGTCCTTTCGAAATACAATCCATATCTTCTATCGTAACGGATGGGCACAGAAATATTTATTTTTATGATACTCAGGAGCGCCGTTTATTGCAGGGGCACTTAGACAGCTTAGCATACAGTGTCCACCAACCGCGTTTTTACAAGCGTTTGCGATGGACGTACACAACTGATACGCCTTTATCTATAATTAATCACAGCGATTCGACCTATCTTAGCACATCGGAGTTAGGCCACGGAGGTCGGTTCAATATACTAAATCATCGGTTTGAATTTTCACCGGAGTATTTTGGTGAATATCCGGACTTGGAACATACCCGGGAAATAAAAAATATGACGCATACTGAATATCGGGTCAATGTATTATCAAATTTATTTAGTCATGGTATCTGTTTGAGTTCTGACAGGCAGAGTCTTGTTGTAGCGTACTTGCGTGTTGATTGCATCGAGGTTTTTGACATGAAAAGCCGTGCGTTGAGATACCGGATAATTGGACCCGAACAGAATTTTCCGCCCCGTTATAAACTAAATAAGGCGGGTCAGGGGCTGCCTTGCAGTGAATGTTATGCAGGCTATTCCAGCCCGCAGGTAACCAGTAATTACATATTAAGTTTAAGACGCTACCGTCAGGACAAGGAATGGAATTCACATCTTAGCAGGTACATATATGTTTTTAGTCAAGCGGGTACAGTAAAAAAAATCCTTGAGTTGGACGAAGATATCATATCGTTTGTTATTGATGAGGAGAGAGGGCGGCTGTATGGATTAGTTGTGGATGCTCCGTATGCGGTTGTTGAATACGAATTACAGATTTAGATATGGATTTTCTCTGAGGGATGGAAAATAGGACTTGATATAAAATTCAACGGGCTGGTGTAATAAAGCATTTTTTGGCCCGTTGAATGTATTACCGGATAGGCTATGAAATTCCTGCTTTTTATAAAATCGGCCGGATTATTTTTAAGTTTTGTTCTTTTTGTGTCATGTACGAACCCTGAAAAAACCGGCAGTTGCAGGAAGTCGGAACATCATCTCTCAAAGCAGGTTTAGTGCTTGTTGACACCATAGCCCTGCCGGTTGACTCGGTTACGCAAAGTCAGCACTACTATGATCAGCGTATTCTGTACAATGGATCACTCCATTATCTGATTTACAATTCATATACATCCAGACTATATGGCTATAATTTAAATGAAAGAAAATTATCCTTTTCCATACAGTTCCCGACTGAAGGCCCGAACAGTATCGATAATCCGGGCAGGTTTTATTATCATAATGATGACTCAATATTTTTTATTTATTCCGAGCAAATGAATTCGGTGAAAATTTATAACAGTAAAGGCGATTTGGTGAGTCGCATTCATTCTGTCCTGCCTCATGACAAAGAAGATTACTGGGGTACCAACAAATTGTTTTACGAATTTGCCTACTACCCGCAAACAAAAGCCATAGGGTTTTGGATTTACAACGGAATACTTGAAAACAGATCAGCCCAGCTTACCATGAAGCATTGCCGGTATAACATTTACACGGACACAGCCATGGTATTTGGTGAATTGCCCTATGCATTTCTGGGAACAAATTATTTTCCGAATGTATATCTGAACGGATATTCAACTCCATCCCCGCTTAATTCTATTTTCAGTGATGAAGAAATGATTTTTGCGGTTTACGAGGTGAGAAAATATTAAAAATATCTGCCTGCCGCCCGGGACTAAGACCCTTTAGCTTCTTATGTTATATTGTATTCCGTGGTGTAGCATTTTTTGGTGAAATAAACATTAAAAACGTTGCTAATTAATGAAATTGTTCCCGCCTTCTACCTACGAGGAGTTCAATTATTCAGATTGGATTTTTTAAACATCCATACAGGCAGTATGGTAACAATCAGCAATACGGAAAACATCAGTCCGCCAATGGTGCCGGCTGCCAGTGCGTACCAGAATATTTCATGCTGGCCGCCAATAAGAAAAGGAGTTAAACCCAAACAGGTTGATAATGTGGTTAACAAAACCGGCCGGAGCTTGCCGGTAACCGCCTTAAGCACTGCCCGGTTATGATTTTTTATCCGCTGGCCGTTGAAATCATTCACGACAAAAATAGCTGAGTTAACGGCCAGCCCGCCCACCAGAAAGAATGCCGCATACCCGCCCTGGTCGAAGTATAATTCGCCCCAGGCGAAGGTGAGGAACAATCCGATAAATGAAAAAGGAATAATGCCCATGATGAGCAGCGGTTGTTTGAGGCTTTCGAAAAGTATGGCGCAAATCAGAAATACGCCGGTAAACAAAATTAAAAGCAGGCTGTATTGCCGCTTAACTTTTTCCCACGACCAGGTCCATGAAATTTTCTTAGCTGAATATCCTACAGGCATTTCGTTCTCCATTTCTTTGAGCTTTTCATCCAGAAATTCGTTGCCGAACTTATGGCTGCCGTAATATTCAAAACCCACGATGCGTATATACTGCCGGTCTTTTTTATGAATGGCACTGGCAGTTTTTTCTTTTTTGAATTCGGCAACACTTCCCGGTTGGATGGCTTTTCTTTTATCTGCCCGGAGCGGTTCATTTAACACCCTGAAGATATCGGGTTGCTTATCACCCAATGGCACAATGTACAAAGGAATAAAGCGGTTATTAAGAGCCAGTTGAAGGTCGGGCGTAGGGCGTTCGCCTGTCCACTGCAAGGCATTTACTACGGTGTTCCCGTTAATATGGTGTTCCTGAATTTTACTGTGATTTAAACTAAGCACCCATTGATCGACGGCTTTTTCATCCCAGTTAAGGCGTTCATTGGTGTTAACCTGTTGAATACGTTTGTGCTCCAGTAATTTATTTGCCAGTATAGTGGCTTGTCGTTCAAGTTCGCGATAATTATAACCGGTCATTTCAACCCGGAACGAGGGCAGGTTATCCCACGATGCATTACTGAAGCCCTGCCCCACACCAAATATGTTCCACTGAACGCCGCCCCAGTCGAGCGAACGGGCAATAAGCCGTGCCTTGAGTTGAAAAGGTATGGCCGAGCGTTCGGCTGCCGGAGTAAATGATACAGTGATGGAAGCATGTTGTCCGGAGTAAATCTGGGTGATGAAATTTTCCACACCTTCTGCATCAGAAAGAAAACCTTCTGTGTCCTGCATGATGCGGTCCATGTCCTGTAAAGTGTGCCCCTGCGGCAGCTCGGCGTACACATACAACCGGGTGCGTTCGGGCTCACGATAACCGCTGCGTTCATAAACATTGCGGATAAATAAACGTAACGCGCCACCGGTGAACCGGTCAACATAGGGCCGCAGGTTATCCTGGTACCATTCGCTGCCCAGTGTTTGGTTATACCACTCATAACCCGGTAAGGATGTTGGCAAAAGGAAGATGGGCAGCCCAAACATCAAAATCAGCACTACCCACACCAGCTTTCGGTAGCGCACCAGTAAGGTTATGAAGTGGCCATATCTTTGCATCATCCTTACCCTTCTGCGCAATTGGGTTAGGGTAAATCTTTTTCCGTAAGCCGATATGAGGTTAAACCGGGCAAAGACGGCAGGCGTATAAAACAAAGCCGTTAAAACCGAGCTGCCTAAGGCCAGGCTTACAATAACGGAAAACTCCGTAAGGTTAGCCCGCTCATCTTCCGGAAGGAATAATATCACCAGCAGGGCAATGAGGGTGGTGAGTGTTGCCCCCATCACGGCCAGCCCGATTTTACCATCGGGCCGACGGTATAAATGATCCATCACAACAATGGCATTATCGAGTAACAAACCAAAGGATATGGTTAAGCCCGCAATGGTGTACAGGTGTATGGAGATGTTCAGCAGGTTGGCGAACAATGCGGTGATGCCCAGACTGATAAAAATACCGGAGAAAAGAATAAGCAAATAGGATAAGCTCCGATAGCTAATCATTATAAAAAGAATAAGAATACCCATCGACAAACCGGCCCTGAAGGTATTCTTGCGGAGTTCGCGAGACAGAAACTCCGTATCGTCAACATCCAGCTGAACTTCAAAACCCTGTGGCAGTTGTGTCCGAAGTTCGTCCATGGCTTGCTTCAGCTTGCCGGCCAGGGCCAGACGGTTTACACGTTCATCGGAATAAATACTGAGGCTGATGGAGTTGCGACCGTTGATGCGAAACAGCTGGCGGGGAGGGTCTTCTTCCAGATAAATGCTGACGAGTTTTTTAAGCGGAACAATAACCCCGTTATTCAGGTTGAGCGGTGCATTTTCAAGTTCGGAAAGTGTGGCAACAGGGTGTGAAAGTTGCACGGAAAACTTTTCACCGGCAGCCGTGTAAACCGCTCCGGGAAACGAGGTGCCAAATTCACGGGTTATTACGTTGCGAAAGTCTTCCGGAGTGAGTCCGAACTGAAGTAGCCGGGCAGGGTCGAAGGCCATAATCACCCGGATGCGCTCTGCACCGCTGATCTGCACGTCATGAACGCCATTTATCTGTCTGAGGTTAACGGCCAGTTTTTCTTCGGTTAGCTGACGGATCTGGTAAGGCGCCAGCCGGGCATTGATGCGGTAGATCAGCAGTGGATTTTTCCGGGCATTGGTACGGGTACGTTGTTCTACAGTCGGGAAAGAAACACCCGGGTTGAGTCTGGGATACAACTGACGAATGGCCGAGCTGACTTCAAACTTTTTCAGGGCCATATCGGCATGGCGGTCGAAACTCAGCTCAATGGTGCTGCTGCCGTAATGCGATATGGAGTAAATGGATTTAAGCTGTGGCAGGGCAGAGAAAGCATTTTCCAGTGGCGCGGTTACTTCCTGTTCTACCGTTTCGGGCGGGGCATGGGGCAGTGATGCAGTTACGGTGAGAGCCGGTGGCATGGTGCTGGGTTGCAAATCCACCGACAGGCGGGGTACCAGCGCCCAGCCGATGAGGGCGGTAAGCACAAAAAGCAGGATGGTTTTAAACGGGCTCAACACGAGATAAATTTACGATAAGAATGTGAAACAGGCTGTTAGCTGATAAGACTAAAAAATTTTGCGGTACGATGTAAGATTGTGTGCGGTTTTATCACTTTTTTGATGTGTGTGTGTAACCGCTCAAATGCCCTGAAAACGCAGAAAGTTAACCCGGATTAACGAATAAACACCGTGTAAGAAAATGATGCAGATTGATTTGTAAAATTCCTAACAGGTTATTTACTTCGAATCAACATTCACCTTTATACAGTTAGCCTGCCGGTCGTCCGAAGGGACAGCGGGCGAACTGCTCCGGAGGGGTGGGTGGAAATACAATCAAATTAATCATGAAAAAGCAAATAAAGCTTCTCTTGGTTTTTCTTGGGTTTATTACGGCTCTTTCGGCTGAAGCTGCCGGAGGAGAGGGTGCAAAAAGTTGCTCACGTGAGTTTAAGATATTAGGGATAGGATGGGCCGTGAGTGTTGAGTGTGAAGAGGGTTATTATGCAAAATGCGGTATTTTCAATGCTAAATGTGTTAAAGCCGATTCGGAAGCTCAAGAATAAGTGTTGAAACATAAACTACGATACAGCTGGTACAAAAATCGTATGCCGGCTGTATCGCTAAAAAATATTAGTTCATGAAATTGGTCCACGTAGTACTGAATTTTATAATCTTTTTAACCTTCTGTCAGTGCAAATATGAAGAACATGAAGGGCATTTTATAAGGAATGAAAATTTTAAGAGCTATGACCTTCATGAGCTGTTTCCAGGATGGCAGTTTGTGGAATTAAACTCCTTAATTAGTACTGTAGACCAGGTTATCGTTGATGAAAATAGAATTTTTGTTTTGGACAAAGTTCTTCAGAAAATTGAAATTTTTGACCGTCAGGGCCGGTTAATAACGAGTATCAACGGAGATTATTTGCAAAACGGTAATCCTGTTCAACCCATTTGTTTAATAACCGATCATTATGGCAAATTGATGTTTTATGATGCGGCTAATCAGGGTTTCTTTTTTTTCAATGCAGATTACAGTTTAGAAAGCTTCAGACATTCTGAATTTTATTGTCACAGAATTTATAAAACCGGAGATGGTTTTATTGTCTTTAAAAACCAAAACAAACAGCCCAGAGAAAAGAAGGAATATTACTACAACATTTTGATTACGGATCATGATTTTAATGTAAAGAGAAGATTATTCCAATTCACTATTGAAAAAAATCTGCCGCGGGTCTGGACCTTTTTCAGTGACCCTTTAAATGTTACGAAAAGAGGCTTTGAGTTTTTTCAGCCTTTAAGTAATTATCATTATGTTTACGATACCCTTCGCGGTTTATATACTCTGCCCATCGTTTTTTTGAACTATCATCTAAACGATGAAGTTCTACGGCAGCTCGATTTAACTAATCCAAAAGTTGTAATGGAAGAAATTTTTCCGAATTATTCCTTGATAAATAATAAAAAACTCGAAAGTAAAAAATGGACAGGGTGGCGATATATTTTAAAAAATCAGGTCAGATTTACCCTGGTTGATAAAGAGAAAAATTTAACCTATTGCATGGATGAACTCAAAGTTTCACTGCATGGTCGTGATCTGCTTCTTCCCTTCCCGTCCATTCAGTCAGATAATTACTGGGTTATGGTGTTGGATGGGCAGCATTATGAAGATCTTGGTTTAAAAAATTATAGTAATATACACCCTATTATTGATAGCGTCATTCAGGATGGGAAGACTTATTTAGTGATTATAGAGGTTTAACCATAAGTTCTACTTATGAAAGTAATTAACATATTGGTAATCTTTACAATACTAATAAAACCGGTTTTCAGTCAGGATGATGTCGGAGATCCGATTTTACAATATCAACAAAGCATAACCGGAACAGGCTTTACAATAAAAATTTTTAAAATCATAAACAATCCCTACAACGCTAAAGGTCTCGATAAAGGTGAAAGATTCATTGAGGTGAAAGGTTACAGGCTTTCAGATGCCTTATTTACCTTAGCCAGAAACACTGGTAATACGGTAATAATAAAAAGCCTTGAACACAATCCACATGTTGCTTTCAGAATAGAGTTTCCTTCGGGCAATTTTGAAAACCTTTGGCATCCTGTCTTAACCTCCCTCGCAGAGTGGTATAATTTTTCAGTCACGGAAACCGGGGAAAAATTAACAACTGGTCAACTACACATTGAAAATCCTTTAAAACTCTCTGCCTATATTTATAAATCCAAAGAACCCGGCACATTGCGGTCAGCCCATGTTTCAACTGCGGGAAAAATTTCACTTAAGGGTTTTACATTAACTAATTTGGCCGACTGGCTTGCCGAAAGGAAGGGATATTCAATAATTTTAAATGGTAATGATGATGGGAAACGTTATGCATTTGAATTTGAGTCATTGCCGGATGTTGATCGAATTTTGGAGCTAAAATATGGCATTAAAATGTATCAGGATACGAGGTTGAAAAAGATTTACTTAGTAAATAGTAAGTAGTATTGAAAAAGGACTCCTTTTAAGGGAATTTGAAATGATCAGATTTGAGATTCATACAAGTACTTTAAAACCATCAATTGAGTTTATTCAGTAAATGGGTAGTTTCATTATCCGGATTAGTTTCTGTTTTTTATTATCCCTATCCTGCTCTTTTAGACCCCATGATACCAACAATCCGCAGATTATTGGGATAAGTAAAATTGATGATGAAGTGGATGTGTCGGAATTTTTAAGGCCGGTTATCAAGGAGATAGAAACGGATAAACCTTTGAATATTACCCGAATCCGCTGGTCGGAAAACAACTACTTGTATCTGGCAAACGATGCGGATAAAAAAGAATTATTGGTTTATGACCTTTCCATTGATAAGCTGATTAAACAAATTGAATTTGAAGAATTAAAAATCAATCCGGTTGACTTCAGTGTTTCCTATCCGTTTCTTTATATTTTAAGCACCAGGGATGAAGTGCATGTATACGATCTTCAAAAATTTAGTTTGGTCAGCTCAGCTAAGCTGGATGATAATAAATTTACAGAAATAGAAACATCGGCTGATGGCTTCCTTTTTCTGAAAAAAGACAATCTCGTAGGAATAGAACCGGGGACGAAGGTATTCTATAGAATTCAAATTCTGGATTTAAATACATATCGAAACACAAATCATTTCGACCCGTATGTTATTCAGAATGAAAGTAACACCATTCTCAGCAATGGACAGTCTATTTTGAAACAGGAGAAAACCATTTTTTACATTAAGCCTTTTTGTGATACGGTTTTTTACTTCAATGCATCAAACGGCAATTTTCAATTGTATAAATACATTGATTTTAAAAATAAGGTGAACTATGCGAAATATGCTCATATAAAAAACGAGTTTGAGAGAATGAAGATGATCATGGAAAACAAAAAATATAATACGGGCATTTTCTTTTTCAGGGAAAACGACCGGTTTCAGGTTTTTCAGTTTATTGCTGATGGACAACCGGCATTTTATTACCATGATAAGATATCGGGAAGAAAGTTTTGCACAAAAAAAATAAATCATTCGCTGGGCAGGAATCTTCCTTTTCCTGAACTGATTACTCCTGACCTGTTGATTGGAGTTTTGAATGAGAATAATTTGTTGAAAAATTCTTTTGAACCTTTAGATACATCATTAAATAACCTGAAAAGAAAAATCACCTATGAAGGCAAAAATTTTCTTTTTGTGTATTATCCTATTCAGTAGCGGATGTCGCACAAACGAAAACCTGTCAGACGAAAGAGTAATTCTTTCAGTGGATGATGCTGAATTATTCTTTGAAATCGCATCGGTATCGCAAAAACCGGTAAAGGCCTCCTCAAAAGGACCGGCGCGTGTGGAATTTAAAGGATATACGGCTGATGAAATTCTTTCGGAAATCCAGCGCATGGCCCGGGTTAAAATTCAAAAAGACTCATCATTTAATCCTAATGGTTACTTTAACCTTACTGCTTACTTCAAAAACAACAGGCCGGTTAATTACGATCGTATTATTAAACTGCTTGCTAAAGGATGGGACCTTTCCGTAATAACCCATAAAACAAGTGAACCGGCCCTCATGATAACTTTCGAAAAAAGCGTTCCCGTATCAACTTTTACTGAATTTAATAAGCTTATTCAAAACAGTAATTCCGCTGTTGTAATTATCAATCCGACACCTTCTTTCTTGTCTGATTTTTTAAACAGGCGTTACCATACAAACTTTTTTTCCGAAAATGATTCGCTGGCGTGGAACGGTAAGTTGGAATGGGATGAAGCATCCGGCATTACATTAACTGATATACTGACAAAAATGAATGTTAATGTTGATACGGTAAATAGGGACTTCACAGGGTATCAGCTAATTTCAAAGGAAAAAAATATGGAATAATTTTCTCCACAATTTTTATGATTTTTTACTATACCGCTTAAAATCGGTTCATGAAAAACCTGTTTCTACACATCATCATGATAATTTTTCAACATTGCAAATACCATGCAATGCCCAAACGTACTACGATTATGTAACTCGCAGCAGGGAGTGTAGTGTGTATTATTCATTTATTCAAAAAAAAACGACAGTCTCTTATTGAAGAAACAGTAAAAGATCGTCAGGATAAACCGGTGGCTGATATGAATGTGCTGATACCGGAGCACCGTGTGGGCACGGTCACCAATTCAGCCGGTGAGTTCAGTTAGTATTTACCCCGTTTGTTCCGAAAAGGGGTAATCCTGTTCGTTAAAACCTCCTTTTCACGTTTTGATATGATTGTTGAGGAACAGCGTAAAATAAAAGCTCCGGCAAGAACACATCATGACTAAAAGATTCTTGTCATTTATATCATGCTCAAAGAGTACACCAGATAAGCTGGTGAACTGAATGGTCATCATGCGAGAAGAAAGGACTTATACCTGGGATAAGTCAAGTAAAAATTTTTGGAATAGATGTAAGATTTTGTGTGTTTTTGTAACATTTTTAATGTGTGTGTGTGTGTGTGTTAAATCGCTCAGATGCCCTGAAAACGCAGAAAGTTAACCCGGGTTAACGAATAAACACCATGTAAGAAAAAAGTGCAGATTGATTTGTAAAATTCCTAACAGGTTATTTACTTCGAATCAACATTCACCTTTATACAGATCACCCGCCGGTCGTCCGAAGGGACAGCGGGAGAACTGCTCCGGAGGGGTGGGTGGATACTTAAACAATGTTTTATGAAAGCGAAGTTTAATATTCTCTTAACTTGTGGGATGATCCTGCTCTTAATTAGTACTATCATTACTTTTGTTCCTGTAAATACATATGCTTTGGAGGGAGGTACCAAGCAATATGTTTCTACAATATGTAGTGGTGGATTTTATTGTAATAATTGCGTGAGTGGTCAAAAATCTTGTCGTGACCATACATGTGATCAATGTAGTCCAATTCAATGATAGTTCATGTTAAAGAATATATCTTACGAGATTTTATCTTGTAAGATATATTTTCTTATGTTTCGGTTTGTCAGCTTATCATTTGGGGTTGTTCAATTCTGTATGGTAAAGTATTTCATAGTTATTTTGGTTGGTACATTTTTTTTATGTTGCACCAGTTCGGGTTGGGAATCAGATGTAAATGTATATGAGGAGTTTATTGATATTTCAAATATACCAAAACAAGAACAGCTCATAAGCATCAGGGATCTTCTTAGTGAAGTCGAGTACATTAAACTGAAAGAAACAGACAGTTTTTACCTTTCATCGGCTCAAAAAATTTTAGAATTTAATAATAAAATTTTGGTTTTAGACCGACATAAAAAGGAGTTAGTTGCATATTCATTAACAGGAACTTATCTGGGCAAGGTTGGCAAAAAGGGTTCAGGTCCAAAAGAGTATTTAGAAGTTACTGATTTCGATATAAATTATTTAAGCAATAGAATAGTTATTTTTTCCAGGCCGGATCAGGCGATCATCGAATTTGACAGTACTTTGAAACACATAAAGAAGATGCGCATCGGTAAATGGGGTTACCAAATTTCCGTTCTAAAATCGGGTAATTTTGCCTTATATCTTGGATATGATGATGAGAATGGACATATTCTTCACATTTATGACACGAGCGGAATACTTGTTAGAAAGACTATGCAGTATCCTTTGGGCAAGGAGCTTGTGCCCATGGATTATACGGGTTTTGTTGTGGGTAATTTTTATTCCTATCCATTGTCAAGTTCTATTTATTATTATAACGAGTTTATCAATGAAAAAAGAATAAAAGTTAATATTCCCGATGGCCGGTCGGAAGACTTAATATTTGACCATGCTGATTTTCTTAATCCGAAAAAATGGATGTCGCAACACATACTATCAAGATTTATGATAGGGAAAAAAGAAAAAGAAATTTTATTCTACTACAGCTTTAAAGAGGGCTCTGAGTATGGATTTACATTGGGCCTAAAGCTTTTGAGCGGACAAATTTTTGGCCATTTCAATCTGAGACATGGAAGTGGGAAAAAATCCGACGCTTTTACAAAAATGTTTTTTATCGGACCCTATAATTTGCCTACTTATTCACTTTCCTGTGATTGTTACTATGTTGCTACTGATGTAGAACACTTTACAGATTATATTTCTTCAGATAAAGATGCAGCTCTAAAAGAAATTAAGGAAATTGATTTAGTATTGCATCGGACCTTAACGGAGAATATGAAATCTTTTGAAACACCTATTGTCATGCGATTCAAATTGAAAGAACAATATGATCAAAAGAGTTAGTGTGGTTACTTTTTTTATCTTGTCGGTGGCGGTTTTAATTTACTCCATACTGAGCCGAAAGCGTGACTTTGAGAAGTCGCAAACTAAGATGATGTTAAAAAAAAAACACTCAGATACATATAAAAAATAGAAAATTTAATTTAGGTAAAATTAAAGACTTTAACCAGGCTAAAACACAGTTTTATGTACATAATGTGGGTTTAGACACTCTTTTTATAGAAAATATTGAAGTTTCCTGTGATTGTACTACACTGTCAGGAATAGGTGCTTCTGTGCCTCCAGGCGACTCGCTTCTAATTTCGGTGGCTTATACTAAGAAACGATTTGGCTATTTTTACTCGGATATACTTATTTATGGAAATTTTTTGAACTCTCCTGCGATGCTAAGTTTTGAAGGCTATCTGCTTCGTCCTTAGTAACTCATAATTGGTTGACTTCCGCCTGAATAAATGCCGGTTGTTATGTTTTAAGGCCAAAATAGCTTATAGATAAATCATGGGTCGTAATTTGTAAAATTCATAACAGGCTATTTATTTCGGATCAACATTCACCTTTTGAACGTGGGGGAAAATGTTGAGGCCCTAAATTTTATAAAATTCACAGTATGAATAACCAACTGAATTTAATTTTGTCCATATTCTTGGCCTTTTCATTTACATTTTGCAGAAAAAAAAGTGAGAATGATAGTTTTTTTCATTCGCAGCAGAAAGCCGAACTAGTTATTACAGACAGTATTTTTTTAGAACCGGATTCGGTTTCTTTTTTGTATTTTAAGATGAACAACTTTAAGTCAGGATATATTATTTCATTGGCTAACAATGGACAGGTTTACCTCCTTCGCAGTGATGGAAGTTATATAGGAAAGGTTGGGACAAAAGGATACGCACCAGAAAATTACTATTTGCCAGTCGGCATTAGTACGCTTTCGCCAGACTCAATCTTTGTTGCAGATTACCAAAGTGGTAAAATACTGTTATTCAACAAAGAAGGTAATTATGTAAATAGCTGGAATGTCATTAAAAATGATCCTCTAAATACGTTTTCCATTTTTTACAATTATCTGAATGTTTACCGGGACACCTCAAAGAGGTTGGTGTTTGAGTATTTGGGACGCAGCGATAAATACTATTACATGACAAACCCTGATTATTACAAAAATGCGAGATTGCTTACCGTACATTTGCCCGATTTAAATATTTACAAACATTATATTCCGTATGAAGAAGGCAGTCCATATTTAGGTCAGCAATTTTTTTTAAGTCCGTTGGATCCCTGTATCAACAAGTTGCCCAATAATTTTTATGCAGTAGTTTTTGCCCATGAAGATTGTATTTACCTGTATAACAGAGTGGGAGAACTGGTTCGTAAAATAAATGGAAATTCCGGTTATTTTCCCAAAGCAAAAGGCGTATCATTCAGTCAGGCAGACAAGCAGTTTGGTACTGATTACGTAAAATATAATATAAAACAAAATGCATTAAACTATCTCACGTTTCATTCATTTTACACCAGCGATTTCAACCTGGTTATTACGAAACAATACGAGGCGCCTGTTCATGATGAAAATCTGCCGGACGACTTGAATACATTAAAGTATATGTATTTCAGACGAGATAGTTATTTGCAATTTTATAGCCTCGAAGGAAATAAGCTTTTTGATGACATAAAACAACCGTATCGACTGCGTCATCTGGTTTATGCGGAAAGCTTTGATCGTTTGATTTTTAAAGTTGATCCTAAGCTGACAGAAAAGAATATCTTGTATGTTGCAAAATTGGTCTACTAAGTTTTTTTTGTTGTTATCGTTTGTCACGTCCTGCAATAATAATTTTTTTGATGAAAAAAGGAAATTACCCGCTGAATTGAAATCTGAATTTAAGCTACATGCCTTAATAAAACCCTCACCTCCCCCATCTCCTGTTTAAACTCCATCGCATCAGCGGGCCGCTGCTCATGCTGGTAATGAGCGCCATGATGACCAGCGAAACAAATACTTTTTCATTGATTAGTCCGTTTTCCAGGGCAATGCTTCCCAGTATGATTTCCATGGCTCCGCGCGCATTCATGCCAAAACCCGTAGCCAGCGACTCTTTCCATGAAAATCCGCCCAGGCGTGCGCTCAAGCCACTTCCGAAAATTTTTCCTGAAAAGGCGATGAGCAGAATGACAACGGTAAGCCAGAAATCGAAATGAACGGCAAAGTTTACTTTCAGTCCGATAGCTACGAAAAATAAAGGTGCAAATATGTTGTTGATAAACTGATAGATAATTTCCTTGGCGCGTTCGCTCATGTATTCCGAATCGCCCAGCGCCACGCCAAAAATAAAAGCACCGAAAATGGCATGGATACCGATGTATTCCGTAAAAGCAGCCGATAGAAAACACAGGGCCAGTGCCAGCGACAGCAGTCCCCCGGGCCAGGCCAGTCGTTTGTTAATCCACGGAAGCATGCGGTTAATTACTCCACGACCCAGGGTAAGCATAAGTGCGGCAAAACCCAGGGTGAGCAGCAGGGTTTGCCAGGCAGCCACATGATTCTGACCTTTACCAATCATGGCCAGCAGCACCGAAAAAATCAACCACCCGATAAAATCATCAACCATGGCCGAGGAAATGATTAACATGCCAAGCCGGGTTTTGAACAGGTTAAGGTCCATCAAAATCCGGGCAATTACCGGAAGGGCGGTGATGGCCATGGCAGTTCCCATAAACAGGGCGAAGGTGAGGCGCTTACCTTCATCGGCATAACCGAAGAAATCCGGAAAAACATAGGGAAAGATAAAGCCGGTGAAAAACGGAATAATAAGCCCCATGGCACTGGTAAGTAGTGCCTGTCGTCCCTGCTGCCATACAATGTGCAGGTCCACTTCCATGCCGGCAATAAATAACAGCATCACTACGGCAACCTGAACAAAGCCACTTAGCACAGTGGACGAAGTTCCTGGGGGAAACAGGATGGAAAAACTTTCGGGCGAAACCATGCCCAGAAACGTGGGACCGAGCAGAATGCCGGCCAGAATTTCGCCTACCACGGCCGGTTGTTTCAGCCGGCGGGCCAGCTCGGCAAATATCCGCCCGGCAATGAGCATGATACCCAGTTGAACCAACAGGCGTACAACTTCAGCGTGGCTCATGCTGCACCCCCTTTCTTTGGTTTCACTACCAGCAGGTTACAGGGCAGGTCGCTGAACAGGTACTCCAGGTCGTTTGGCATAAGACGGTCCAGGAGGGATAGCTTTACAGGTGAGGCGCTCACTACCAGCAGGTCGGCATGTTTGCGTCGGGCAAACTGGGCCAGTTCGTGCCCGGATTTTCCGGAGATGAGTTTAATATTCACCTTGACACCCGGATGAGGAATGGTATTCAACAGGCGCTGCACATCATCTACTTCCGTTTGAATAAGCTGGTTACGTGTATGTTCGTATTCGGCTTCCGAAAATTCTTCTGCACCCGAAAGAAAAGCGTACCACTTTAATGTTCGCACCACATGCAGCCAGGATGCGCCTTCGCTGCAGGCCAGCATGCAGGCGGTGCGCACGGTTTCCTGCATATACGGGTTATCCTCATCGGCCTGCACCACAACGTTTTTAAAACCAACAGGCGAAACTGCCGGGTCAGTAAGCATAAGCACCGAACAAGCTGATTTGCGCAACAGCTTGCGTGCTACACTGCCCAGGTAGTACTGTAGTACTTTTTCCCGGTGCAGGGCACCGGCAATCAGCAAATCAATTTTTTCTCTTTTACATACCCGAATAATGGAGCGGGCCGGGGGGCCGCTTTCCCAAATGATTCGGGTTTTATCGGCATCAACGCCGTTTTGCCGCATCAGTTCACGCAGTTTATTTTCTGCTTCCGGTTGCCGTTCTCCGGCATGTATCAACATCAGTTCACTTTGCCACAACTCACTTAACCGGTGCGCTTCTTTTAACAAAGCGCTCAATCTCGGCGTGAAGCCGGCAGCCAGCGCCATCCGGGTAAACAAACGTTCCATTGTCTGGACAAAATAATGCTTTTTCCTATACCCATTTGTAATCCGAACCAAACTTAACATTACCGTATATTTGCGCCTTATGGCACAAGCAGACGATAACCAGCTCAAAAAAATTATTTCGCACGCCAAGGAGTACGGATTCATTTTCCCTTCCAGCGAAATTTATGATGGCCTCAGTGCCGTGTACGACTACGGCCAGAACGGTGCCGAGCTGAAGTTTAACATTCGCGATTACTGGTGGAAGGCCATGACCCTGCTGCACGATAACATCGTGGGTATTGATGCGGCAATTTTCATGCACCCTACCGTATGGAAAGCCTCCGGCCATGTAGATGCATTCAATGACCCGATGATTGACAACCGCGACTCGAAAAAACGATACCGGGCCGACCAGCTTATCGAAAAGTATGTGGAGAAACTGGAAGACAAAATTGAAAAGGAAGCAGAGAAGGCAGCCAGGCGTTTTGGTGAAAATTTTAACCGCGAATTGTTTCTCTCCACCAACCCGCGTGTGCTGGAATATCGTAAAAAGGTCGGTGAAGTTAATGAAAAGCTGAAGCAGGCGATGGGCTCAGGCGATATGGCCGCACTGAAGCAGCTTATTATTGACCTGGAGATTGCCGATCCCGAGTCCGGGTCACGCAACTGGACCGATGTCCGCCAGTTTAACCTCATGTTCTCCACCGAAATCGGTTCGCTTGCCGAAGAGGCCAGCAAAATTTATCTGCGCCCGGAAACGGCCCAGGGTATTTTTGTCAACTTTTTAAATGTTCAGAAAACGGGCCGCATGAAAATACCGTTTGGCATTGCCCAAACGGGCAAAGCCTTCCGTAATGAAATCGTGGCGCGCCAGTTCATTTTCCGCATGCGCGAATTCGAGCAGATGGAAATGCAGTTTTTTGTAAAGCCGGGTGAAGAAATGAAATGGTATGCTTTCTGGAAGGAGCACCGCCTGAATTGGCACCTCGCGCTCGGATTGGGTGAACACAATTACCGCTTTCACGACCACCTCAATCTGGCACATTACGCCAATGCCGCCTGCGATATTCAGTTTAACTTTCCCATGGGTTTCCGCGAACTGGAGGGGATTCATTCGCGTACGGACTTCGATCTGAAAAATCACGAGCAATATTCCGGTAAGAAACTGCAATACTTCGATCCGGATACCAATCAAAGCTACATTCCTTACGTTATTGAAACATCCATCGGACTGGATCGCATGGTGATGGCGGTTTTATCGGCTGCCTACCGCGAAGAAAAGGTAACTTCGGCTGAAGGTGAGGACGGAGGTGAACGTGTGGTATTGAGCATTCCGCCCGTCCTGGCACCTGTAAAGGTTGCCGTTCTTCCTTTGGTTAAGAAAGATGGCCTGCCGGAAAAGGCGCAGCAAATCGTACAACAGCTGAAGTTCAGCCTGAAGTGCTACTACGAAGATAAAGACACCATAGGCAGGAGGTACCGCAGACAGGATGCTATTGGTACACCATATTGTGTAACGGTTGATCACCAGACGTTGCAGGACGATACGGTAACCATTCGGCACCGCGATACCATGAAGCAGGAGCGCGTGCCGGTGACACACCTGGAAAAGTTGCTTACGGAAGCCTGCTCGGTAAATACCTTGCTGAAAAAGCTGGCACTTCCATAATGGTGAAGTTAATCCCGGTTGCGGTGTAATTGTACTTTCGTGGCCGACCTTCACGGAGGGAGAAAGGCGAACATAAATTTTTTGCCATAATCGTTGAAAACTTCTTCGAACACCCGTCCGATTCAAATCTGCTGTACCGCATGTATAACATCAGCAGGTTGCTAAACCAGGACCCGCTGATACTTACCGTTCAAGGGGTTTCTTGAAGAAGGCTCATATAAATTCCTTAGTTTTGGCCACGCATGTGGACAGGAATCGCTCATTTTATTATCAAATACAAGCTGCCGCTCACCGCTATCATCCTGCTCATTACGGTGTGGATGGCCATCCATGCCCGAAAGGCCGAACTGAGCTATGATTTCCGCGGCACGGTACCTGCACATGACCCCGAGCAGGTTTTTTTTGATAAGTTCCGTAAACAATTCGGAGAAGATGGTAACGTCATCGCCATCGGTTTAAAGGACAGCAGTATTTATAACTATAAAAACTTTGAAAAGCTGCGCGAGCTGTGTGTGGCGCTGAAGTGGATTGACGGAGTAACCAATGTCATTTCGCTTCCGCAGATAAAGATGATGGTAAAGGATACCGCCCGCAAGCAGTTTATACTACAGGATATCTTCCCGCCTAAAATCAAATCGCAAAAAGAACTGGACAGCCTGTTAAAAGAAAGCCGTAAACAGAAATTCTATTTCGGAAGAATTGTAAATGAAGAAAACGGTGCCATTGCCATCCTGCTTACCGTTGATAAAGAAGTGCTGGCTTCAAGTAAGCGTACGGTGCTGACCAATGAAATACTGGAAAGAGGCGGGCAGTTTACCCGCAGTACCGGTATAGACTTACACTATGCCGGCCTGCCTTTTGTGCGTTCGGTGATTTCGCAGGAGGTAAACCGTGAGTTGCAGTTGTTTCTTGCGCTGTCGGTGGTGGTAACGGCTATCATTTTGTATCTGTTCTTCCGCTCTGTGCGGGCCATGATTTTCCCGCTGGTGGTTATCGGTATTGTGGTAATCTGGGTGTTGGGCACCATTGAATTACTGGGCTATAAAATTACGCTGCTTAGTGGTTTACTGCCGCCCATCATCGTGGTTATCGGCATACCCAATGCGGTGTACCTCATGAATAAATACCATGCCGAGTATGCAGCACATCGTAATAAGCTCCTGGCCATAAGCCGGGTGATTCGCAAGGTGGGCCTGGCCACTTTTCTTACCAACCTGACCACCGCTATTGGTTTTTTGGTACTGCTTACTGCCGATATTACCGTGCTGCGCGAGTTTGGTATTGTAGCCGGGCTTAATGTGATGGCCACCTTTGTGGTGAGTTTAATTTTAATACCCGGGTTCTTTTCGTGGATGCCACCCCCATCCGCCAAACATCTTCGCCATCTCGATATCAAGCCGCTGAATGTATTTCTGCAATTCATTGATATTCAGGTGCACCGTAACCGGCTTGTCATTTATGCTGTAACAATTACGGTTGTGGTACTGGCCGTTATCGGAATGCTGCGTATTCACACCATTTCGTATATGGTGGATGATTTGCCGGAAGACAGCACGGTAATTAAAGACCTGCGTTTCTTTGAACAAAACTTCAGCGGGGTAATGCCATTGGAACTGGTGGTGGACACCGGCAAACGCAGAGGTGTGATTGATGTAAAAAACCTGCAGAAAATTGAAGAACTGGAAAAATTTCTGGCAGCCCAGCCCGACCTTTCCACGCCCGTATCACTGGTTAGTTTTGTAAAGGCTGCCCGGCAGGCGTTCTATAACAACAACCCTGCACGATACGGCCTGCCCGATAGCCGCGAAAGGAATTTCATTCTGCCTTATCTGAAAGGACAGTCCGACAGCTCCGGCCTTTTTCATTCATTTGTCGATTCAACCCTGCAGGTAATGCGCATTTCGGTTCAGATGGCCGACATCGGCTCGAATAAAATGGATTCACTCATCAACCGCGTTATCAGGCCCGGAATAGATTCTGTATTCAAAGACACACCCATCACAGTAAAAATTACCGGCACAACGCCCTTATTTGTAAAAGGAAATTCATTTTTAATATCCAACCTCAAAGGCAGCCTCTTGCTGGCATTCGTTCTCATATCGGTAACCATGGGACTGCTGTTTGCCAATGTGCGCATGATTGTCATTGCACTTATTCCCAACATAATTCCCATGCTGATTACTGCCGGCCTGATGGGATATTTCGGCATACCCCTGAAACCAAGCACGGTGTTGATATTCAGCATAGCTTTTGGTATTTCGGTTGATTACTCCATTCATTTCCTGGCCAAATACCGTCAGGAACTGCATGCCAGAAAATTCTTTATACCCGTTGCCGTTACCAACACGATACTGGAAACCGGCAAGAGTATGATTTACACGTCCATTATTCTGTTTGCCGGCTTCATCATCTTCACGTTCTCTTCGTTTGGCGGCACCATTGCCCTAGGCAAACTCACGTCCATAACGTTGTTCATGTCCATGCTCACCAACCTGGTGTTGCTTCCGGCGCTGATACTTACGTTTGATAAGTACAAAACTGCTACTTCCGGCTACTTACCGATTGACGATGTGGACGGTAACTTCTACACCGAAGAAGAAGATCAGACCATTGACCTGAACAAGATACGGATACACAACCGGCACCCTGCAGCCGAATAGCCGTCAATTGGCCTTTCGTGCTTATCTTTGCACCCTTATTTAGCTGAAAATCAACTCTGTTAGCGGTTTTTCTGATGTCGAAAAGGTATCCTGAATACAATCAACTCAGCCTGCCCCGGATAGCAGCCGATGTGCTGGCTTTCTGGGAAAAGGAGAAAATTTTTGAAAAATCGGTGCACAACCGCGAAGGCGAAGCCTCATTCACTTTTTATGAAGGTCCGCCTTCGGCCAATGGCACGCCGGGCATCCACCATGTTATGGCCCGGACGATTAAAGATATCTTCTGTCGCTTTAAAACCCTGCAGGGCTATCAGGTAAAGCGCAAAGGCGGTTGGGATACGCACGGTTTACCGGTGGAACTGCAGGTAGAAAAACAACTGGGGATAACCAAAGAAGACATCGGAAAAAAAATTTCCATTGCCGATTACAACCGCAAATGCCGTGAAACGGTAATGATGTATAAGGATCAATGGGACGACCTGACCCGTAAAATGGGGTACTGGGTTGACCTGGAGCATCCCTACATTACCTACGAAGCAGCCTATATTGAAACCTTATGGTGGATTTTAAAACAACTCTATAACAAAGGCCTGCTGTACAAGGGATATACCATACAACCTTATTCACCTGCGGCCGGCACTGGCCTCAGCTCGCACGAGCTCAACCTGCCCGGCACGTACAAAAACGTAAAAGATACCTCTGTTGTAGCACAGTTCAGGGTCATCCGTAATGCACAATCGGAGTTTCTGTTTCAACCGGCGCCTTCCTTTGGTGTGTACATACTTGCATGGACTACCACACCGTGGACACTTCCATCGAACACCGCCCTGGCTGTAGGAGAAAAAATTCGTTATTCCGTAATTGATACGTACAATCCCTACACGTATCAGCCGGTAAGGGTAGTTCTGGCTACAGATTTAACCGGGAAATATTTTTCCGAGAAAGGCAGTACCCTGGAGCTCTCCGCTTACCAACCCGGTGATAAGGTTATTCCCTGGAAAGTAGTGATGGAAACGGACGGAAAATCACTGGCCGGAATCCGGTACGAACAACTCATGCCGTACCTTACACCCCTGTACCTGACCGAAAACGCATTTCAGGTTGTTGTGGGGGATTTTGTAACCACCGATGAAGGAACCGGTGTGGTACACACTTCGCCCACCTTTGGTGCAGACGACTTCCGGGTTGCCCGTCAATACAACATTCCGCCATTAACCGTGAAAGATGAAGCCGGCAACGAAGTACCCGTGGTTGACCGCAAAGGAAAATTTGTACGCCAAATCGGGGAGAAACTGAAAGAAGGTGTGGAGAAATACCGTATCAAAACCCACAAACCCCTTACAGCTGATGACTTCTATGTAAAAAATTATACCGATGAAGACGAGACGCATCCGGATTATAAATCAACCGATGTGATTATCTCCATTATTCTGAAAGAAGAAAACAAAGCTTTTAAAGTTGAAAAATACGAACATACCTATCCGCATTGCTGGCGTACGGATAAACCCGTGTTATACTATCCGCTCGATTCGTGGTTTATTCGGACTACCGCGCTGAAGGAGCGCATGGCCGAACTAAACAAAACCATCAACTGGAAACCGGAGTCAACGGGAACAGGACGATTTGGTAACTGGCTGGAAAATCTGGTTGACTGGAATCTGTCGCGTTCGCGCTACTGGGGCACACCACTTCCGATATGGCGCACCAAAGACGGCAGCGAAGAAAAATGCATTGGCTCCATTGAAGAATTGCGCGAAGAAGTTAACAAAGCCATTCAGGCCGGTTTAAAAAATCCCGACCCTTCGGTTTTGAGGCATGAACATATCAACCAACTTGATTTGCATCGGCCGTTTGTGGATGAATGGGTATTGGTGAGCGATTCGGGTAAGCCCATGTATCGTGAGCCTGATTTGGTGGACGTGTGGTTCGACAGCGGGGCCATGCCGTATGCCCAATGGGGACTGAATCCGGAGCTGTTGAAAAAAAATCATCCTGAACCATTCAACGAGGGTTGGAAGGGAGCGTATCCGGCCGACTTCATTAGCGAGGGCGTTGACCAAACCCGAGGGTGGTTCTTCACTCTTCATGCTTTGGCGGTACTGCTGTATGACAGCGTAGCCTTTAAAAATGTAATCAGCACCGGACTGCTGCTCGATAAGGATGGCAATAAAATGTCCAAGCGCCTGGGCAACGTTATTAATCCTTTTGATACGTTGGCTAAATACGGTCCCGATGCGGTGCGCTGGTACATGGTGGAAAATGCGCCACCGTGGGAAAACCTGAAGTTTAATCTGGCCGGCGTGGAAGAAGTGCAACGGAAATTTTTTGGTACGCTCTTCAATACCTATGCTTTCTTTGCCCTGTATGCCAACATTGATGGGTATGTAAAGGATGAAATGAACAGTGCACCCGAAGCTGCACGAACCCTGCTGGACCAATGGATATTATCGCGCCTGCAGGAGTTAATCATCACGGTAACCGATGCCTACAACGACTATGAACCTACGCGTGCTGCACGTGCCATACAGGAATTTGTGTGCGACCACCTGTCGAACTGGTATGTGCGCCTGAACCGCAAACGCTTCTGGCAACCTGCTTCACGCGGTGAACTTTCGGAAGACAAAAAGGCAGCTTACGATACGTTGTTCAACTGCCTGTTGGTAACAGCCCAGCTCATGTCGCCCATTGCACCGTTCATGGCCGAATGGCTTTATAAGAACTTAACTGACAATATCCGCGATAAAGCCCGTGCCAATAGCACACCCCTTCAGTTTGATTCGGTGCATTTAACCACCCTGGTACAGCCTGAAAAAGAGCAACGCAATACCGAACTGGAGCAGAGCATGGATTATGCACAGCGCATCTGCTCCATGGTTCACGCTTTGCGAAAAGGCAGTAAAATAAAAGTACGCACACCGCTGAAGCAGATATTGCTGCCGGTGCTGGACGAAAAATTCGCTGAACGCATCCGCACCGTAGAAGACATTATAAAAGCAGAAGTAAACATTAAATCGGTCGAGTACCTGGATGATGCTTCCGGGTTACTGATAAAAAAGGCGAAGCCCAACTTTGCCCGACTGGGAAAACAGTACGGTTCCAAGGTTAAAGATGTAGCCGCGGTTATCAACGCCCTGACGCGCGAAGAAATCAACGAACTGGAAAAGCAGGGCAGCCTGCAAAAGAACGGATTCACGCTAAGCAAGGATGATGTGCTGATTACTTCGGAAGATATTCCCGGCTGGCTGGTGGCTACCGACAATGGACTGACCGTGGCTTTGGATATTACGTTAACCGATGAGTTGAAACAGGAAGGCCTGGCCCGCGATTTTGTAAACCGAATTCAAAACCTTCGTAAAGACATGGGTTTTGCGGTGCTGGATAAAATTGCCATAGAGGTGGATAAAAAGTCATTGGCCAATGGTGAAGGCGAACAACTGATGCATGCATTAAACCGTCACGCGCAGTATATTCGTACTGAAACCCAGGCCCTGAGCCTGGAAGTTCGTGAAAACATTTCCAACGCGGTTTCTGTTCAGCTGGATGAACTGACCCTTAACGTTAATATTAAGTTATGCTCCTGACCCAGTCGCAGAAATATTTTCTCATCGCCTTTCTGGTGGTAGTAGCTGATCAGTCATCGAAGATGCTGGTGGTAAACAACATGGAACTGCATGAAGAAATAAACGTGCTGGGCGACTGGTTTCGCATTCACTATTTACTAAATCCGGGGATGGCCTTCGGCATAAAGTGGAACAGCGAATTCGGAAAGCTGGCTCTTACCCTATTCCGCATTGCCGCCATGATCGGCATTGCCGTGTATCTGCACCGCCTTGCCAAACGCAATGCGCACCCCGGACTGTTGCTGTGCATTGCACTGATACTTGGCGGAGCGGTGGGTAATGTGATTGACAGCACGTTTTATGGGGTGTTGCTGAACAACGCTCCACCGGATTCGCCTACACCGTGGTTTCACGGTCAGGTAATTGATATGTTGTTTTTTCCGCTCTTCGATTTTGTGTGGCCCGAATGGGTACCCTTTGTGGGTGGCGATTACTTCTTATTCTTCAGCCCGGTATTCAATCTGGCTGATTCATTCATCTTCATAGGCGTGATGATCATTTTTATCATGCAGAAAAAATTCTTTAAAAATCAGGACGAACAGCCCGGTGATAACCCACCCGCTGTTACCGCTTCTGCGGAAGAAACCAGCGAACAACTTCCGCATTAGCAACCATTCTCATCAGCCGTCTTTAACGAAAGATTTTTTGCCAACCGGATAATCTTTTTACTTTTAGGCGTTAACCAAACCCAACCGGAAGATGACCGACCAGCTTTTCAACAAAAAGCCCATGGAGGTATTGATGAAGGAAGCCTCGGGCGATGCGCATGGTTTAAAGCGGACTTTAGGAAAAATCAATCTCATTGCTTTAGGAATAGGAGCTATTATCGGAGCAGGCATTTTTGTGCTCACCGGTCAGGCAGCAGCGATCTATGCAGGTCCGGCTGTTTCGCTGTCATTTATCGTATCGGCATTAGCCTGTGGTTTTGCCGGCTTATGCTATGCCGAATTTGCAGCCATGATTCCTATAGCGGGTAGTGCATATACTTATTCATATGCCACGATGGGTCGGGGCGTGGCATGGATTATCGGCTGGGCATTGGTACTGGAATATCTGTTTGCCGGCTCCACGGTTGCAGTGGGCTGGAGTGGCTATGTGGTTAACTTTCTGGCCTCAATAGGAGTGGTTATTCCTGCCGAGCTGGCCAATGCGCCACTAACCTTTGATGAAAATCATAATCTGGTTGCTACCGGAGCTTTGTTTAACCTGCCTGCCGCCTTCATCATCACGATTGTAACTGTTTTGTTATATCGGGGCATCAAAGAATCGGCAACGTTTAATAACATCGTTGTGTTGATTAAGCTCACGGTAATTTTTCTTTTCATCATTTTCGGATGGCAGTATGTAGTGGCTGATAACTGGGTGCCGTTTATCCCGGAAAACACCGGCACGTTTGGTCAGTTTGGTATAAGCGGAATATTTCGTGCATCTGCCGTTATCTTTTTTGCCTACATCGGTTTTGATGCAGTGAGCACTGCCGCCCAGGAGGCCAAAAATCCGCAAAAAGATATGCCATGGGGTATCCTGGGCTCACTGTTTATCTGTACCATTGTTTATATTCTCGTTTCGCTGGTGATGACCGGTATTGCACCTTACACCGAGTTGAACACACCGGCACCGATTGCCGTGGCCATCGATAAAACCGGAGATGCACTGAAGTGGCTCAGTCCGTTGATTAAGATTGGTGCCATTGCTGGTCTTACTTCCGTAATTCTGGTTATGCTGATGGGCCAGACACGCATTTTTTACTCCATGGCCAACGATGGATTGTTTTTTCAGCCCTTCTCAAAAGTACACAGTCGCTTTGGTACACCGCATATATCCACACTGGTAACCGGCGCCATTGCGTTGATTGCATCCGGCCTACTGCCTATCACCGTGTTGGGCGAATTGGTCTCGATTGGTACGTTGCTGGCCTTTATAATTGTTTGCCTGGGGGTGTTGATTTTACGTTACCGCCATCCCGAACTGAACAGGCCGTTTAAAACACCTTTATTTCCGGTCGTGCCCATATTAGGCGTAATTTGCTGCAGCGGAGTAATGGCATTTCTCAATCCGCTGACTTTCCTGATCTGTGGTATCTGGCTCGTGATTGGTTTAATGATATATCTGTTGTACGGACACAGCAGGGCGAAATACTGATTATTCCAGTCCCTTTTCCCGCATTAACCGGAACTCCCTGAATCTCCGGCTGATGGCTATACCGAAGCCGGTCATGAGTAAGGCCGTGCCCAGCCATAGAATATTTACCCATGGCTTTTCCAGCGCCTTAATTACCACCCAGTCTTTCTGGCGGCTCTCCACACCAATGGTCAGCTCATCGGTTTGCGGGTGAACATTCATCAATGTAAATCGCAGGCCCAGCTCAGGTATTTCATCGGCCAGCAGGCCGCCACGCGACTGGGTTCCGAAAATCAAAACGGGCTCGGCGGTGTAATTTTCGCGTTCGCCTTCTACCGTAATTCGGGCCTTGATAGCCAGAAACGATGAATCCAATGGCTCACCGGCAAGGTTATACACCCGCATCAACTCTTCCACCCGCGCAACATAATCGTTTGCGAAAAACAGGGCATTACGCTTGATGCGTATTTCTTCACGTTCGCTCCAATCCTGTTTTGCCTCTTCCGTCATGGGTGCTGATACGTGCGTATATAAGTCCAGACTTACCTTGCGGGTAATGTCGGGTGAGGCCATGTTGCCAAACTGCGGATTGACCTGCACACGCGGATACTGAACAAATTTCACTTCACCGTTTTTGCGAAATTCAATTTCATAAAACGTGTTTTCGGGATTGATTTCAAATTCATCACCTTTATTGAACAACTTTCTTCCTTTATAATAGATGTCTTTTCGGGCAATTACTTTGTACGGGTTCGATGTGAATTCAATATCGCGTTTGCTGATGTAACCTTTTTTATGCCGCGGCTCTATCCGCTCACCTTTATATTCAATTTCATAACCAAACATTTCGCGGGGTTCGTTAACAAACAGCAACAGATTTTCACGATTAAACTCTTCGCTTAGCTGACGCGATATGAGCATACCCGTGTTGTTGAGTGATACCACGCGCGAGTAGCCCGATGAAAACAAAATGCCCACCAGCATCAAACCTACACCAATATGGGCTATTGCGCCCCCCGAGAGCGAAGGACTGTTGCGAAATACGCTCCAAAGTATTTTGAAGTTGGCACTTATGGTGAACAAAGAAGCCAGCAGCAAAATCAAATAAGCCGGTTGGTAAATCTTGGTCAGCGTAATAATGAGGATAAACAATACCAATGTGGCCAGGAAGGGATAATACAGTTCTTTAAAAAGCTGTTTCTTGTCTATCTTCTTCCACCAGAAAAACTGCCCGACTCCCGATAATAGGGCCAGAGCTACGGCAAACCACAATTGAAACCTGGAATAAAAAGCTACCTGATCGGCCGGTGTGGCCAGGTTGCTGTTCAGCCCAAACCAACCGGCCACTTTATTAACTACCGGAAAGGAGGTAGGCACCAGCACCTGAAAGCCCATGAGGCATAACACCGAAGCCCCGATGAAAATCCAGAATTCGCGCGAGTAGACGGAGGCTTCTTTTTCATCCGATGGGATTTCCTTCCAGCGCACTCCGGCCAGCACTGCACCGGCAATCAGGAAGAAGAACAGGTAAATGAGCAGTTGTCCGGACAGACCCAGGTCGGTAAACGAATGCACCGAAGCATCGCCCAGCACGCCGCTGCGCGTAAGAAAAGTGGAATAAAGTATGAGAACAAACACCGCGATGACCAGCACAATGGAAGCCTTAAGAGCAGTTTGGCTGTTCTTAAAGCTGATCATAGTGTGGATAGAAGCAATGAGCACCAGCCACGGAACATAAACGGCATTTTCTACCGGGTCCCAGTTCCAATAGCCGCCAAAGTTTAGTGTTTCATAGGCCCAGTAGCCGCCCAGCAAGATACCCAGGCCTAATGAAGCACCGGAGAAAATAGCCCAGGGAAGTGCCGGCCGAATCCAATCGCGATACTTGCGTGTCCACAAACCGGCTAAGCAGAAAGAAAAAGGCACCAATGTGGAGGCAAAGCCCAGAAACAACACAGGTGGGTGAATTACCATCCAGTAATTTTGCAATAACGGATTAAGTCCCTGTCCATCGGCCGGAATGAAATCCGGCTGAACGGTAAAGATGGGATCGTTGATGGCATCGCGTAATAATATGAAGGGCGAGCTTCCGATTTTTAACTCCAGACCGGGAATGACTACCCCTAAAATCATGGAAGTAAGAAAAGCCTGAACGGCTGCAAACACCGTGAGAACGGGTGCTTCCCAGAAGCGGTTGGTGCGTATGAGTATAATACCCAGTATGGTATGCCAGAAAATCCACAGCAAAAAGCTTCCTTCCTGTCCGTTCCAGAATGTTGAAAACAGATAATGTGCGGGCAACCTGCGGTCGGAGTAGGTGTAGGCATAATAATATTCGAAATAGTGATTGTAGATGATGACAAACAGCGAAAGAATGGTTCCCAGAACGGCCAATGAGTGAATGAGGAAGATAATGCGCCCGTTTGTGGTCCATTCTTGCCGAATATCCGGCTGCTGACTGCGGGTTGCTCGGTAGTAAGAAAATGCCGCCAACAAGGCGGTAACGAACGAAGTAACTGTAAAAAAATGTCCGAGGTTGCCGATGAAATAATGCATAGATATTTCCCTTACGGGATTAAAAGTTCAAGAATAAAACAAACCTGCACACCCGCAGGGTTTACACGTTCACGGTATTTTCCTGGTATTTGGAAGGACACTTCAACAAAATCTTTTCGGCATAGAAAATGTTGCCCTTGTAGCGGCCGATAACCACAACTTTTTCCGAACGCATAAAATCCTGGGGCATGGGTTGGTTGTAAAATACCGTCTGCTCCCGTCCGTTGTCATCCACCATGATAAAAGAAAAAGAGACCTTATCGGCACCCGGCTCTATTCCCACTACTTCGCCCTGCTCGTTTTTTTTCAATTCGCCCACTACATGAATGCTGCGCGTATTACCCTGGGAGGCCATCTGATAGGCTTCCGTAAAGGTTACGTAGGTGCTGGCCTCGCGCGAGGTGGTGATCAGGATGGCCACAGCCGAAGCCAGAACAATCAAAAGAAAAATGTGCGATTTTTTCATACCCTTTGCCCGCTTAAATCCGGTGTGCAAAATTAACCCGTGCCGATGGGATTACCAGCATCCGGGCACGTGACTTATTTCAGGCGGTCTTCCAGCTTTTTGATTTTGCGGTCCATCAGAAACAGGTAAATGAACAGGCCAGCCAGCACAATGAGGATAATCAGCACGATAACATAAATTTTTCCGTCGGCCCGCAGGCGGTCAGCCATTTCCACATCTGTCTGGGCAAAGGCTGCCAGGACAGTCAGAAAAATGAAGAGAAAAGTTAAGCGGAGTTTTTTCATGCGAATTCGCGTTCGTCCAGTTTTTCTTTGATTTTTTTCAGGCGATAACGAAGCGTGGCCATCCACCAGCCAACGATAAACCAACCTGCCACTGCCGGATAAAAAACAAACCGCATACGGCTGTCCAGGTCGTACACATTAAAGCCGGGATTACCACCACTACCCGGATGCATGCTGCTGGTAAGCCGTGGGATGATGAAAATAAGCGGCACCATGGCGGCAAACGCAAACACGTTATACACCGCACTGAGGCGTGCACGCTGCTCGCGGTTTTCTACTGACCCGCGAAGCACAAAATAAGCCAGATATACTAACAGGGCAATAGCGGCACCGTTTTGTTTCGGATCGCCATGCCAGGGCGAGCCCCAGGTGTAGTTGGCCCATAACATGCCGGTAAATATGCCGAGCAAACCAAAAGCCGTACCGGTGTGAGCGAACGACTCGGCCCGGACATCATCATCCGGTTGCTGGGTACGCAGGTAGCGTATGGCATAGTAAGAGGATGCAACATATAACAACACCATGCCAAACCACATGGGCACATGAAAGTAAAGGGCACGGACGGTTTCGTTCAGAATAGCCAGGCGGGGCACATCCATCAGCAGGCCAGCAATGTGGACGTAAATCAGGATAACAATGGCCGTTATTTTTAAACCGTTTTTCATTCTTTACACTTCTGTACGACTGAATACTTCATTTAAACAAAGCACCCGTACCCTTTTGTTGAAAAGCCAGCTGGTTTTTAACTGCGCCAAATATACGGGAACAAAATATACGCCATGGCACCGGCTATCGCATTTATTGCCACCAGTATAAGCACATCATCTGTGGATGAAGAGCGCCCCAGTCCGTCCAGTGCATTGCGCGTAGCGCGAATTGCTATAAGCAGTATGGAAATCACAACCGGAAATCCCAAAACAGCCATCAAAACATTGCTGTTCGATGCCTTTGAAGCAATACCCGATATGAGCGTTAGCGAGGAGGCAAAACCTGCGCAGGCTAACAAAACAATCAACAAAAAAAGGTAAACGTCCTGAACGGGATTGAAGATGAATACGGCAAATAATACGAATCCGGCCAGGGCCATCAGGCACGACAAGATGGTATTGTAGATTAATTTGGCAAGCAACACCTGCTCTGCCGAAGCTACGGTGTACAGGTAGAGAAAAATACCGCTACGTTCGCCAATAAAACTTTTTGCTGCGGCATTCACTACGGAAAAAAGAACGGTTAGCCAATACAAAGCAGCCCAGGTAACTTTATTCAACGCCTGTTGATGCAGCGCAAAAGTGAGGTAGCAAATAAACACCAGACTGAAAAGATAAAGACCCAGTCCGGCAATTACGGACTTTCTTCTCAACTCAAGCAGCCATTCTTTGTGTAGTAAAACCAGTATCCTGCCGGTCATGTGCCAAAGTTGCCAAATTAGCGCTTCCAACCCAATAATTATTAGCTTTGCCGTCTTTCCGTATGCCTGCATGAAAAAAAATGTTTTGATAACGGGTGCTGCCGGCTTTATCGGTTTTCATCTTGCTAACCGGTTGCTTGCCGATGGTTACCGCGTAACCGGCCTGGATAATCTGAATGATTATTATGATGTAAACCTGAAGCAGGCCCGGCTGGAAAAGCTGATGTCCAATCCCGGTTTTACATTCGTAAAAGCAAACCTTACCGACAAACCGGTTATTGATGAAATTTTTGGCAACGGCTTTCACTATGTGGTTCATCTGGCCGCTCAGGCAGGGGTACGCTATTCATTGAAAAATCCGTATGCTTACCTCGACAGCAATGTGTATGGTTTTCTGAATATACTGGAAGCGTGCCGCCATCGCATGCCGGAGCATCTGGTGTATGCTTCCACCAGCTCGGTATATGGTGCCAATACCAAACAGCCTTTTTCGGTGCACGATAATGTGGACCACCCCATTTCGCTTTATGCTGCCACCAAAAAGGCCAACGAGCTGATGGCACATACCTATGCGGCTCTCTATAAAATACCAACTACGGGTTTGCGATTTTTTACGGTGTATGGTCCCTGGGGTCGTCCGGATATGGCGTTGTTTCTCTTTACCAAAGCCATACTGGAAGGAAGGCCTATAGATGTGTATAACTATGGGCGGATGAAACGCGACTTCACATACATTGATGATATTGTTGAAGGCCTGGTGCGCCTGTTGCCGCGTATTCCGCAGCCCGATGCAAACTGGAGTGGCATGCACCCGGACCCAGCCACCAGCTTTGCCCCTTACAGGTTGTATAACATTGGCAATAACAGTCCGGTGGAACTGATGCGGTTTATTGAAGTTCTCGAAGAAAAACTGGGCCGCAAGGCAGAAAAAAATTTCCTTCCCATTCAGGATGGCGATGTACCGGAAACCTATGCCGATGTAAATGACCTGATGCGTGACACCGGCTTCAAGCCATCTACTTCG
>JANWWN010000031.1 GCA_025055435.1 Cyclobacteriaceae bacterium | reverse complement strand
CTTGCGGACTTGGCCAGGTGGGATAGAAATAATGCGATTCCCATCAGCGCATCTCTTCCGTAATGCAGTTCAGGAAAAATCACGCCACCGTTGCCTTCGCCACCGATAATGGCTTTGGTTTTTTTCATCATCTCCACAACATTAACCTCGCCAACGGCCGATGCAAAATAATTTCCACCCGCCCGTTCGGTAATGTCGCGCAGGGCCCGAGTGGACGACAGGTTCGATACGGTGTTGCCTTTCTTCTTTTTCAGGATATAATCGGCTACAGCCACCAGGGTGTATTCTTCGCCAAAGGGCTTTCCGTTTTCCATAATCAGCGCAAGCCGGTCAACATCCGGATCAACCACAATACCCAAATCACAATGTTCTTGTTTTACTGTTCGACAAATCTGACGGATGTTTTCCGGGAGCGGCTCGGGATTGTGCGCAAATTTTCCGTTGGGTTCGCCATTAAGCACAACAATATCCCGGACGCCCAGACTTTTCAGCAGCAGGGGCACGGCCAGGCCTCCAGTGGAGTTAACAGCATCTACAGCTACTTTGAAGCGTGCTTTGCGAATGGCTTTTACATCAACCCATTTGTTTTTTATGATGAGGTTAATGTGCTTCTCCAGATAACCTGATTTATACGTGTATTTGCCCAGTCGTTCTACCGGCGCAAAGGTGAATGATTCTTCTTCGGCTAATCTCAGTACCTGCGCGCCATCGCCTGCTGAGATAAATTCTCCTTTTTCGTTTAACAGTTTAAGAGCATTCCATTCCATCGGGTTGTGGCTGGCTGTGATGATGATGCCACCGGCAGCTTTTTCCAATGGCACCGCCATTTCAACAGTAGGTGTAGTGGACAACCCGAGGTCAACAACATGTAGTCCCAGTGCACGAAGGGTATTGCTCACCAGGTTGCTAACCAGTTCACCCGAGATGCGCGCATCCCGGCCAATAACCACCGTTTTTCCTTTCCGCGTTAAAATCCACGTGCCGAATGCTGCGGTGTAGCGCACTATATCGACCGGGGTAAGATTATCACCGGGGGCTCCGCCAATGGTTCCGCGGATACCCGAAATGGATTTCATTAAGGCCACAGTATGCTCGGTTAAGACCGGGCAAAATTAACAGATTAATCAACCCAGGCTTATTTTTTCGAAACTGGAGGAAGTGGAGTCACTTCAGGATTACCACATGATTTGTCATCGGCTGTGAGGGTTTTGCCACAATAGCCGCAGGTTGCTCCTTCTTTATTAAGCCAAGGACTTTGCGATGCACAGGTGCCGCGAAATTCACCATCTTTAACAAAAATCAGGCGTACCGACATTAAAATGAAGAATAAAGCCAGGATGCCGATGGAAAGAAGCCACACCATGTGTAAATAAATGTAAACTTTGCGTAACAAAGGTAACAACATTCAACTTCACGGATAAGTTTTTATGAAACATAAAAAACCCTTGTCGAAGCCCGATGAACGCCGGGCCGAGAAACTCAGGGCCTTCGACCGGCTGCTTACCATTATGGATGAATTGCGCGAAAATTGTCCGTGGGATAAAAAGCAAACCTTGGAAAGTTTGCGCCATCTTACCATTGAAGAAACCTATGAACTTTCGGATGCTATTTTGGAAAACAAGCTGGAGGAAATAAAAAAAGAACTGGGCGACCTGATGCTGCATAATGTATTTTATGCACGCATCGCCTCCGAACAGGGTGCTTTTGATATAGCAGATGTATTAAATGCGATTTGCGATAAACTCATAGAACGGCATCCGCATATCTACAGTGATGTGGTTGCCGAAGACGAACAAACAGTTAAAGCCAACTGGGAGAAACTGAAGCTGAAAGAAGGCAAAAAGTCGGTGCTGGAAGGCGTTCCCCAATCGCTGCCCGCTTTGGTGAAAGCCATGCGCATTCAGGATAAGGCACGCGGTGTGGGCTTCGACTGGGAAAAGCCGGAACAGGTGTGGGAAAAAGTGCAGGAAGAATTAAAGGAACTACACGAAGTTGCTTCAGCACCTGCGGCCGATCGACAAAAAATTATGGCCGAATTTGGCGATGTGTTGTTTTCGCTGGTGAATTATGCACGTTTTATCGGAATTGACCCGGAGGAAGCATTGGAGCGGACAAACAAAAAATTTATTTCAAGATTCAGGTATCTTGAAAGCGAATCGGCCAAAGACGGCAAAAAATTACAGGACATGACACTAACTGAAATGGATTTATACTGGGAGAGAGCAAAAGCTTTCGATAAACATGATAGCCATGAATAAGCTTCTTTTTGCCCACCTGGCTTTAGGGCCTTTGATGTTGTTGTTTGCATCACTCTTTTTCTTTTTTCCGCCCCGAAAAGTAAACTACCTGTATGGTTATCGTACATTTCGTTCCATGAAAAGTCAGGCGGCCTGGGATTTTGCCAACCGTTTCAGCGCAAAATATTTACTTAGGGTATCGTTGATTACCTGCCTGATGCAGGCTTTAGCTCTCACTTTCTTTCCTGTGAAGAAGGCCCTGTTTTTTTCCTCGGTGTTTTTGGTTGTTTCCCTGATTTCTGTTTTTCCGGTTACCGAGCGGATGCTGCAGAAAAAAGGATTTACCTGATTTATAATGGATTGGATGGAAACGATTTGGCCGGATAATCCATCACCGCCCAAACATAACGCACCAATATTTATAATCCCGGATCGTTGCAGCTGAAATTGAAAAACAGTTTTGCGTTGTGGTAACAAATGTCGGCTACCAGTTTACCCAGCCACTTTTCGTCTGCAGGTAATTCACCGTTATCAACATCGCGGCCGATGAGGTTGCAAAGTATTCGTCTGAAATATTCGTGGCGGGGAAAGGACAGGAAACTGCGTGAATCGGTAACCATACCGATAAAGCAGCTCAGCAGGCTGAGATTAGAGAGTGCCTGAAGGTGTCTTTCGATGCCATCTTTTTGATCGAGAAACCACCAGGCGGCACCCCATTGAATTTTTCCTTTTACCGACCCATCGTTAAAGTTGCCGATCATGGCAGCGAACACTTCGTTTTGAGCAGGATTAAGATTGTAAAGTATGGTTTTGGTGAGCTGATTCGATTTATCTAAATGATTAAGAAAAACAGCCAGTGATGTGGCCTGGCTAAAGTCGCCTATCGAGTCAAATCCCGTGTTAGGGCCGAGCCTTTTAAGCAAGCGCGTATTTACATTCCGAAGTGCGCCCAGATGAAACTGTTGCACCCATCCGCGGGCGTGATACATTTTACATAACTCAGTAAGCAGGGAATGAGTAAGATGATCTTTTTCTTCTTCAGTCAGCGGCTGTTGCCGCAGTACCCGACTAAACAGAACTTCGGTATTGTTGGAAGTCGTACGCGCAGGAAGAGGCAGGCATTCTAATCCATGGTCAGCAATCCGGCAGCCCTGGGTGTGGAAATAATTGATTCTTTTTTCAAGTGCCTCCAGCAAATCAGCAAAACGGTTGATGGTTATTTCGGTAGTGGCAGACAGTTTTTGCAGATATGCCGGATAGTTCGGGTCATTAAATGCCCAGACATTGTCAGGGCGGAAGGCCGGCAATACGCGAATGGTTTTTTCTTCTTTTTTAATTTGCTGATGATGGCTTAAATCGTCAATGGGGTCATCGGTTGTGCAGAGCAGCTCTACGCACATTTTTTGCAGCAGGCCCCGTGCCCGGAATTCATCCGCCTGAAGCTTTTCCTGAACAGTTTGATAAATATACTCAGCCGTTTGCGGGTTAAGTATGGCGGTGATACCGAAATAACGTTTCAGTTCGAGATGAGTCCAGTGGTACAGCGGATTGCGTAAAGTATATGGAACAGTGTAAGCCCACTTGTAAAATTTTTCCTCATCGGTTGCCAGGCCGGTAATATAGTCTTCTTCAATTCCGAGCGTGCGCATTGCGCGCCATTTATAGTGATCGCCTTCCAGCCAAAGGCGAGTGAGGTTTTCAAACTTGCGGTTTGAGGCGATATCAGCAGGCGAAAGATGGTTGTGATAATCGATTATTGGCAGATTTTCGGCGTAATCGTGATATAATTTTTTAGCGAAAGAGCCGGTTAGCAGGAAATCTTCAGTAATGAAACTCATTGTACTTTACTCGATTTTAATTTAAGGGTTGTAGCCAAAAAGTGAAGTAGCCAGTCCACGCTCCAGTCCGCGTAACTCCGCAAGTCCCTTCAGCCTTCCGATAGCCGAGTATCCTGGATAGGTTTTTTTATTCAGGTCATCAAGCATCTGGTGTCCGTGGTCGGGACGCATGGGGATGGACTGCTTTCTTTTTTGCATGATGATGAGGATTTCCCTGACTACTTCAGCCATGTTGGTGTTACCGTCCAGATGATTGGCCTCCACAAAATTCCCCTCATTATCCCTTAACGTGTTGCGCAGGTGAAGGAAGTGAATACGTTCGCCATACTTTCGGATCATGCCAGGGAGATCGTTTTCAGGACGCACACCCAACGAGCCGGTGCAGAAACACAGGCCGTTGGCTGCACGAGGAGCAGCGTTTACAATTTCCTGCAGATCATGGTCTGTGCTTACGATTCGCGGAAGGCCCAGAACAGAATAGGGTGGGTCATCGGGATGGATAGCCAGTTTGATGCCGGTATCTTCAGCAACCGGTGCAATTTCCCTGAGAAAAAAGAAGAGATTCTCTTTCAGTTGTCGGGCGTCTATGCTGCGGTATTTATCCAGCGCCGCGAGTACTTGCTGTGGCGTAAAATTTTCATCGCTTCCCGGAAGACCTAAAAGGGCGTTGTTGAACAATCTTTTTTTTTCTTCGTCATTCATTCGCGCGTACCGGTCGGTAGCTTTTTTTATTTCGTCATCGGTGTAATCGGCCTCGGCATTCGGTCGTTTCAGCATAAATAAATCGAATGCAACGAAAGCAGCTTTCTCAAAGTAAAGAGCTTTACTGCCATCGGGTAAAGTATAATCAACGTCTGTCCGGAGCCAGTCGAGCACCGGCATGAAGTTATAGGTAACTACTTTTATACCGCATGCGGCAAGGTTACGCAAACTGGCTTTATAGTTTTCTATGAATTGTCGGTAATTACCGGATCGGCGCTTAATATCTTCGTGAACAGGCAAACTTTCCACCACCGTCCAGGAAAGACCGGATTTTTCAATTAATTTTTTACGCGCGCTGATTTCTTCCGTGCTCCACACTTCGCCCGGCGGAATGTGATGAAGCGCTGTTACTACTCCAGTGCAACCGGCCTGTCGAATATGTGAAAGGGGCACCGGGTCTTTCGGGCCATACCAACGCATAGTTTGTTCCATCAGATACATAGCCGGAGTGGTTTAGAATCCTATGGAATTGCCACCATCTACAGGAATGACCGTGCCGGTAATAAACGAAGCCTCATCGGAGGCCAGAAAATAAACGGCATTAGCCACGTCCTGCGGGTCGCCCAGTTTTCCCATCGGGGTACGTGCCAGCACTTTCTGTTTGCGCTCCGGGTCGCCATTAAATGCCGCTGCCGACATACTGGTTAAAATAAAACCGGGAGCGATGCAGTTGACACGCACGCCTGAGGGCGAAAGTTCGGTAGCCAGGGCTCGAGTAATGCCTTCGATAGCTGTTTTTGATGCCGTGTAGGCCACTACACCCGGTAAGCCATATTGCGCTGCCATTGAACTGATGTTGATGATGCTTCCGCTTTTGTTTTTTACCATTATGCGGGCAACTTCGCGTGTAAGTGCAAATACGCTGATCAAATTGGTTTGCAGAATTCTTTGAAACTCTTCATCCGAAACTTCGAGTGCGGGTTTTTTCAGATTTATGCCAGCATTGTTAACCAGGATATCAATTTTATGATGATGGTTCAGAATGCGCTGAACCAGTTCAGGGATTTTTGCCGTTTGGTTAAGGTCGAAGGCGATGCCCTCGCAATTTTCGCCTATTGCTTTTACAGCATGCTCCAGTTTAAGTTCGTCCCTTCCGATGATGATTGTGTATATGTTCCGTCCGGCAAGTGTTTTAGCTGTTGCCAGTCCTATTCCCGAGGCGCCTCCGGTTACTATTGCTATTTTCTTATCCATGATACTTTGTTTTTGATTTTACCATTTTGGTTTGATACCTGGTGCATACGGAAATTCCAGTTGCATATAATAGGAAAGTGGTTTATCGGGTTTTTCGAGGTGGGCGGGAATTTCCATTTTAGAGAAAGTCTGAAAATAGAGTACGCAGGCATTTCTCCACCAGATGGCTTCTTTGTGCTGGATGGAAAGCATGGTGCGGACATGTTCATACCGGTCGTCATCTATTTTTCCTTGTAAGGTGGACCAAGTTTCAAGCATTTGCTTTACTTCAGCAGCTCCACGATAATAGGCAAGGCAAAGTTCTTCCCACAAAGTTTTACCTGATGAAAGTTGTTCGGTCCATCCAACATGGTGAAACCAGAGAAGAAATTTTTCGGGGCAGTTTAGCCGTGAGCCAAATTTTTCACTTACGCGTTGCGTGTATTGTGAAACTGCGTTGCTACCGGAGGGAGTGCGGTCAAATCCGAGGCCTTTTTCATCAGCGCGGTGATAATAAACCGATGTCCAGTCGGCCCGGTGTTTATCTTGTATCCACGGTGCCGGACCGTAATGATGGTTCCAGCCCATAATGTGGTGTAATCCAAGAGGCGTCATGTAGTTCACAGTTGTTTCCCAGGAGGAGTCCATAAGCTTCTTAATGGTGTTTACAACATGGAGTTCATTGGTAAAGGTCATCCGTATCCATTCTTCAGCAACCGACATGGCGGTCAGCTCATGATTCCAGGCCAGCCGACCAAACGCATACCAGTTTGCCTGGCCAAAATGGTGGCCCGTCCAGTTGCGGTCGGTGCCGATGTTTGCAACGCCGGCCATCCCGGTTATCGGGTAATTGTGTAAGGAACCGTCAATGACCCTGGCAACGGTTGAGCCTTCACCCCGGGCATAGGTATCGGAAGACAGGCACTCTTTAAACTGATTAGCCAGATATACGAGGTGGGTGCTGAAGCCGGTGTATTCCTGGGTAATCTGAAACTCCATCATCAATGGCGTAGCGGGCATTGCGCCAAACAATGGATGAAACGGTTCTCTGGGCTGAAAATCAATGGGGCCGTTTTTTACCTGTACCAAAACGTTAGGCAGAAAGGCGCCATCCAGAGGTTTAAATTCGTTAAAGGCTTGCTTGGCACGGTCGTCCGGGATTTTATCATCATAAACAAAAGCGCGCCACATAACAACCCCGTTGAATGGTGCCAGTGCCCTGGCCAGCATGTTGGCACCCTCGGCATGGGTTCGGCCGAAATTTTGCGGACCGGGTTGTCCTTCGGAGTTAGCTTTTACCAAAAAGCCTCCGAAGTCGGGTATCAGGTTATAGATTTCGCGTACTTTTTTATTCCACCACTGCTGAACATCCGGATTGAGCGGATCAGCCGTTGGTAACCCACCGATTTCGGTCGGAGCGCTGAAACGGGCAGTCAGGTAAACACGAATGCCATAAGGGCGGAAAACATTAGCCAATGCTGCTACTTTCTCAAGGTAGTGCGGGGTAAGTACCCAGGCATTTGCATTAACGTTGGTGAGTACGGTTCCGTTAATTCCTATTGAAGCATTGGCCCGGGCATAGTCTTTATAGCGGGGGTCGATGAAATCAGGCAGCTTGTGCCAATCCCATATTGAAAAGCCGGCATAGCCGCGTTCAACCGTGCGATCCAGGTTATCCCAGTGATTTAGTAACCGAAGCTTGATTTTGGGCGCGCTGCTGATATTTAAATCACTGATATCCTGTTGGGTTTGAATCAGCCGGATGAAATGGAAAACTCCGTACAGCACGCCTTTGTCTGTGTTGGCGGTTATCACGATGACTTTTTTGCCATTCCAGGCCGTGCTCATGATGAGGTAGCCCTCCGGCCCGGTGTTTCTTAACTTTTCCGAAATGTTCATCGCTTGGATTACAGGAGTTGATGCGGGAGTGCCGAGCAGCAGCGTGCCGGATTGCACTTGCGCAGTAAGGGCAAGTTCTTTAACGAGCATGCTTTTTATGGCCAGCTGAAGTTCTTCAACGGCCACCTGAATAGTTGGCGAAAGTTTGCCGATGTGAACTGATGTAAGCTGGCGGGTGTAATTTTTGAGAAGACTGACGTTTGTTATGCGCTCGTAGCGAAGCCATAGCCGGTAGCCGTCCTCAGCCTTCGACCGGATAATTGAACACAGGATAAGAAAAAACAGCAACGTGCGGATCATGACAACCGAAAGTTTCATTTTCGAAGGGAGGATTGCCGGATGATCAGTTCGTGGCGAAGCACAATGGTATCCAGGCTGGAGTTGCCCGATTTTGTGATTTTATTAATTAGGGTTGAAGCAGCAATTTCGCCCATCTCCTGTCCGGGGTAGTTAATGGTGGTGAGGTTGGGCTCAATTACTTTGGAAATCGGGTCGTTGTTAAAACCAACTACCCCCAGTTGTCCGGGTATTTCAATACCTGCGTGTTTCAGTTCGCGCATACAGGCCACCACCGAGGTGTCGTTGGCCGCAAAAATTCCATCGGGCCGCGGATTCATTTCCAGTATTTGCCGGGCCGCCTGGGTTCCGCATTGCTCAGTAAGATTGCAGGAAATAACCAGCGAAGGATCGTATGGAATATTTCGTTCCTGCAGGGCTTGTTTATAGCCTTCCAGTCTTCCCGCATACACATTTCGGTTAAGGTTCCCTGCAATATGTACAATGCGTCGGCATCCCTGATCTAACAAGTGCCGTGTTGCGTCATAGCCTGCCCGATGGTTGTCAATGATGATAGTGGTGCACCCCGGGCGTTCCAGTACACGGTCGAAGAAAATCAGCGGAATGTGTTTTTTAAAAAACATATCGAAATGATCGCTGTCCGGTGTATCCGATGCCACCGAAACAATCAACCCGTCAACACGACTGTTGAACAGGGTATTTGCACTGGCTATTTCCTTTTTATAAGATTCAAGTGACTGGCTGATGATGACATTGTAGCCGTTTTCATTGGCTACCTTTTCCATACCGGCAATTACGGTGGACATGAAATAACTGTTCAAACGCGGAACAATAATGCCGATGGTGTTGGTACTTTTTCTGCGCAGGTTACTGGCGAACGTATTGTGCTGATAGCCCATTTTACGGGCCATTTCAAGAATTTTCTTTTTTGTATCCTTTCGAATGCCGGGATGGTCTTTCAGGCCCCGGCTTACGGTAGCCGGAGAAATGTTCAGGGCCTCTGCTATATCGTATATGGTAACTTCTTTGGAAGAACTCATTTCAATCGATTACATATCAAATTAACCACAAAAATGTAAAAAATAAGGATTATTGAAATATTTTTTTGCAATCGGTTGCATTAATTTCATACCTTTCCAGGAGCAATGGATTCAAATCATCCTAAAATACCTTTAAAATCACTGTAAATAAGCGGATTACTTGAAAATACGGTAAAGAATGACAGCTAAAAGTAACCTTGTTTTTTATGCAACATTTGTCGTTTGCACAGTTTTTGGCCAGCAACCGGATTATTTAAATGTTGACCTGCCGCTTGAGAAAAGGGTTAACGACCTGGTTTCCAGACTTACCCTGGAGGAGAAGGTACAACAAATGATGCATAACGCGCCTGGCATACCCAGGCTAGGCATACCCGCCTATAACTGGTGGAACGAAGCCCTTCACGGGGTAGGGCGCAGCGGTGTGGCCACCATCTTTCCGCAAGCCATCGGGCTGGCGGCCTCTTTTGACGAGGACCTGATGTTCAGGGTTGCCACAGCCATTTCGGACGAAGCACGGGCCCGATTTAATGCAGCGACGGCTAAAGGCTATCATCTCCAATACGGCGGGCTTACCTTCTGGACACCAAACATTAATATTTTCCGCGACCCAAGATGGGGCCGAGGACAGGAGACTTATGGTGAAGACCCCTATTTGACCGCAAAGTTGGGTGTGGCTTTTGTGAAAGGGCTTCAGGGCAATCACCCTGTTTACCTTAAGGCAGCAGCCTGCGCCAAGCACTATGCCGTGCACAGTGGCCCGGAAAAACTGCGACATGAATTCAATGCGGTTGCCACTCCGAAAGATTTACGCGAAACCTATCTGCCGGCTTTTAAAGCGCTGGTCAATGCAGGTGTGGAGGCCGTAATGTGTGCGTACAACCGAACCAACGGAAGTCCCTGTTGTGCCAGTCCGCTGCTGCTCACGGAAATACTTCGTAAAGAATGGGGTTTTAAAGGACACGTAGTCAGCGACTGCTGGGCCATTGCCGATTTCTATAACGGTCATAATGTGGTGAACAATGCTGCGGAAGCCTCGGCTCTGGCTGTAAAATATGGTGTAAATCTGAACTGTGGCAACGAATACCATGCATTATTGGAAGCGGTTCAAAAGAATCTTATCACCGAAAAAGAAATCGATGAAGCGCTGACGGTCTTGCTTCGTACCCGCTTTAAACTGGGCCTTTTCGATCCGGCGGAGCGAAACCCTTACAATCGAATTCCGGCAGATGTAATTAACAGTCCGGCTCACCGCGCTTTGGCACGTGAAGCTGCCCAAAAATCGATTGTTATGCTGAAAAATAATGGCGTGCTTCCCTTGCGCAACGACCTGGGCAAATACTTCATCACCGGGCCCAATGCAGCCAGTGTTGAGGTGCTGCTGGGTAATTATTATGGTGTCAATCCCGAAATGGTTACCATTCTGGAAGGCATTGCCGCAGCTATTCATCCGGCCAGCCAGTTGCAGTATCGGCAGGGAATTATGTTAGACCGGCCAAATGCCAACCCACAGGACTGGACCACCGGCAATGCCCGAAACAGCGATGCCACCTTTGTTGTGATGGGCATATCGGGGTTACTGGAAGGTGAAGAAGGTGAGTCGATCGCCTCGCCTTATTTTGGCGACCGGCTGGATTATAATTTACCCAGGCACCAGATTGATTTTCTAAAAAAACTCAAAGAGGGCCATAATAACCCCGTTATTGCCATCATTACCGGAGGCAGTCCGATGAACCTGGCTGAAGTTCATGAGCTGGCTGATGCGGTACTGTTGGTTTGGTATCCGGGCCAGGAGGGGGGGCATGCGGTGGCCGATGTTATATTCGGAAAAGTTTCGCCATCCGGTCGTCTTCCGATAACCTTTCCCAAATCACTGGAAGATTTGCCGCCATACGAAGATTACACCATGAAAGGTCGTACCTACCGCTACATGCAAGTTGAACCTCTTTATCCGTTTGGGTTTGGGTTAAGCTATAGTACTTTTTCCTACTCGGCCATCCGGCTCTCATCCGGCGAGGTAAAAAGAAATCAATCGGTCGATGCTCGTGTTACCGTTACCAATACCGGAAAAAACACAGCGGAAGAAGTTGTTCAGTTATATCTTTCCACACCCAACAGCCGGCACATTGCACCTTTGTTCAAATTATCGGGAATAAAGCGGGTTAAGCTGCCACCCGGTGCTTCGGCTGAAGTAGTATTTACACTTACGCCCGACATGTTTGCAGTAATTGATAATAATGGAAATCCGGTAGTTGAACCGGGTCCGGTTCGGGTTTATATAGGTGGCGCATTGCCCGGCCCAAGAAGTGAAGCGCTGGGTGCTGCCCGTTCGCAACAAGCTGTTTTTACAGTTAAAAAATAGCATTGAAATTTACTCCAAACCAATCCTAACCTGATCTAACGTATGGAATTACTTTCATCACTCGACTGGGCTGTGGTGGCTGTGTATTTTATTGCCATAGGTGGCATAGCAATCTGGTCAATGAAACGGAAAAAAGAAACTACCCAGGAATACTTTCTGGCCGGCCGGAACGTCGGATGGTTTGTTGTGGGAGCATCAATACTCGCATCCAATGTGGGTAGTGAACACGTTGTTGGACTATCGGGTACGGCAGCCGAAAGTGGCCTGGTAATGGGGCATTATGAATTACATTCCTGGATTGTGTTACTGTTGGGGTGGGTATTTATACCTTTTTATGTTCGCAGCGGTGTTTTTACCATGCCTGAGTTTCTGGAGCGCAGGTATAATTCATCTGCGCGCTGGTTTCTTTCGGTAATCTCACTTCTCAGTTATGTGCTTACCAAGGTATCGGTCACGGTTTACGCCGGGGCCGTGGTTATTGCTTCGTTTATGGGTTTCGATTTCTGGACCAGTGCAATGGTATTGGTTGTCCTTACAGGTTTATACACCGTATTGGGTGGAATGCGTGCCGTGGTGTACACCGAATCGCTTCAGGCAGTTCTGCTGATTGCCGGCTCATTAATTCTAACAATCATAGGTTTACACGAGCTGGGGGGCTGGGACGCAATGATAAGCGCCACACCTAAGGCCAAACTGAATATGTTCCCGCCGTTATCTGATCCGGACTTTCCCTGGGCGGGCATATTGTTTGCTTCGCCCATCGTTGGATTATGGTACTGGTGTACGGATCAATACATCGTACAACGTTGCCTTACGGCCCGGGATGAACAACAGGCCAGGCGCGGTACTATCTTTGCGGCCTATCTTAAGCTCTTCCCCTTTTTCATCTTCCTGATACCGGGCTTAATTGCCACTGCATTGACGGCACAGGGTAAAATCGAACTCGCCTCGGCCGACAGTGCCTTTCCGACACTGGTAAAAACCCTGTTACCGAACGGACTGCGGGGATTAATTGCCGGAGGCTTACTGGCGGCATTAATGAGCTCGCTTGCTTCGGTGTTTAATTCCTGCTCTACATTATTCACCATGGATATTTACAAAAAAATGCGTCCTGAAACACCGGAAAAGAATCTGGTAACCGTAGGTCGGATAGCCACCGCTGTGGTAGTGGGTTTAGGCATTTTATGGATTCCGCTGATGAGCGGCATTTCCGGAGTGCTGTATAAGTATCTTCAAAGTGTGCAGTCCTATCTGGCACCTCCCATTGCTGCGGTTTTTCTTTTAGGTATCTTTTCCAAACGCATAAATGCACACGGAGCCATGGCTACACTGGTGGCAGGTGCACTTATCGGGGGGCTGCGCATATTTCTTGAATTAAATAAAGAATCGCTTTCCGGGTTTTTATATCAGTTTGCTACGCTCAATTTTCTGTATTTCTGTATTGCGCTATTCGTATTTTGTATTTTGCTTCTGGTGGGCGTGAGCCTGCTTACTGAAAAACCGGCTGAAGAACGCATCAAAGGGTTAACCTTCGCAACTACTGTGCTGGAAGACCGGGAAAAATCCAGAGCTACCTGGAATGCGAAAGACGTGGTGCTTTCCCTGATTGTTGTGCTGATTATTATCAGCGTGTTCGTATATTTCTCTCCGTTGGGTGTGGCGGGTTAATCAAAAAGCATTAGATTTTCTCCATATTGGTTGCATACCAATTGATGAAGCCTGGCAACCGAACGAGCACCCTCGTCACCTGCGGCCAGCACACATACGGTGCCGCCATTACCTCCACCGGTTACCCGTGCCCCGGTAATCCCGGGTAATTCCTGGGCAAGCTTTACAATTTCATCGGTGCGGATAGTTCCCAGTCCGCAGGCGGAATAACTGCTATGCGATTCCAGCATGAGCGCTCCCAATCCTGAGGCAGTTTGTTGTGCAGACGCATCGGGCTGGTCAGGTATACTCCTAATTAATTTCAAAAATTCGTTTACGCGCCGGTTTTCGTAAATAGGATGAGCTGTACATACTTTGATTTGATAAATTTTATCCGGTTCAACCGCAGTAATGGTGTCGGTGCTTCTACCGAACTGATTTATAAAATCACGCCCTTTCATGGATTCGGGAAGAATGGAAGCGTATCTTTTTTCAAAATCTTCCACCGAAATATTACTCAGATATCCCTGATAGGGTAAGCAACTGAAGTTTTGGGTGGCTGTGGCATCATGGATTTCCTTTTCGGTACAGCCGAGTGAGCGGATAAGTATGGTGTAACCCATAAAAGCTGCACAACGTACATCGGCATACGATGCTCCCGCAACCTGATGACGAATGCCGCTGTCGATGCCTATAAACTTTATCCACTCCGGAATTGTGACAGGTTGAAGGAGTTGATCAGGTTGACAAACAATCGGCAGTAATGCATTCGTAGGGCCAAATGCTGAAGCCAGTTGGTCCATCAGTCCGCAAGGTGCACCTGCCACATGATTTTCGGCCATTTGGGCATAACGTGCCAGTTCTGTTCCATGGCATGTAACTCCAAAAGCTTTCGTCAGCGCTTTCAACACGGCAACTTCAAGGGCCGCTGATGAGGCCACCCCCTTTCCGTAAGGTACTTCGGACCGGATAGAAAAATCGGCCCCGCGGAAATCAATTTGTTTTTCATTTTGAAGAACAAGAATGCAACCGATAATGTAAGCGACCCATTGGCTTTTGGGGTTTTGGGAGAAGATGTTGCGGGCAAAGGGATAGCTGACATTACCGTTTTCGAGAAAATTCCGGTAGTCGCCTGCGAAATGCAAGGTTTCTCCGGCTGGTACAGTACTGGTGATGCTACAGATGTAATCTGTTCGAAGTTTTATTTGAACATGCGTTTTGAGGCGAATAGCTTTTTGCAATACCATCGAGCCGGAATAATCGGCTATGCCACCCATTACATCGAGGCGTCCCGGTGCAGAGGCACTGAAGGTATTACTGCTCATGGTTCAATGAGTTGATGTTTTTTTAAGAGCGAAAGCAATTCGGGTTTCAAGTGTGAACATAACTGACTGTTTGCATATCCTATCCAGTTGATTTCGTGGGTGAGGTTAAGCGGGGCGTTTAGTTCGTTGCCGTATTCATCAGTAATCACCAGCCCTGCTTCGCACCCGATGAGGTGCGCACACACATCATATGGATGGCAAACATGTCCGCCTGCCTTACCCTCTTTTCGGAGTTTTTGGTAGAGCAGACCGCGGATATCGGCCACAAAACGATCGTGCCCCATGAGCAATTCATAGAGTTGCCCGCCACTGGATATGTATTGGTCTTCAAATACAAGCGCCTTTTCTGCCGACTTGGGAGTGACCGCACGTATAAATTCCTCTTCAATAGCCGAGAGGATTTCACGGCCCGGAGGAAAGAAACGGGCAAATTGCGAAAACCCACCTAAAATGGAAGTAGCTTTTGATGGAGCAACAAAAATTTGTTCGGATGTTCCGGTCAGGATGTTATCCCTTACCCCCTGCACACCCTTGCCTTTAATAGCCCACAGGGTATCGGCCAGATACTGTTTGCTTACCGGCAACTCCACCATAACGGCCACCTCAATATCAGAAAGGCCTGTTGCCTGGCCCTTGTTGGGAGCTGCACCGGCAAGAAAAAAGGCAGGGCGTTTATTGTACATAAGGCCGCGTGTTCCGTCAATTGGGTCAACAATAATTCGTACCTGTGCCTGATGTATCGGTATATTTTGCGGCAGTACCACATGTCCGCTTTCATCGCCTACACCCTCGGCAATTAGTACAATACCGCCCACCGCTTCCTGATATTCATGGAAAATCTGTAACAATACAGGTTCTACTTCACGGTCGATGGCAAAGATGGTGTCTTCCTGCTTTTGCTCACGGATCAGGGATAAATCATGAACGCTTTGTGCAGATAATGAATGAATGAGGTGTTGCCTTATAGCTTTACCGGCATCCAGCAACAAATTTTTTATCAATGCATGGTTCATTTTTCAAAGGGATATTTTTTTGCATCCTGCGCACGAAGTTCGGCTGCTTTATCTTCGGGCATGGTGTCGGCCATGAAATTACCACCACCGATCTCAGGGCCGGCCAGGTATTTAATCAGGCCGGGCTGGCGGTACGGGGGTTGCAGCCACAGATGCATGCGAAATTCAGGATAGCTAAGTCCGTCAACAGGTGCCTGCATTACCGACATCACGTAAGGAAAATCGGTGTTAAAGTTCATATCCATTTTACGAACGGTTTCGTGAAATACGGCTGTCAGGCCCTCAAGTTCGTAGTCGGTCAGAGTTATCAGGCTGGCGTGATGCTTTTTGGGGAAGATTAATGTTTCATAGGCGTAGCGCGCGAAGAAAGGCAAGAAGGAAATGGCGTATTCATTTTCGGATATAATCCGGATTTCATCAAGTTGTTCCTGCCGGATAATGTCTTCGTAAATATTTCGTTGATGATTTGATCGGTATTTTTCGGCAACGGCAAGTTGTTGTTCAACGAATTTGAAAACAAAATCGGTAGCATAAAGCTGACAATGCGGATGGGGATTACTTACGCCAACGGCTTGCCCTTTGTTTTCGAAGATATGGACATAACGGATCTCTGGAATTTTACTCAACTCAGTCATTTCCTGCCTGAAAGCACGGAATACTTTGTACACTGCATCCTGTTTCATCTGCGCCAGGGTAACGTTATGCCGTGGGTCGTAACAGATGACTTTTGCTACACCTGTTGCTCTGGCCTTGCGGTATAAACCGATTGTTTGTTCAACAGGAATATCGGGTGCCGAAAAGGAAACTACAGGCAGGTCGTTTTCAAATATGAAAATATCGGAGTAATGTGGATTTGACTGATGATTTACCCGTTTATTTCCCGGACATAAATAACACGTTGGGTCGTAGGCAGGCATGGGTTGTGATTCAACAGGCGGAGCTCCATGCCAGGGGCGGGTGTTGCGATGAGCAGAATACACCACCCATTCTTCGCGTAACGGGTGCCAGCGCTTTTCCCATTTTCCTGAAGCTGAGTTCACGATTTAATTAGGTAATTGCTGCCAAAAGATAGATAAAGCCGGAGGGTCGTACTACTGGTTCTCAATTACCGGTGGTAAAAGGTGATGCCGGCAACCCTTCCTTGTTGTATAAATTGGCACCATGCGGGTTGTCGGCCCATGCGTAACGTACAACAGCAGGCTTTTGAACGGCATCGCTCCAAACAATTACTTTATTGTTTTTTATCCTGGCATTGGCCCACACAAATTTTTTATCAGCACCGGCTATGCTGAAATGCTGCAGTGCGTTACTTCCTTTTGCCCATAATCCGCTGCCGGTGTGATTAAAATACAAGACTACTTTGTTTCTTCGAATGGTGTGCCTCTTGTACAAAGGCCCTGAGTAAACCAGTTGGTTTTCACCGTATGCCACATGGCGGGCAGCCAGCGCCAGGCGCTTGCCAACTGTTTGTTTATCTAAAGGGTGAATATCATTCCATTCGCCAGTATCAATGGTAACAACCATAGCCACGGCGGGTACCTTGTTCAGGGTTTCCAGTTGTGCCTGCCTCAGTTCGGCCCAGTTGCTCTCGGAAGGCTGAGGTTTTGCTTCCATAAAATTGGCCAGTTGCACATACAGAAAGGGCAGGTTACCCAGCTTCCATTTTTCGCGCCAGTTGGAAATGAGGGAAGGAAAAACTTCGCGGTACCGCTGCGGATTATTTGTGTTGGATTCGCCCTGATACCATAGAACTCCTTTAACTGGAAACTGAATTAAAGGCGCAATCATGCCGTTATACAATCCTCCTGGTTTCCAACGGATGAAAGTTTGCGGGGCAATAGGTGGCATTTTGCAACCTTGCCGGTATTTCCATGAGCCTGTTAAATCAAGGGTATCGCTGCCCACTGCAAGAAAATAGGGTTTATCGGGGACGAAGCCACCACGGCCGGCACTGTTGATAACGCGAACAGCGATGATGTTTTTGCCGGGGTGAAGCACGCCGGGGCCGAAGGAATAACGACGTGGCGGATATTGGTAAGAAGTTGTTCCGACAAATTCGCCATTAATAAACACCGAGTCGGCATCCACAATCCGGCCCAGCCACAGACTTCCGCTTTTTCCGCATAATTTTTCCGGCACTTCGATTACTTTTCGTAACCATATGGCACCGGTGGTAAGACCTGAGCCGGCAGGCCAATAGGTGGGCAGCTCCAGTGTTGGCCAATCGGTATCATCCAGATTAGGTAAATGCCATTTACGTAATCCGCTATCGGTTGTGTTAAGCCGGTAGTACCATTCGGAGGCATTTTTTGAGTCCGTACTTTCAATCTCTTTAATTTGTGCATCATCTTTGAAACGTTGCATTTCCGCATAGGCTTCGGGAAAAGCTTTTAGCGCATCTTCGCTCATCCATGCTTCGGCCGGCGAGCCACCCAGCGAGGCATTGATTAAACCGATAGGCACTTTGTAGTGTTCAAACAGGTCTTTTGCGAAGAACCAGGCTACGGCTGAGAATTCGAGCACATTTTCTGGATTGGCTTCTTTCCATTGTCCACCTGTTAGTTCCGGGTGCGGTCTTTTAAAATCATAGCGATCGGGTACTTCGAAATGCCGTATATACGGATTGAAAGATTGTTCAATCAGTGCCCGGTATTTTTCTTTTACGCGTTCTACGGTCATCTCCATATTCGACTGTCCCGAGCAAATCCACACATCGCCAAACAGTATGTTATGAACAACGACTTCATTGGTTCCGCTAAATCGCAAGGTGTGCGGCCCACCGGCAGGCTGAGGTGGAAGAAGTATTTTCCACATACCTGTGCTGTCGGCTCGGGTAGTGAATAGGGCGTTGCCAAAAGTCAGGGTAATGACTTCGAAAGGCGTGCTGGTCCCCTGGAGCGGAACCGGCACATTGCGTTGCAGTACGGCGCCATCGCTTATCAGCCGGTGCAGTTTTATCTGGCACAACACGGGCTGCAGGCCACTTGCCGAAATAAGTGCGGGTATCAGGAGTAAACGTATCATAACGATACAGTAAGAATTTTACTGACTTCAGTTTATCTGAAGAACCACCACACTGAACGGAGGAAGTGCGGTTTCGAGTGTATTGCCGTTGAATTTGAAATCAGAAAAAGCAGCAGGTTTAACCTTATCAGGCCGGGCAAATGTATTGTGATCCTGAACGGCATCACTTTTCAGTATTCGCCCGGAGATTTTTTTAATCGGCATGCCTTCGAGTGTAATGTTTACTTTTTGTGTTTCTTCCAAATCGATATTAACCAGTGATATACTTACTGTATTATTTTTTCTGGATGCCGATGCCGATATTACACTTAAGGTATCTCCGGCCAGAATGCGTTGATTCACTTTTTTTACTATGGGCAATAGCAGTGCGTCATGGTGTACGGTGTACATTTCCATCACATGGTAAGTGGGCGTTAACAGCATTTTTTCACGCTCGGTAAGGATAACTGCCTGAAGTACATTTACCATCTGGGCAAGGTTCGCCATTTTTACCCGGTCGCAGTGCTGGTTAAAGATGTTGAGAGACAGGCCGGCCACCACCGCATCGCGCAGTGTATTTTGCTGATACAAAAAAGCCCCGTTGGTTCCCGGCTCCACGTTGTACCAGGTACCCCATTCGTCAACAATCAAGGCTACTTTTTTTTGCGGATCATATTTGTCCATTACTGCCTTATGGCGGGTTATGATCTTATCAACCCGTAAGGCTTCCCTGATGGTGGAATAATACTCTTGCCCTGAAAACCGGGTTGCCGATCCTTTGTTGCGCCAGTTGATTACCGAGTAATGATGAATGGAGACCCCATCTATCATATTTCGGGGAATATCGCGCATCAATACTTCAGTCCAATGGTAATCCTCGGTTCCGGGCCCTACAGCTATACGAAAAAGTTTTTCGGAGTTGGAATAGCTGGTCATGAAGGTGGCAAACTGCCGGTAGAGGTTTACATAATATTCAACCGTCATATTGCCACCGCACCCCCACGATTCATTACCTATGCCCCAATACTGCACTTTCCAGGGATTATCGCGGCCGTTTTGCCTGCGCAAATCGGTTAATGCGCTTGTTCCGTTTTTGTGGTTCACGTATTGTACCCACTCGGCAGCTTCCTGTACGGTGCCACTTCCTACGTTTACGGCCAGGTAGGGTTCGGCACCGAGCATTTCACAAAGCTCCAGAAATTCGTGCGTTCCGAAGCTGTTATCCTCGCGCACATTACCCCACCACACATTTTCCGTGTGTCGCCTTTGCGATTTCGGGCCTATGCCATCGCGCCAATGGTAGGCATCGGCAAAGCATCCACCAGGCCACCGCAGTACGGGCACTTTCAGTTTCTTTAACGCTTCAACAACATCCAGTCGAATACCATTTTTGTTAGGTATGGATGTGTTTCCCTCGCCCACATAGAGTCCTTCGTAAATGCAACGACCCAGGTGCTCGGCAAAATGGCCATAAATATGGCGGCTGATGGTATCCCTGCCTTCATGGGTTCGAATGGTGATGAGATTCTGCGAGAAGGCAAATGCGGGCGTAAGAAAGAATAAAGCTAAAAGTTTTTTCATCATCGGCTTACTGGTAAGGTACTATGGTTTCAATACTCCCATCATCACGATGGTGCAGTTCGGTAACTTTCATGTTACGCAGATGCGTTTTACCCGATAATTCGGTGTCATGATAAAACAAATACCATTTTCCTTTAAACTCAACAATGGAATGATGATTGGTCCATCCCCACACAGGCTCAAGGATGATGCCACGGTAAACAAAAGGGCCGTAGGGTGAATCGCCTGTAGCATAGCAAATCCGATGCGTATCTCCGGTTGAATAGGAAAAATAGTACAGACCGTTGTATTTGTGCATCCAGGGTGCTTCGAAGAATCGCTTGTCATTATCTTTTTCCAGAAACAGATTTCCGTTTTCATCGGTGAGCTTTAGTTCGCGTACTTCTTCAGCGAAGCTCTTCATATCGGCTGCGAGTTTTGCCACCCGTGGCAGAACAGCCTGTTCATGAGGCAGCCTGTTTTTTGCTTCGGGGTTGTAACGGTTATTGTTCCATCGCTGGAGCTGTCCGCCCCATATGCCGCCAAAGTACATGTAATAACTTCCGTCGTCATCGCGGAAAACAGCCGGATCGATGCTGTAACTGCCCGCAATGGGTTCTTTTTCCGGAACGAAGGGACCTTCGGGATTGCTTGCACTGGCCACGCCAATGCGAAAAACATCCGCCTTGTCTTTTGCCGGAAAATAGAGGTAGTAGGTGTTATTGGCGAATGCGGCATCGGGTGCCCACATCTGGCGGGAGGCCCAGGGAACATCCTTAATGTGAAGTGCAACGCCATGATCGGTTACTTTGCCGGGGATGTTTTCCATGGAGAAAACGTGGTAATCGCGCATGTCGAAATGCGAGCCGAGGTCATCTTCGGGGATGCCCGATTCGATATCGTGAGAGGGATAAATGTAGATGCGATTATTAAAGACGTGAGCCGATGGGTCGGCCGTGTAAAGGTGAGTGACCAGGGGTGGAGAAATAGGCAAAGGTTTATGGGATTCTTCTGGCCCATCAGTTTTGGTTTTTCGGAAACAAGCTGTACAAAGCAAAGAACTTAATACGATAGCAGATAGAAATGATAGAGATGGTGATTTCATTTGAGTTGGGGTTGAAGGTTTAAATTCAAAATAAAAACTGCCTGTCCGATGCGACAGGCAGGTGTCAGGCCATGGCTGAACTATCTGATTAGCAATTTCCTGTAATGGGTTTTGTTTCCCTCTTTAATTTCCATCAGATATATGCCCTGATGATCTGAAACGTGCAACTCGGTGGGATTGCTTGCAGATAGTAATCGATGAACCAGTATCCTGCCATGCACATCATAAACCGTTATGAACAGGTTGTTTACCTGTGACTCCACAATAAACCGGCCAGAGGAGGAGGGATTTGGGTAAACATGGAATTTAAGTCTTTCTTTTTCCAAATCGGTGGTCAGGCAGAATGTTCCTCCCTGTGTAGTGGGAACAAAACCTTTTAGCCAGGTAAGCGCGGGACGTTCGGTACCATTACTGCGTAAAAGATAAGCTGTTGATTGCCAGGTCTGGCCTTCAATGTAACCCCACAAAGTTATCCCGTGTACTGCCGGGTGATTCCATAGTAATGGAAAAACTCTTTGGTAAACCTCAAGCTGTTGATTGTCGTCTGGCGTCCCGGTTCCGCCAATATTTCCGGCATCAAACTCAGTAATAAAAATCGGGAGCCCGGTTTCGGCCAGTCGATTCAAATTATTGGTTAACTGACTGGAGGGAGCGGTTTCAATTTCAAACCGATGACACTGTATTCCAATACCATCGATAAGATTACGTGCTTTCAGCAGGTTGATGATGTACAGGTACTCTGTTGTCCGGCTGTCATTATTAATAACGTTATACTCGTTGATGTGAAGTTTGGCAGTAGGGAAATACTGGCGTGCCAGTTCAAAAGCTTTAATAATCCAATCATAACCAGATCCGGTCGGCCCCAGCAGTGCCTGAATGTAATTTCCGCCGTCACCTCCCTGATTGGGCGGGTCGTTGATGGGTTCATTTACCACATCAATAAAAAAAGGTACATCTTCCGGCCATCCTGTTCCGGGATACCTGGCTCCTGCCAGGGAGAACCATTCGATAATTTCTTCGAGTTGCTCGGCAGGTGGGAGGCTGGCAATCCAAAGTGGTTGTTGGTTGCCCCAGATAAGCGTGTGAAGCCTGAATGGAAATCGATTATTTTTTGCATGATTAAAGGCGAGGTCCAGGGTGGTCCAGTTCATAACATCGCGTGTGGATTCAACAACCCCCCATTTACCACCGTTTTCAGGAGTTACCTGATTCCAATAGGTGTTAAATGTAGGTGGTACGCTGTTGTTAATGACATTGCCGAGGAATTTGCATTTTCCGGCGGCAATCTGGCTGTAAACATTTAGCGGTAAGCTGCATACGATGAAAATTAATAATGCCGGGAGTTTCATAATCAGTGTATTTATCGAACCCATCCTCAAACTTTTGTCTTGATAAAAGTAAGTCGTCAGTTTTACTGACGACTTACAGAGTTTATTCTAAACCTACCTATGAGAATCACTGTCGTGGTCCGATGTCCACCATACGGAAGTCATCGAAACGCAGCAGCGCGTTAAGATTCGCAGTAAAGTTAATGTTAGCCTGAATGGAGGCATGTACGTTTCTTGGGTATCCGGCTGCATGGTCAGCATCGGAGTGCTGAACTTCAACCTGGATGTAATTCCATCCGCTGTTCAGGGTGATATCCCGGGTACCTGCAAAGTCACCACAGCAGGGTGTTCTTCTTCCTCCGGTAATTCTTACGATTCTTCCTGACTGGTCGGCCCAAATCCTACCCAAAATAGCGAACCTTCTGCCCGGATTAACGGGAAAGCCCTGAATGTTATCAGGATTTGGGCTGGGGAAAGGTCCGTTAATAACGAGCTGGATCCTCCAGGTATCCCCGCTGCCACCCGGAGAGGGGGCGGGATTGGATTGTAAATCATTAACTCTTACCTGTAAAGTTTTTGTACCTAAGCCGGGTGCTCCTCCGGGTGAGGCGATGATTTCCCACACTGCTGTAGAGCCAGCTGTAAAACAATCGCCACCCAGGCTGCCACCTATAGTACCGTTTTCAAAACCCAGGTTTCCGTTTAAAACGGGCAGACATTGTACGTGATTAGGGCTGCTCGAGCAAACAATGAAATCGAACGTGCTTTGCACCGGTCCACCTGTGGATTCAACAGTTATCTTGGAAGTTGTGGCTCCGGTTGGTACCGTGAATGTAACCGTTGTTGCGGTAGGGGTACCCGATATCGTGGCAGGAATATCACCAACCTTAACTGCAGTTATGGTATTCATGTTAACACCGTGCAGGGTGACCGATGTTCCTGCATTACCAGCAACCGGATCAGCAAATGATAAGGCTGGCAGAGGTATAACCTCAATCTCAGCGTTAGCAATCAAATTACCACTGAACAACAGGGAAAACTGTTTTACCCCAAGCGATACCGTAGTGGGCACTCGAAAACTTACGCTACTTTCGGTAACAACTAAATTCTGGTTAACCACTTTACCGTCAAATATCACCCGAACAACGTCCTGAAGGTTGTTCCCTAAAACAGTTAAAGTTGCACCAGCACCTGTTTTCGGGTTGCTAAATCCGGTAATTCGCTCACTTACGTCTTTTATTGAGCCGGTGGGGTTGGAGCCCGTAAGCTTATCTTCTTCGCAACTAAACCATACTGTTAGTGCGAATAACATGATTAAAGACTTCAATGCTTTCATTTTATAAATGTTGATAGTTGAACATCAATAACCCGGGTTTTGCGGATACTTTCGATCGGGAGCCGTAGGATCTACTGCCAAATCAATTTGCGACTGGGGTATAGGCCGCAAATAATGTTTTGGCTGAGGGTTGGGTGCGGCCTGACCGGCAGTTGGCGCTCCACCGTTGAAGGATAATGTATAACTGTTCTTAATCCGTTGAATGAGCTTGCCGGTTCGCACCAGGTCAAACCATCTCATTTGTTCACCACATAGCTCGCGTGCCCGTTCGTCCAAAATGAAGTCAATGGTAACATCACTGGCTGTTATCTGCATAGCAGGAACATGAGCCGGAGAAGTGGCGGCCCGAGTCCTGACTACGTTAATCAGATTGGCTGCCTCCGTGTTATTTCCCAGCAGATGGGCTGCCTCGGCAGCAATCAAATACGTTTCTGCAAGGCGGTAAACGATAAAGGGCCTTACAGACGAAATGTTGGGATCATTATTGGCTCGCGGCTGGGTAGCATTATATTTACTTAAACTGGGGTAATACATGTTCTGGCTGTTGATTTCAGAAGGGAACAAAATTCTGTACGTTACAGGACGGGTGGGTGGCCGGTTGGTATATTTTGTTACCAGGTTGCTGGGCACCATGAACAATGCGGTATCACCCAGCGTAAATTTTGGCTGGCCGGCAACGGCCGGATTACCTCGTTGATCCTGGTAACCGGCAGTTACATCGGCGGCTGTCCATGTAGGAATGGCCGGGGTGGTAGTTGTAGAATTACATCTCCATACAATTTGAAATGACTTGAAGTAGCGCGAATCATTAACCTTATCGGCAAAAGCCACATCCAGTAACCAGGGTGTGGGTTTATACCGAACAAAAGGACGTCCGTTTGCAACATCGCGTATCACGCCCGGCATATTGTTGTGATAAAAGCAACGGAAAAAGAAGTTGCTGCGGTTTTGCCGAAGGGCCTCATCGCCACCCAGGAAACCGTTATTGTTATTGAATTGCGGATCATCAATCCACTGTACAGCCCAAAGCACTTCCGCGTTGTTCTCATTGCCCTGTGCATGCACCTGGGCAAAATCCGGGAGCAACTGTACGCCGTAAGCAGTACGGTTATCAATCAAATCTTTGGCATAGTTATAAGCTTTTTGCAAATCGTTCGGCTGAGCCAGTTCGGATTTTGAACCACGTGTTAGGTGTACTTTAGAAAGAAGGTGCAAAGCTGTGGCTTTCCATACTCTTCCAGGGGTCGTTGGCCGTGAGGCCGGCAAGTTGGCGACAGCATCCTCCAGGTCGCTAATTATGGCATCGTACACTTCGGCAGCGGAAGCACGAACAGATACATTTGTCGGATTAGTGTTAAATCTCAGGGGTCCGGAGCCTAAATCAAGTGTAACCCCACCAAAAGTCTGCACTAGAATAAAGTACCATTGGGCACGGATAAATTTAGCCTCTGCAATTAATCTTGCTTTTTGTTCGGGGCTTAAGTCGGTAGCCTGCGAACCAATATCAACAATACCGTTGCAAGTGTTTATTGCAGGGTAAGCCCTGTTCCACGGAGTAAGCAAATCGCCCAGGCCGGGGTTAATGCTGTTCACTCCTTCGTAGATATTAAACGGAGGGTTGGAAGTTTGTTGTCCATGCGTAAATTCATCTGTGCCATATACGGTGAGATTCATTCCTCCTTCGGTACCGTAATAGTACCTGAAATAGGCATAAGCAGCCGTTAAGCCGGCGTTGATTCCCGCAGCCGTTTTGAAGAAGTCAGGAACCAACACTGAACGAGGTTTTTCTTCAAGCACATCGTTGCATGAATTGGTTAGTAAAATCATAAATGTGCTTAAAAAGAGCACCAGTAGTTTTGTGTTTTTTGTTTTCATACGTCTTGCGATGTTTAATTTTCCCGGTCAATACCTTACGTTAAAACCAAAGATGAATGTTCGGGTAAGCGGGGTGTTGGGCTGCACGGTTAAGCGGTTTGAACCGGCACCAAATCCCGGTGTTACAGAACCACCACGCCCGGTAGGTTCGGGGTCTAACCCTCCTTCTTTTACATACTCCGAGAAGAAGGCTTTAAACGGACTTTGTACTGTGGCATAAACCCGGAGTGAACTGATTCCGGTTCTTCTTAAAACAGAGGAAGGAATCTGGTAACCTAAATTAATGCTTCTTATTTTCAGGTAGGTTGCATCGAAATAGCCCAGTGTTGAACCCTGATCAGGTCCGACGGGTACCTGCCCCATACCTGGTTTAGGATATTTATTAGTCGGGTTGGTGGGTGTCCAATAGTCAACACGTGGTCCATTTCTCCGGCCTTCAAGTGAGTTTACCGGGAATCCAATGTTGGCCTGATACAAAGTGCTAACCAACATACCTCCGTACCTTCCAAATGCCACTACCGATAAGTCGAAGCCTTTGTAGGCGATACGGGTGGTGATACCCCCTTGCCATTTGGGCTGCAGGTAGCCTAAAATTTTGCGATCATTGTCCGGATCAATTACGTTATCTCCGTTAAGGTCTCGGAGCTTAATCTGTCCGGGTGTGCCACCGCTCTCACCGGTTTGCCAGATCCCAATTTTTTCAAAATCATAAATCACATCAACGGGGTGGCCCACGTGCCATCCGTTAACTATATCGCGTGTAACAGTTGGATCAGACAGCTGGGTTATTTTTTCACGATTCAGAAAAAAGTTGGCATCTACACTCCAGGTAAAGCCATTGGGGCGCTCTAAAACTATTGCACCAAGGGTAACCTCGATACCTTTGTTTTCAGTTTTACCAATATTTTGTGCATAAACTCCCGGCACACCGGCAGTTACAGGAAGCTGACGGTTTTGCAGGATATCGGATGTTTTTTGCTGATACAGTTCGACTGTACCTGTTATACGGTTTGTGAATAAGCCAAAGTCAAAACCGATATTGGCTGTTCGGGTAAATTCCCAGGTAAGATTTTTGTTCGGGAGGGAGTTCACCAAAAATCCAAATGTTCCGGTACTTCCAAAGTTGTAGGGTATTCTGCTTAGGTTTCCAAGCGATGAATACGGGTTAATGGCCTGATTGGAAGTGAGTCCATAACCAAACCGTAATTTCAAAGTAGACAGTACGGGCACATTGCTCATGAACGATTCATTATGAACATTCCAGCCTAGTGCAAAGGCAGGATAATTAAACCATTTATTGCCCTCGGCCAGGCGCGAGGAACCATCAGCCCGATATGTAACCGTAAGCAGATACCGGTTGGCATAATTGTAATTTAATCTGCCCATGTAGGACAACAGCCCCCACCGGTAATAATTGCCCGTAGCGCTTTGAATCCTGTCGGCTAAACCAAGGTTGTAGTATTGAACATAGTCGGCATATACTCCTTCAACGGTAGTTCGCGAACTGTTTCCTTCTTCCTCCTGTACGCTGTAGAGAGCTGTAAAGTTAACGGTGTGTTTATCAGCGAATGTTTTATCATAGATGAGCAAATTTTCCACAGTATAACTCCAGGCATCACCGTTTTCTACTGCTGCCTGATTTACAGCGCCATTACGAAAAGGTGTGTTCGAGCCGAGGTATTCTCCGTACTCGTCCTGACGATAATCTAATCCAACATTAATACGGTATTTTAAGTCGTTGAGAATTTTTAATTCTCCATATAAACTGTTGAAAGTTCTGAGTCGCCTGCGTTGTTGTTTCCACAAATCCTCACGGTACAAAAGCAGCGGATTTCGGGTAGGTTCATCTACACTTCCTATTGCAGGTAGTTCGTTGATTTGTCCGGTTTCGGTGTAGGGTACATACAGAGGACTTAAAGTAAGAATCTGAAACATCGGGTTCACATTTTCCCCATCTGTAATGCCAACGTTATTCAACGTGTTGATTCCGATTTTTATTCGATTACCGACTTTCTGGTCAATCGTTGCACGTAATGCGTAACGGGTGAAAGCCTGGCCTGGTAATACGGTTGTTTCGCGAAAATATCCGGCACCAATTGAGTATTGGGTTTCATCTGACCCACCGGAAACGGTTATGTCATGGTTGGTCATGATTCCGTTTTTATACATAACATCCTGCCAATCAGTTGAGCGGCCCAGCAGCATCGACTCGATTTCAGTTGCTGTGTAAGGATAAGTATTGGCGATATCTTTAAATCTTGCATATTCCTCTCCGTTCATCAAATCGTATTTACCTAAAACCGTATTAAGCCCAACATAGCCGTCGTAACTTAAGGTTGGAGCCCCGACCTTTCCGCGTTTTGTGTTTATAAGAATTACACCGTTAGAACTTCTTGAGCCATAGATGGCTGTGGCAGAAGCATCTTTCAAAACATTAATCGAAACAATGTCATTTGGATTGATATCATTTATGCTACCTGCAAAAGGAATTCCATCCAAAACAATTAATGGGTCGTTGGTTCCTCCTAAGGACCGGTTACCTCGTATTCGGATTTGAGGGTTGGCTCCAGGCCTGGAAGAAGTGCGTTGAATATCTACGCCTGCCGCCCTGCCTTGCAAGGCCATACCGATGTTACCAACCGGTACTTCGGCTAAAGCTTTTTGGTCTACCTGAACCAACGAGCCGGTTAAATCGGTCTTTCGTTGAACTCCGTATCCCACCACAACCACCTCACTCAGTGCTTCAACACTGGGCGTCAGCTGAACATCAATGACGGTTCGGCCATCAACAGGTACTTCCTGTGAAGCATAACCAATAAATGAGAATACCAGAACGCGTTGGCTGCCCTCAGGTACTGCAATGGAATATTCGCCCTGTGCATCGGAAGTGGTTCCAACAGCAGTGCCCTTAACAAGGACGTTCACGCCAGGCATCCCCGTTCCAGACTCATCGGTTATTTTTCCCCTGACGGTGATTTGCCCGAATAACTCAGGCGAAAGCGATATAGCCAGCACTGACAGCCATAGACTGAAGGCCAGCTTTCGCCCTTTTGGAAGTAAAGGAGGGTTAAAATGCATCATAAGCTTTGAAGGTTTTGGTTAAATGGAAAATCCGGCAACTGGAAATCCGGTAGGCTGGTTCTCCGGCTGCCTACACTAAGGTCAAAGAATATTTTTAATTATGCAACCGATTGCATAGAAATTTTTTTATAAACGTTTAATTTGCTCAAAAAATAATATTGCGCAATGCAACCGATTTATATTTTTTTATTGCATTTCTCGCCTTTTTTGCGCTGAATTGAACTTTGGTTATCCATTCATGAAGTCTTATCTGATGGGTTTCGACTTAGGCAGCTCATCCGTGAAAGTTGCCCTGCTGGAGGCTGCCTCAGGACAACTACTTGCTTCAGCTCAGTCCCCGGACCAGGAGATGGAAATTGTTAGCCCATTTGATGACTGGGCTGAACAACATCCGGAATTGTGGTGGAAACATGCCGTTGCCGCAACCCATAAAGTTTTGAAAGCCGCCGGTATAAATCCAAAATACATTGTCGGTTTGGGAGTCGCCTATCAAATGCATGGCCTTGTACTTATCGACAGGCAAAAGCAGGTTTTGCGCCCTTCCATTATTTGGTGCGATAGTCGGGCCGTGGAAATCGGGAACAGGGCTTTCCATCAGCTGGGCGAATGGTACTGTATGGAGCGGCTGTTGAATGCCCCTGGGAACTTTACCGCTTCCAAACTAAAATGGGTGCAGGACAACGAGCCTCGTATTTATGATAAAATTTTCAAAGCCATGCTTCCGGGCGACTATCTGGTCATGCGGCTAACCGGTGAAGTCAATACAACCATACCAGGCCTCTCAGAAGGAATATTTTGGGATTTTCAAAAGCATACCCTTGCCGATCGACTCCTTAATTATTATAACATCCAAAAGGATATCCTGCCTGAAGCAGTGCCTACCTTTTCAATTCAGGGCAGGCTTAGCGAAACGGCTGCCTCCGAGCTGGGTCTTGCTCCAGGCACACCGGTGAGCTATCGCGCCGGCGACCAACCCAACAATGCTTTTGCACTTAACGTGCTCCACCCGGGCGAAACAGCGGCAACGGCCGGTACTTCAGGGGTTATTTATGGTGTTACCGATAAGCCGGTGGCCGACCGTCTGGCCCGTGTAAATACCTTTGCCCATGTAAACCATTCAGCACATGATCCAAAACTAGGAATCTTACTCTGCATTAATGGAACAGGCATAATGAACAGTTGGCTGAGGAAAAATCTGGCACTGACCGGAAACCTCCCCACGTATCAGGAGTTAAATCGCCTCGCTGCATCAGCTCCTCTCGGGTCGGATCATCTGGTTGTACTGCCATTTGGCAACGGTGCTGAACGGATTTTGCAAAACAGAAACATCGGTGCCAGTATTCACGGGCTAAACCTGAACCGGCATACCTTGGGTCATATGTTAAGAGCAGTGCAGGAGGGAATCGTATTTTCCCTGGGGTATGGTTTTGAGGTTTTAAAAGAGCTCGGAGTCAAAACCGATGTGATACGCGCCGGGTCGGCCAATATGTTTCTGAGTGACCTGTTTTGCGAAGCCTTTACCAATGTAATTGGTGCGCAACTCTCCTTATATAATACCGACGGAGCACAGGGAGCAGCTCGCGGTGCAGGTTTAGGTGTAGGGATTTATGCAAATTTTGAAGAAGCGTATTCGAACCTAACCTGTATCAGGTTTTACGAACCCGGGCCGGAATTCTCGGAAAAGTACCGGCAGGCTTACGACCTATGGAAAGAAAAATTGAATCAACAATTACTTAATCACTAATAACCTGAGTTTCTATGACGAAAACACGAAGCGAATACTTTAAAGGTATTCCGAAAATTAAGTTCGAAGGAAAAGAATCCGACAATCCGCTTGCCTTCCGGTATTACGATGCCAAGCGAAAGGTAGGCAAGAAAACCATGGAAGAGCATTTGCGCTTTGCCACTGCCTACTGGCATACTTTCTGCGGAACGGGGGCCGATCCGTTTGGTGCACCAACCAAAAAATTCCCCTGGCTGGAAAACGCCGATCCGGTACAGCGTGCCATGGACAAAATGGATGCTGCCTTTGAGTTTATGACTAAAATTGGAACGCCATTTTACTGCTTTCACGATTACGATTTGGTTGATGAGGCACCTTCCCTTAAAGAATCGGAAGCGCGACTAACAAAACTGATTGATTATGCCCGCCAAAAACAAAAACAAACCGGCATCAGGTTGTTGTGGGGAACTGCCAATCTTTTTTCTCATCCGCGTTATATGAACGGCGCAGCCACCAATCCCGATTTCAGGGTGGTGTGTCATGCTGCAGCACAAGTTAAAAACGCCATCGATGCAACTGTGGCGTTGGGCGGGAGTAACTACGTATTTTGGGGAGGAAGAGAAGGTTACCTGTCGTTATTGAATACCGATATGAAAAGGGAGCAGGAACATCTGGCGCGCTTCCTGCACATGGCAAAAGATTACGGCAGGCAAAACGGATTCAAAGGCGTTTTCCTTATCGAACCGAAACCCATGGAGCCTTCCAAGCATCAGTATGATTTTGATGCGGCTACGGTTATTTCTTTTTTACGAGAGTATGACCTGATACATGATTTTAAGCTGAATATTGAAGTTAACCATGCTACATTGGCCCACCACACGTTTCAGCACGAATTACAGGTAGCAGCCGATGCCGGCTTACTGGGTAGCATTGATGCCAACCGCGGTGACTATCAGAATGGATGGGATACCGATCAGTTTCCTAACAACGTGCTTGAACTAACCGAAGCCATGCTGATCATTCTGCAGTCGGGCGGCTTTAAAACCGGTGGAATAAACTTCGATGCTAAAACCCGTAGAAATTCCACCGACCCGGAAGATATCTTCTATGCGCATATCGGAGGTATGGACACTTTTGCCCGGGCATTGCTCGCAGCCCATGCCATTCTGGAAGACGGCGAATATCTAAAACTCAGAAAAGAACGTTATCGCTCATTCGATTCCGGCCACGGCAAACAATTCGAACAGGGAAAACTATCCCTTACCGACCTGAAAGCGCTGGCAGAAAAATCAGGAGAGCCGGAGCTGATTAGTGGTAGGCAGGAATATTTCGAAAACCTTATCAATCGTTTTATATAGTCAGCTAATGGAAAAGAAAGTTGCAGCCTTTGGCGAATTGTTGCTCCGGCTTACAACACCCCACTACCTGCGCTTTGGACAGGCCAACTCTTTTGAAATGTGTTTTGGCGGAGCCGAGGTGAATGTAGCCGTTTCACTTGCTGCATTAGGCATACCAACATCGTTTATTACCCGTTTACCCAATCACGAACTGGCCGATGCAGCTTTGGCCACGCTTCGCGCACACCGTGTAGATACTTCCGGGGTACTGCGTGGTGGTGAGCGACTGGGAATTTATTTTGTAGAGGAAGGAGCGGTGCACCGCGGAAGTAAAGTGATATACGATCGTAATCACAGTGCCTTTGCTACACTAAAAAAAGGAGATATCGACTGGGCAAAAGTTCTGAAGGACTGCACCTGGTTTCATTGGTCAGGTATTACTCCTGCGGTATCGCAAAGTGCTGCTGAGGTATGCATCGAAGCCTGCGAGACAGCTTTCAGACTCGGATTAACCGTATCCACCGATTTGAATTATCGTGCAAAACTTTGGAAATGGGGGCAAAGTGCGGGTGAGGTTATGAACCGACTACTGCCCTTTTGCCATATTATTATCGGCAATGAGGATGCCCTCATCCAGATACTGGGCATCAGAGGGAAGGGACACTCGGAATCGGAAAGGTTAACTTCCTGTTGTGAAACCCTTGCCTCCCGTTATCCGCAGGCTCGTAAGATTGTTATGAGCATCAGAAAATATATCAATGCCAACCATAATATAATCGGAGCTGCCCTTTGGAACGGCAAAGAACTTGTGAAGTCGGATGAATGCGAAATAACCCATATCGTTGATCGTATCGGAGGAGGCGATGCACTCACTGCTGGTTTGCTTTATGGCCTGATGCAATTTGCAGAAGATGACAGGAAAACAGTGAATTTTGCTGTTGCTGCCGCTTCCTTGAAACACACCATTCGCGGAGACTTTAATCTGATTACAAAGGCAGAGGTTGAACAACTTATGCAAGGCAATGGCACAGGAGTCATTTCCAGATAAAGCACCTTTGGGCGGAAAAGATGAACAGGCTTACCGGATAAAAACTTCCGGGATTATACCGGTTTTTTTTCACTCCGAAACCGAATTGGCCAGCGATGTACTGGATGCGTGCTATGCAGGCGGGGCCCGCGCTTTTGAATTCACGCATCGCGGCAAAGAAGCCCCCGAGGTTTTTAATCACCTGTTGCATCATGCCCGCAAATACCCCGACCTTGTTTTAGGGATAGGCACCATTCTCAGCGAAAAACAGGCCTTAACCTACCTGAAAGCCGGTGCCCATTTCATTGTTTCACCAGTGTTCAACCCAGCCCTTGCGGAAGTATGCAGGCACCATCAGGCCTTGTGGATACCCGGTTGTGCTACGCCTACTGAAATATTTCATGCGCAGGCTGCGGGTGCGTCCATCATAAAAATTTTTCCGGCATCGGCATTGGGACCGTCATTTATCGAAGCCGTACTTCAGGTTATTCCGGGACTCTCGCTGATGCCGACAGGTGGTATTTCCTGCGGTGCTAACGAACTGGAGGCATGGTTTAAAGCCGGAGCGGCATGTATTGGCCTTGGCTCCAGCCTCCTGGCACGTAAAGCCGATGGTCAATTCGATTTAACTGCTATCCGGGAGAATGTTACGTCGGCTGTCAAAGTTGCAAGGAAATATCAGCAAGGGTGATGTTATCCGTGCGCTGGAGTTCAGGTGAAAAAAATTCAAATCATTTTATTCTGAAACCTAAATTTCTACCTTTGCGGTCGGATTTTAAAAACCCTTAAAATCAGGCTGCTGATGCCCCTTTTTTTATTGATTATCAGACGTTTATTTGTTTTTTGCACTGCGCTCGGTGCGATTCTTTTTTCGCCTTCCCTTAAGGCTTCCGAAGGTACAGAAAGCAAAAGTTTTGATGCAGGCGAAGTTATTCTTCATCACGTTAAAGACGACCACATCTGGCATTTCTGGGATGGGCATTACGGAACAATTTATCTCCCCGTTATCGTCTACTCCAAAGAAAAAGGATGGGATGTCTTCTCTTCGAAAAATTTTTATGATGAAAATCACAACCTGGTAGAATATAATGGATATAAAATGGAACACGGTCACATCTACCTGGCCGACTCGGGAAAGCCGGTACTCGATGTTTCGATTACCAAAAATGTGGCCATGCTTTTAATCAATGCTGCTTTACTGGTAGCCGTGTTTCTGTCTGTTGCTGAAGGTTATCAAAAAAATAAAAGCCGTGCGCCTTCCGGTATTCAGTCGTTTTTTGAACCCATCATCGTTTTTGTGCGCGATGAAATTGTAAAGCCCAATATCGGCCACCGCTACGAAACCTACCTGCCGTATCTGCTCACGCTTTTCTTCTTTATTCTGTTCGGTAA
>JANWWN010000030.1 GCA_025055435.1 Cyclobacteriaceae bacterium | reverse complement strand
TTACGGAAATCTTCTATTCCTAATCGGTTACCAAATTGTTTTACTTCTGCTCTTTCTGTCGCTTCATTATATTTGGCAACTGCAGTTATGATTAATTTGTCTTGTCTAACATAATCTTTCAAATCTTGCTTTGCTTGTTCTGTGCCTGCTAACTCCGGTATTCTATAAAAATATATTCCTTTTACCACCCCATCAAGCCCTGTTATTTAAACCACAATCAGCTTGTAGCTTGCAGCCAAAATCATTCGCCCCGCGCCTGAAGCCCTGTTCCTGCAATATAAACAGCTCGACTCTTTTTTTCTGCGCATTGATTGCTTCCTGCTAATCCTCAGTCCCTCAAGCTTCTTCGCAGGTATTTGGCGCAAATGGGGCATTCTTTCCATTTGTGTCCGCGGGCGGGGCAGTATTTGCGACCGTAGTAAATGATTTGCAGGTGTGCCTTGGCCCACCTTTCCTGCGGTATCAGGCGCTTTAAATCTTTTTCGGTTTGCTCTACACTTCTTCCGTCCGATAAGCCCCAACGGTACGCTAAGCGGTGGATGTGTGTATCTACCGGGAAGGCCGGCTTGCCAAAGCCCTGCACCATAACCACCGAGGCGGTTTTGTGCCCCACGCCCGGCAATGCCTCCAGTTCTTCAAAAGTATCCGGTACACGGCCGTTATACTGTTCAATCAGAATGCGCGAGAGCTCAGCAATGGCCCTGGATTTCATGGGCGAAAGTCCGCACGGCTTAATAATCTCCCGGATTTCTTCGACCGGGAGCTTAGCCATGTCAAACGGATTGTCGGCACGGGCAAACAGGAGGGGTGTGGTTTTGTTTACGCGCTCATCGGTGCACTGGGCCGACAGCAACACGGATATCAGCAGGGTGTACGTGTCTTTGTGATGCAACGGCACAGGCGCCTCGGGAATATACGCATCGAGCATACGGAGGATGTCCTGAACTTTTTCCGATTTCTTCATGCCGTCAGATTACGGATACAGCAGGTATTTGCTACGCTTTCTACGGAATTGCTGCAGGCCCTCCTCCCAGCTTTTTTTTATCTGCTCTTCCGTCATGCCCTGTTGAATTTGTTCGCGTAACCTTTTGGTACCTGCCAGCTTTTCGAAGTAGCCGGTAAAAAATTTATCCTTTTCCGGAAAGGCTTTATACATTTTTAACAGGTAGCTCAGGTCGAGCGCGGCTTTAACCGGCACGGTGCGCAGGTCGAGCCCGTAGCAGATTTTGTCCTTGTGTGGCGGGTTGGTGGCCATGCCTTGAATGTCGGTGGGCGTGAACTGATAGGGCATGTCTTTCAGGTCAGGGTGCCCGATAACCTGAAACGGTGTGGGTGTTCCGCGGCCAACGCTGATGGCTGTTCCTTCGAACAGGCACAGGGAAGGATAGAGTGTTACGGCCTGGTTATTGGGCAGATTGGGCGAAGGTTTAACCGGCAGCGACCATGGTGTGTTATGTGTCCAGTTTTTTACCGGAATAATTTCCAGCGCACAGATGCGTCCGCCTTCCAGCCAGCCTTCTCCGTTAATCATGCGTGCCAGTTCGCCTACGGTCATGCCGTGAACAATAGGTATGGGATGCATACCGACAAACGATTTGAATTCCGGCTCCAGTATCGGGCCGTCAGTATAATGGCCATTGGGATTGGGCCGGTCTAAAATGAGTAACGACTTACCATTTTCCGCACAGGCTTCCATTACGTAATGCATGGTGCTGATGTACGTATAGAAACGGGCACCAACGTCCTGTATGTCGAATACCACGATGTCCACATCCTGCAGCATTTCGGGTGTGGGCTTTTTCAGATTGCCGTAAAGTGAAATAACGGGCAGCCCGGTTTGCGTGTCGCGTCCGTCCTTCACGGTTTCGCCTGCTTCGGCCTCGCCACGAAAGCCGTGTTCGGGTGCAAAGATTTTTTTGATATCAATTCCACGCCGCAACAGCGTGTCGGTGAGGTGTTTTTTTCCTACCAGCGAAGTGTGGTTAACAACCAGCGCTACCCGTTTGCCGGTGAGTTTGCGCACCACCTCATTCATCTGTTCGGCACCGGTCATAATATTTGCGGAGCGCTGTGGTTGAACACAACAGAACAGCGCCAGCAGGGTAAGCGTACGAATCATTTTCTTCATTTATCTTGCCTGAAATATATGAACCTTTCGCGTTTCATATCATCGCGCATTATTCAGCCGGAAAACGGAGGGTTTTCATCCGTTGTGCATAAAATTGCCGTAGCCAGCATTGCCATCGGTCTGGCGGCCTCCATTGTTTCATTTTTGATTATGGAAGGCTTCCGCAATACGGTGGTGCAGAAAATCTATGGCTTCAGCGGACATTTGCTTATCAACAAACTCACGCTCAACAATTCGGTGGAAGAGCCGCCCTTTGATGTTACCAACAATTTGAAACAGGTACTCGGCAGTAATCCCAACATTAAACATTATCAGGCCTATGCCCATCAGGCCGGCCTGATTAAAGCCGATGATGATATTCTGGGTGTCCTGATGAAAGGAGTGAGCCGGGAGTTTGATACCACGGCATTCAACACTAACCTTGTGGAGGGAAGGTTTCTTCATTTTCCGGATTCGGGCTATTCGCGTGAGGTGGTTATCAGTAAGATTATTTCGGATAAGCTCAATCTGAAAAAAGATGATGAGGTTATCGTGCATTTCTTTCAGAACCCGCCGCGCTTCAGGCGGTTGCGCATATGTGGTATTTACGAAACCAACTTATCGGACTACTTCGACAGCAAGGTGATACTGGCCGATTTACGGCTCATAGCCCGCCTGAACGACTGGCCTGACAGCATTGCCGGCGGCATTGAAATTTTTGTGAATGATGTAAACCGTATTGACGAAACCGGTTACGAACTGGCTGAGGCAATTGATTACGATCTGAATGTTACGGCCGTTCGCGATAAGTATATCCAGGTGTTTGAGTGGCTCCAGCTGTTAAGCCGCCAGGTCAATATTTTGTTGGGAATTATTTTATTCATCGTATGCGTCAACATGATTTCGATTGTGATTATTCTGGTGATGGAACGAACGCCCATGATAGGCGTGCTGAAGGCGCTGGGTGCTACCGATCAGTTGGTAAGAAAGATTTTTTTATACAACGGTGCCCGGCTGTTGTGGCGCGGTATGCTGTTGGGCAACGCCATAGGTTTGGGATTTTGTCTGTTGCAGGATAAAATGAAAATCATCCGGCTAAACCCGCAGGATTATTATATGAACTATGTTCCGGTGGGCTGGTCCTGGCAAACGATTGTTTTACTGAATGTGCTGACGTTTGTAATCGTGCTTACCGTTTTGTTAATCCCCACGGCGCTAATCATGCGCATCAGCCCGGTAAAGGCTATCCGTTTTGATTAAGCTGGGGTTGGGTAACCTCGGCTGATTGCGGAGTCCGCCTGCGTTGGTACTTAGCAAACCAGCTTTGGATTTCCATCTGCAAAACACCGAAGAAAGCTTCTTTGAAAATTCCGGCCGACATTTTGGATTGGCCGCGTGTGCGCTCGGTAAAAACAATAGGCACTTCAGCCAGTTTAAATCCGTATTTCCAGGCCTTGAATTTCATCTCAATCTGGAAGGCATAACCGATGAATTTCACCTCATCCAGCGGAATGGTTTCCAGAACGCTGCGGTGGTAACATACAAAGCCTGCGGTGGTATCGTAAACAGGCATTCCGGTAATGATGCGAACGTATAAACTGGCAAAATAGGAGAGCAATACGCGCCCGATGGGCCAGTTCACCACATTGACACCCGAAACGTAGCGCGAGCCAATGGCCACATCGGCACCGTTTTCCATGCAGACGCGCAGCAGACGGGGCAGGTCTTTCGGGTCGTGCGAAAAATCGGCATCCATCTCCATGATGTAATCGTAGCCGTACTGCAGGGCATATTTAAATCCGGCAATGTAGGCGGTTCCCAATCCCAGTTTACCTTTTCGTTTCAGCAGGTGCAACCGGATTTCCTGCCGGTTGTAAACGGCTTTAAGTTCTTCAACAGCCTGTGCGGTTCCGTCAGGTGAGTTATCATCAACTATCAGTATATGAAACGAAAGAGGAAGGTTCATTACCGCATCAATCATGTCGGCAATGTTTTCCCGCTCGTTATAGGTGGGTATGATAACGATGGCCTTGCTCACGTGGGGTGGTTAAGCGGCAAAAGTACTATTTTCTCCTGGCGTTACCGATAACGTTTTTACAGGGGTTTCTTTCTTCAGGCCATCTCCACTTCCTGTGCCTGCTTAGCCAGTTTCTGCTGGATTTCAAACGGCACCTGTACGTATTCGGCAAAACGCTGGGTAAAGCTGGCACGTCCCTGGGTAAGCGAACGCAGGGCTGTTGAATAGCGGTCGAGTTCGGCAAGCGGTGTGCGTGCTTTGATAACCTGAAAATTTCCGCGGGCATCAATGCCCATAATCATGGAGCGCCGCGTTTGCAGGTCACCCATCACATCGCCCATCATCTCCTCGGGTACCAGCACTTCCAGGTCGTAGATGGGTTCGAGCACTACGGGGTCGGCATTGAGGAAGGCCTCCTTAAAGGCCATCATGCCGGCAATCTTGAATGAAATGTCGTTCGAGTCAACCGGGTGCATCTTTCCATCGAACACACATACGCGCACATCGCGCACGTACGAGCCGGTAATAGGTCCTTCTTCCATTTTTTCCAAGATGCCCTTGAGGATGGAAGGAATAAAGCGCGCATCAATCACGCCACCGACTATGCAGTTGTAAAATGCCAGTTTTCCGCCCCACTCCAGGTCAATAAATTCCTTGCTGCGCACGGTATATTCCGTGGGCTCGGGCATGCCATCGTAGTACGGTTCGATTTTAAGGTGCACTTCACCGAACTGCCCGGCTCCGCCCGACTGTTTTTTGTGACGGTACATGGCAACAGCCGGTTTGCGTATGGTTTCGCGGTAAGATATGCGGGGCGGTTTGTATTCCACATGCAGCTTGTACATGTTTTCGATGAGCCATTTGCACACGGCCAGGTGCATTTCTCCCTGACCGGCAATAATGAGTTGCTTCAGTTCGCGCGAGTAGCCCACTTCCAGGGTCGGGTCTTCCTGATGTATTTTCTGTAACACTTCACCTATTTTTTCATCATCCGATTTGGATTGCGCCACCACTGCCGTTCGGATACGCGGCTCGGGATATTTTATCGGTTCGATGGTTACATCAAACCCTTTGGCGTGCAGGGTTTGGTTGGTGTAGGTATCTTTTAGTTTAAGTGTTGCGCCAATATCACCGGCTACCAGTTTATCAACAGCATGGCGTGTTTTGCCGTCCATGATGAACAACTGATTGAATTTTTCCACTGCGCCGGTCTGGCTGTTGATGAGTTCAGCGCCTGTAGTTACCTCACCCGATATCACTTTGAAAAATGAAATTTTTCCGAGGTTGGGTTCCAGGTGTGATTTGAAAACAAATAGAACCGCCGGACCTTTCGGGTCGTATGGAATTTCTTTGCCATCGGTGGTGCGTTCGGGCATGGCTTCCTGAGGCGAGGGTGCAACGTTATCAATGAAGCCCATCATTCTTCCGCTGCCCATGTTTTTCTTAGCCGACATGACAAACACCGGAAATACATCGTGATGAATCATGCCCAGTTTCAAGCCTTCGCGCATCTCGTCTTCATCCAGCGTGCCTTTCTCAAAATATTTTTCCATCAGCTTCTCATCGTTTTCGGCTGCTTTTTCCACCAGCTCATTATGCAGGCGGTTGGCTTTCTCTTGTTCGCTTTCGGGTATGGGCAGCTTTTGCGGTTTACCGCCATCGGGCGGAAACTTGTACATCACCATCTTGAGCAGGTCGATGATGGCATCAAATCCTTCGCCCTGGTTGACGGGGTACTGCATCTGGGTTACCGCTTTACCGAAAGTTTGTTTGAGGGCCTCAAGCGATGCATCGAAATCGGCTTTGGGGTGGTCAACCTGGTTAATGGCAAAAATCACGGGCTTGCGGAACTGCTCGGCATAATTCCAGATGAGTTCGGTACCTACTTCAACACCGTGTTGTGCGTTAATAACCATAACACAGGTGTCGGCTACGCGCATGGACGAAATCATTTCTCCGGTAAAGTCATCGAAACCGGGTGTATCGATGATGTTGATTTTATAGTCGCGCCATTCGGTGTGGAGTACGGTAGCAAAGATGGAGTTACCGCGTTCGTGTTCAATTTCGTGGTAATCGCTCACGGTGTTTTTTCCTTCGATGGTGCCGCGGCGGTGAATGAGGCCGGCTTCGAACAACATGTCTTCTGCCAGAATGGTTTTTCCGCTTTTCGGGGCGCCCAGCAATACGATGTTTTTAATGTGCTTGTCGTCATACACTTTCATAACCGAAGGTTTTGATGTGAAACAAATGAACTGCAGCCGGCGGGGGCACCGGGTAAGAAAGATAAGTTAAAGGCCGGCAATAATCAAAGGAAAATCAGGAGGCGGAGGCCGGTTGCGGTTAGGAAGCCGGCTGTTGTGCCATTTCGGGCTGATTAATATAGCCTAAGGTGCGCATCATGCTTTCTTCGGTTTGCTCGGGGGCAAACAGGCGGGTTAAAATTTCGCCATCCTCGTTGCGGTCAATCAGTACATGTTTGGGTGCCGGGATAAGGCAATGCTGAATGCCGCCATAACCACCCAGCGACTCCTGATAGGCGCCCGTATGGAAAAAGCCGATGTAGAGCGGTTCCTCATCGTTAATCATCGGAAGGAACACCTCACCGGTGTGTGCTTCGGAGTTGTAATAGTCGTGACTGTCGCAGGTTAATCCGCCGAGGTTTACTTTATGGAAAGGGTCGTCCCACTTGTTAACGGCCAGCAGCACGTATTTTTGATTCAGCCCCCAGGTGTCGGGCAGGTGGGTGATAAAGGAGCCGTCAATCATGTACCACAACTCCTTGTCGTTTTGCAGTTTCTGGTCAATTACCTGATACAGCACGGCACCGCTTTCGCCCACGGTGTAACTGCCGAATTCGGTGAAGATGTGAGGAACCGGAACGTTGTTCTTATCACAAATCCATTTAATGTTTTCAACAATCTGCTCAATCATGTACTTGTAGTCGTACTGAAAGGTGAGCGATGTTTTAATCGGAAAACCTCCGCCAATGTCGATGCTGTCCAGTGTAGGGCAGATTTTTTTCAATTCGCAATACTTGAAAATAAAGCGGCTCAGTTCGCTCCAGTAATAGGCGGTATCTTTTATACCGGTGTTGATGAAGAAATGCAGCATCTTGAGCGTAACCTTGCTGCTGGTGGCAATTTTGTTTTGATAGAACGGTGTGATGTCGCTATAGCGGATGCCGAGTCGTGAGGTGTAAAACTCAAAATTAGGTTCTTCATCGGCTGCCACGCGTATGCCGATGCGGTAGGGTTCGCGTATGTTTTTCTCGTACACCTCCAGTTCATTCATGTTGTCCAGGATGGGGATGCAGTTGAACCCTTCGTTTACCAGTTCGGTGATGTATTGGGTGTATAACGGCATTTTAAAGCCATTGCAGATGATGTACGTGTCTTTGGTAATTCGGCCTTTATCATACAGGGCGCGTACAATGGGAATATCGAATGCCGAGGAGGTCTCAATGTGAATGTTGTTTTTCAACGCTTCTTCCAGAACAAAGCTGAAGTGGGAGGATTTGGTGCAGTAACAGTACGTGTAGGTTGCGTTGTATTTAAACTTTTCGATGGCATTGTTAAAGGTGGCGATGGCATAGCGGATATTTTCGCTGATGCGTGGCAGATAGGTGAGCTTGAGGGGAGTGCCGTACTGCCGGATGATGTCCATCAACGGCACATCATTAAATAATAATTCGTGATCGCGTACTTTAAATTCCTTTTGTGGAAATTCAAAGGTTTGCTCAATCAGTTCGCGGTAACTCTTCATTTCGTTGTTGGTCGTTGCGGGTTGACCGGATTGTAATCAGGGTTGTGCCTTCTTTCGCGAACGGCTACTCCCGTAAAAAGTGCAATATTCACATAAATTCACCATCTTTGCAATGCTTCAAATCGGATGGCCATTATTTATCCATTTGCCGGAATTCCCGGTTTTTACCGGGGTCTTAACCCGATGCCCGACCACTAAGTCGGGGGCCGTCTTGCGTTTTACCTGCAAAACAATCCGGCAGGCTTTGTTTAACCTTTAGAATATCTTTTTTGTGAAACGAATAAAAATCATAGAAGTAAAGTCAGAAATCGGAGCCGGCACACGCGGTGCCAGCCTGGGCGTGGAGGCTATTAAAATTGCCAGCCTGGACCTGAAATCCGATTTTTTCAAGAAACATGAATCGGTAGAGGTTGAACACGTAAACGAGTTGCTGTTTGACGGGGCCAAGCACGCTTACGCCAAGTTTATTGACGGCGTAATGATTATGGAGGAGCGTGTGTGCCTGGAAGTGTACGAAACGCTGTGGAACGATTACTTTCCGCTGGTAATTGCCGGTGACCACAGTACCGCTTACGGTACCATTGCCGGTATTAAAAAATCTAATCCGGGCGGCAGGCTGGGCGTGGTATGGATTGATGCCCATGCCGATATTCACACGCCATTTACCACACCTTCCGGTAACATGCACGGCATGCCTCTGGCCATGGCCTGCGGCATTGATAACCTGGAATGCAAAGTGAACGATCCGCGCGGTGAAACCCTGGAGTACTGGGAGCAGATTAAAAATGTAGGCATGCCCGGTCCGAAAATTTATCCCGAAGACATCGTGTATATCGCAGTGCGTGATTTGGAAAAAGCCGAGAACTATTTGATTAACAAGTATAATATCAATTTCATTGAGGCCGAAGATGTAAAGAAGCTGGGCGCGGTTAAAATCGCTGCCCGTGTTCTGGAAATGCTTGACCACTGCGATATGATCTATGTATCGTTTGATGTGGACAGCCTGGACAGCCGCATCTCCACCGGTACCGGTACGCCTGTGCCCAACGGTTTGACCGTAGAAGAAGCCAAGGTGCTGAATGTGGAGCTGGCTAAAAGTCCGAAACTGGTAGCCTGGGAAATCGTGGAAGTAAATCCTACACTCGATACGGAGAATCGCATGGCCGAAAATGCCTTCGAAATACTTGAAGCTACCGCACAGTCCATCATCAATCAGCCGGTTATGGTTAACTAAGCATTGGCTCAAAGCAAAAAAGGCAGGAATCCCTGCCTTTTTTGATATCAGTCAAGCGTTCTTTATTCGGGCCAGTCGCCAATGCCGCCATCGAGGTTATAAACTTTATAGCCTTCTTTGGCCAGCATGGCACAGGCATGGCCGCTTCGGTTACCGCTTCGGCAAAACAGGAAATATTCCTTATCCTTTGGCAGTTTCAAGAACTCCTGTTTAAAGGTTGGTGACATGAAGTCTATGTTTTTAGCACCCTTAATGGTGCCTGCGCGGTACTCGCCGGGCGTACGTACATCTACCAGCACGGCATTGTTACTGGCCAGGTATTTTTCTTTGAACTCCGGTCCGCTCAGGTTCTCGTATAATTTCGAGCCAACGGAAAATAATCCAAACATATTGTTGTTTTTTAGGTTGTAATCAGTTTCGTACTACTTCGTTACCCAGGCTTATCCACTCGCTTATTCCGCCCATGTAATTCTTCACGTTCCGGTAACCATGTTTGGCCAGAATAGAGTAGCCAATCGATGCACGGTCGCCTGCCTGGCAGTGGATGACCACCGGTTCATCTTTTTTAACCTTGCTGAGGTTTTTCTCCAGTGTACCGACAAATACATGGTCAGCACCTTTAATGTGTCCTGATTTGTATTCGGCTGCACCGCGGAGGTCCACAATCTGGGTATGGTTGGTTTGAAGAATTTTCTTCAGTTCTTCGGCCGAAATGGTCTGCACTTTTTCCAATTTATTTCCGAGTTCAGTCCAAACCGTAACATCAGGCACGTAGCCGTAAATGTTATCCAGGCCAATGCGCATCAGCTTACGCACCAGGTCATCGTGTTTGCTTTCAGGTGCAATGAGCACGAAGGGCTCGTCATAATTCATAAACCAACCCATCCAGGTGTTGAAGGAATTGTTGTTTTGGATGTTGAGGGTTCCCGGAATGAAGCCTTCGGCAAATTCCTGCTTGGTACGGGTATCTACTACTTTTATTCCTTTTTCTAATGCCGCTTTAAATTCCTGAGCCGACAGTTTCTTTAGTTTAGGTACTTCGGTAAGCAGGGGGCGATTTACTTTGTTCAGTTTTTTCATCATGGCGAAGTAGCGCGGAGGCTCGGGCTGATCTTCGAGCAGAAACTTCACAAAGCTTTCTTCGTCCTTATAGCGGAAGGCCCAGTTAGATATTTTTTCATAACCCACGGTTGAGCTGGGCACCGCACCCAGTGCTTTACCGCAAGCCGAGCCGGCACCGTGTCCGGGCCATACCTGCACATAATCGGGCAGGGCATAAAATTTCTTCAGCGACTGGTACATCTGACGCGCACCGGCTTCTTTCGTTCCTACAAAACCGGCTGCTTCTTCCAGCAGGTCAGGGCGGCCGATGTCGCCTACAAATACAAAGTCACCGGTAAAAATCATCACAGGTTTATCGCTGGCCGGTGTATCGGTAAGCAGGAAGCTGATGCTTTCGGGCGTGTGGCCGGGTGTGTGCATCACCTCAAATTTCAGGTTACCCACCATGAAGGTCGAACCTTCTTTCAATCCGATATGCGGAAATTCATATTGCCAATCGGGTCCGCCCTCATCCGATAAATACAACTGTGCACCAGTTAAGGCGGCCAGCTCGCGCGAACCGGTCAGAAAGTCGGCATGAATGTGGGTTTCGGCAATGTGGGTAATGCGCATTTTGTTTTGTTGCGCAATTTCAAGGTAGGTATCCACATCGCGCTTGGGGTCAATTACAATGGCTTCGCCCGTAGCCTGGCATCCGATGAAGTAGCTGGCCTGGGCCAGGGTTTTGTCGTACACGTGCTGGAAGTACATATTCGTCAGGTTTTTTGTTATACAATGATTTCCGAAAGCTGATACAAAGGTCAGAAAAAGCACAGATATGCGTCAGTGACACGCGTCACAATATTGAGAAAATGGTTTAACTGTGCGGAAAAATTATCTCACCAACATCATCATGAGCCATACAAGTACCAGATAGGCCACAAAAGCCAATGCAAATTGTACCGGAAGCAGGTTGCGTGAGTGGATAAGAAAATTTCGGATTTGACGCTGTATTACAAAAAAATAAAATGAAACGCCAACTGTAGTTAAGAGAAGAAAGAGTTGCGGAGCAAGAGCGAGGCCGGGGCGGAAGGATGCCGGTTCGGGCAGGTGCTGACGGGCATGATAGGTATCGGCTGTTAGGAGAATTATGGAAAGACCGGAAAGCGCTGCAGCGAGCCACGCAATATTTACAGATAATTCGGTTTCATCGGCTTTTACCTGTTTGTATAGAATAATAGCAGAGAGCAACCACGCTGTAAATGCTGAAGCAACAGGGTATCCACTTAACAGATGAGTTATTCCCGAAACATACGGTTGACCGAGGCGGTAGAAGCCGAACATAGTGATGATATGTACGGCAATCAACAACCAGGCAACTTGCCTACGGGCCCGACTGGTTTTTTGTTTTTCTTCCAGCCGGAGTTCAATTTTTCTGCGCAGCGACGGTTCCGTCATGATTTGCAGTTGTTTTTATCCATTCCGGATCATAGCTGAAGAAGAAATTGATGTAGATGGCCCTTGAAAGCCGGAGTGTTACGGGTGCCAGCACTACCGGAATACCGATCATAGCAATGAAATAAACTTCCATTGCCGGATTGAACAATACTCGCAGTGCAACATAGATGGTGGTGAAGAGGGCTACCTGGAGGGCATAGCTGACGTACATGGCCCCGGTGTAAAATGCGGGCTCGGGTTCGTAGTTCAGCTGGCATACCGGGCATTTTGAAGGCATCTCCATGAATTTTTTGGTGTAAGCTCCCGAAATGAAGAGGTTCCCTTCCTGGCAGCGCGGACATTTTTTATGCAAAATGCTGTATATGCGTGTGCCTTTGCGAATCATGTTTTATTGGATTTATTTAAAACTTACTTTTCTGAATCTGCATTTATGCTGAAGTCGTTCTTAATTTTTAACAATTGGTCAAGAAGAAAGATTTACTAATATTATCTAAGCTTCCTTTGATGTTTAATACCAATGGCCAGCATAGTTCCTCACATTCAGATGTGAACAAAATACCTAACAAACCCAACGATCCCCAGCACCAGCAATACCAGTCCGGGCAGGAACTGATACAACCGGTTTTTATTCATCAAATCCGACATGCGGTTGGCCATCGTAGCTAACAGCGTTAGCAATACCATGGTTCCTACCGATGTTCCGAGTACGTAACTATGTATTTGCCATGTCGAGTTCAGTTCAATCCATCCCTGCATTTTTAAATAGGCGGTAACGGCAATCCAGAAAGGTATAGCCTGCGGATTGAGTAAACTTAAAATCAATCCTTTAACAAAACCGCTTTCCTGAAATTTTACCGAAAAGTTCGTAGGTCTTCGTGTAGTACGGATATTAAATATTCCGAGGGAGGTCATGACAACTGCGCCCACGAGCTGAAAATTTTTGGTCAGCTGCGGTGAGGACATGATCCAGTGTTCAAACTCAACCGCAATCCATGCATAAGGGTACTCCACCAGGGCAACGGCAAGTGCAAAACGCATGGCTTGTTTGAATTTTTTTTGCAGCCCCATCTGCAGAACCAGCACGTTAAGCGTGCCGGGCGGAATGGAGCCCACAAAGCTCATTACTGCACCCACAACAAATACCTGCACAAGCATAAAAATGAGGTGTTATCTGAATTCATACCCATAACCCATCAGTTGCGTAAGCAGGGTGTGGGGAGCATCGGTAGCTGTTGCGCGGCCCTCAAGTCGCGGAGCTACAGGTGAATGCTTCGCGAGGTATTCTTCCATGATGCTGTGCATGGTTATGCCCAGTCGTTCGGGTTGTGCAACGTCATCAATCCGGCAAATGGTGGTATCGGGGTCGCCTTCGCGCTCGCAGGCTACAAAGGTGTATTTTCGTTCCAGTTCAAGCGGTTTGCCGTTCACTTTGATGTAATTGACCCGCTTGCCCGCTTCGTTGCCAATGGTGAAGTTTACTTCCATTCCTTTAAAGCGCACCACCCAGCCGCCGAAACGTTTGGCCGGGTCTTTGGCAAAAGCGTTTTCCAGTTCTTTTTCCATCCAGTCCCACAGCTGTTTTCCGGTAACTACGCCACGTTTGGCTTCGCTGTCAACCGGTAACATGCTCCACAGGAAGTCCATGGTGATTTCGGCTACTCCGGTTTTGGGGTCGGGAACCAGTGGCGGGCAGAACCGGAAGCCGTTGCTTAGCGCAATGTCAGGCTTAAATTTCCACATGATGGCATCGGTAATCAAATTGTCCATCGGAGTTTCAATTACGTAATAGCGTACCAGCGGTGTCCGGGTTTTGCCGATTACCCGGTCGAGTTCTTTCCGGTATGGTACACGGGCTTTCTCAACCAATGCCTTCATTTCTTCATCTTCCGGATATTTTTCCGGGTCCACATCCAGCAGTGCATACGCGTGGTCTTTGACTTCTCCATCCTCCACGACCAGATCGAGTTTGGCAATAAACGACCCAAAAGCGCCGGGCTCGGTTACTTTTGCATGTACGCCTGCAATCGGCTCGCGAACGCGCTCATGCGTGTCGGCACCGAGGATATAGTCCGCACCTTTTACGAAGGGTTTGTTAGCCAGACCGATTTGTTGCGCAAGGCCCATGTGGGTAAGCAGGATGACCAGATGGCACCCTTCGTATTCGCGCAGCAGGCGAATGTATTTGGCTACATTTTTTTCAGGCTGGGTAAATAAAATACCTTCGCTGTAGGCGGGCGATTGACGTTTGGGTGTAAGCGGATCGTTATAGCCGATGAAGCCGATTTTCACATCGCCAAATCGTTTTACATAGTAAGGCGGAAAAATCAGATCACCGTTAAAGGCATCGTTGGTTTGGTGAAACATGTTGGCACAAACCTTCGGGCAGTTGTAGGCAAACATGTCCTTCATCATCATTTCCTTGCCATACACCACTTCCCAGTTGCCGGGCAGCATCAGGTCGTACCCGATATTATTCATCAGCGGAACGATTGCCTTTCCTTTGCTGAGTGCTGCCACCCCGCTACCCTGAAAGCAGTCGCCCCCGTCAATCAGCATGGTGTTAGCCGGATTTGCTGCACGTAACTTTTTTATCATGGTTTTAAGTACTGCAAAACCTCCGCGCTTTTTGTACACCACCTGATTGTTCTCGATAAAAAATTCATCGTGGGTAAGCAGTTGCCCATGGATGTCGGCTGTGTGCAACAGGGTAATATGGGTAACCTTACCTTGTTGTACTGCTTTGTTACTTATCATTTCGCGGCTGCGCGCTTCGGCATCTCCTGAATACAGGGCTGAGGCAGATACGGGTGTGATTAGTCCACCACCTGCGCCTAAAGCCAATCCGAGCCTGCCGGCTTTTTGCAGAAATTCCCTTCGGCTGTTCTCGGAAATGGAAAGATGGTATTCTTTTTCTTTCTGCTTTACGACAGATGGCTTACAGTGTGTACAGGAGCATTGCAGGTGATGTTCGGGATTCATTGGTAAATAAAATTTTTCCTGCTTCAGCGTTCAATGGGTTTACCTGAGCGATACCAGGCGTTTATTCCTCCCTGCAGGTTGAATACCTGGGTAAACCCGGACTGCACCAGTATTTTCGCTGCCGAGCTGCTTCGCACACCCGATGCGCAGTAAACAAACACGGGTTTTGTTTTATCCAACTTGTTAATCTGCTGGCGAAAATCGCTTTTGTAATAATCTATCATCACTGACCCGGGTATATGTCCATCAGAATATTCTTCCGGAGTTCGTACATCCAGAATAATCTTATCAGCTTTTTCCTTAAGCTGCTTTTCAAACTGTGCCACATCCAGTGTGGTAATGTTTTGTGAACGGGAGCATCCGCTGGCAAATAAAAGAATAAGGAAGCTATAAAGTACAGGTTTCATAATACTGCGGTAAATAATTTCAGAATCCTAATTTGATATAAAACCAACCATCCTGTTGTTTCCGGATAATGTCGGCCAGGGCATAGGGAACCGTGCGTGCAAAAGGCACCAGATCTTCGCGTTTAATGTTACGCTGAGTCATGGTGAACTCACACCCGGTAAACGTTACATCTTTCAGATTTTGACGCTGGATGCGGTCGATATATACCGATTTCTTTTTGAGCAGAAATTCCATACCCGGCCCGTGGCAAATCACGTCAATAGTCGAGTTAGGAAATTCCTTTTTAAGATTAGTCACCTGATTTACCAGAGATCGATGTACCAGTGTATCGGCTGATTGGAGGTGGAGAATAATTTTGGGAGACTGCTGTGCCTGCAGCGAACTAAGGGCTGCGAGGAGAAACGGCACAAAAACAAGAATTTTTTTCATGCTTTTAAATTACGTGATAACTGTATAGCCAATCGTGACAATCGTCACGAATATATTTATCAGAAATAATAATCCAACACAACCGACAGCAGGTGGTTATCCACTTTATTGTGATAGTTGGCCGGTGTTGTTTCAAGATTTTTAACTAAAGTGCCCTTGTAGGAATACAGGATATCGGCGTGGAGGCCATGCAGAAATCCGGTAAAACGGTATCTTCCGCGCACATTCAGGTGATAGAAGGAGGGCATGTTATATTTATTAAGTGATGCATTTTCAACAGGGGGCATGGCAAAAATGCCGGCCTGTGTATGTAATGTAAGTTGGTGCGACTTATCGAGGTGTCGAATGTTTTGTAACATGATTGCGTGCACGTTGCCGGCGCCTTCAATGCGCTCGCGGAACATGAAGGTGTAGAACGGCTCAACACCCCATTCGCGCGGGAAGAGAAATCTTCCATGTGAGGTAATGCGTGTATAGTTGAGGTGCCACTTTTCGTTGTTGCCAAGGCGGGTAAAACCTACGCGGGTGCTGATGGCCTGCGACCGACTGCCAGCCGGCATGTATTGCTGCTCAGCAGGCAGGGACGAATCCATTAGGGAATGTTGGTACACATATTGAATACCGGCAAACCATTCCTTACTGTTCGATTTTCTTTTCCATTCTGTTTTAAACAATGAGGTGTTAAACAGATTGTCCACATAATAATTCCACCATTCGATATTCAATGTTGCAGAAGGGAGATAGGAAACGCTTCCGATAAAGATACCATCAGAAGGTGTTCTTCCTGCATAATCGGATGGCAAACCATTTACAGCCCGGCCGCCCGGATATACGCCCAGCGAATGGCTGATGGTGTACCATCGTACCGTGCCGCGCGGTGAAGTGCGCCATATCCAACCTCCTTTAAATTTTATCTTCTTCCAGTTGTTCCACTCTGCCCAAATCCCTTCCTGCAGATTTGGACGCATGCGGCCATCCTGAAGATTAACCAGTGGGGTTTGCAGGTGAAACTTACCAATTTGTATATGGGAATGATTTTTTTGCGACAGGTAATAGCGCAAATACAAATCTTCCAGGCGATCGAGGTCGCCATGATTATCCGGATCGGTTACATCAAACAGCTGAATCTCATAACGGTTATTAAAAGGTGGATTGGGATGGAGTACGGAAGAAGAGAGGTTGTAGATAGTAAAGCCTGAAAGTCCGACCTGAAAATTTTTGATAACCGGTGAGAAATAAGCGAGCCCTCCGCCCATGGCCAGGGCGTAGTAATCCGGAAAGTCGCGATGGTTTAAGGTGCCCATAAAAAACGTGCGGAAGTGGCCTTCGAACACACCCAGCTTATGCAAAACGTTGCACAGGCTGTCGTTTTGCATGCATTGCTCGTTGATGATGGCACGCCTTACCGACCAGCTTGGGTCCTGGTGCTGAGTCCACGCTTTAGCAAAGGCAGCGCTCCATAAAATTATCACTAACCACCGCTTCATTTCTTAACTAATGCACTTAACTTTTTTCGTTGCTCGATAATGGGTTTAAAAGGGCCGTATTTGTGTTGTTGCTCATCAAAGCCATCGGCATACGGGCCGAAGGGATGATCAACCGGCTTTTGGGTTATATCGGGCCAGTCTTTTGAAATATCCTTCCCCGGCCGTGGCATGGAATTTACATAAGCCGCAATATGCCAGGCTTCTTCATCGGTAAGCTGGGGTTCCAGGTAAGTTGCTCCTAACGGCATGTTAGCCTTGATATAGCCCGCAAATCGCGAAAGCCGGTATAACCCTGCACCGGTGTTGTAACTTTGTTCGCCCCACAGCGGCGGATATAGCCATCCGGTGGTGCCGGTGTGTTTTACTCCTTCGCCATTCCTTCCGTGGCACACTATACATTTTTCCTCGTACAGCATTTTACCTTTAACCGGATCGGCAGGCACATCGAGATAGGTAAGTTCAACCAGGCCCGCACCTTTGGGTGTTTCACCTTTCGGAACATCTTTTCCGAGCCATTTCATGTAAGCCACGATGGCTTTCATTTCGGGCGAATCATCGGGCAGCGGCTTACCATTCAGACTTCGCTCAAAACAATCGTTTACCCTTTTTTCGATGGATTCAATCGTACCGGAACGCGCCCGGAATTTCGGATACGTTGATGCCACTGCACTGTAGTTGTTACCATAGGGTTTGGTGCCGGCTTCCAGGTGGCAATTCTGGCAATTCATTCCGTTGCTGATGGGCATCACTTTTCCTTCTGGTCCCAGGTATTCGGCAGTATTTGCAATCAGTTTTCTGCCGTAGCGTATCCGTTCACCTTCTTCGTCATTGGGTATAGCGGATGTGTCAGGTGCTACCCATACATCCGGTACCGGCTGAGGTGGGGTTTGTGTTTCCGGCCTTTCCGACAAACGGGCCATAACTCTTTCAGGTCCGTAAACAGTAATCCCCATAATGGCGCAAATAAATCCCACCAGTAGCATAACCAGCAACACGAACAGATTTACTGCACGGATAAAGAGTTTATGGTTCAATTGTCGGTCCATACTGATTTTAGCATGATGAAATAATCCATCAGTGCGGGAGCTTTTCCCGCAGGAATCCGTACACCCAGGTGCCGGCTATGGCACTGATGAGCGTAACGGTTACCACCAGAAAGCCACTGCCAATCTGTGCAAACAACGGACCCGGGCAGGCGCCTGTAATGGCCCAACCCAAGCCGAACAGCAGGGCACCAAAAACATTACCCCAATGAAATTCTTTGGTATGAAACACAACCTTTTCGCCCTGCAGGGTTTTAACATTAAATTTTTTAATAAGCCATACGGAAATCATTCCCACTATAACAGCGGTTCCGATAACACCATACATGTGGAATGAGTGCAGGCGGAACATTTCCTGAATACGGTACCAGGAGATGATTTCGGCTTTCACGAATACAATTCCGAAAAGGATACCAACTACAGCGTATTTCAGGTTGCTGGTCCAGGTTTCGCGGGCAATCTGGTCGTTGGGTGCTTCGCACTCCAGAGGGTGCTCAATCACAACGGGCTGTTCATCAGTAGCGGTAATGGTATGGATATTTTCTTTAGTTAAAGTTTCCATAATCTCAGGTCTGTTGGAGTTAAAATAGTTGCATTAACCAGGGGAAGATCAGGTGAACCATCAGGAAGCCACCGGCCATAAAGCAACAGGTGGCCACCAAAGAGGGCCATTGCAAGGTTGAAAGGCCCATGATGGAATGGCCGGAGGTGCAGCCGCCGGCATAGCGTGTACCAAAGCCCACCAGGAACCCGCCAATTACAAAAAATACCAGGCCCTTCAGCGTGAGCAGATTTTCTATGCTGAAAATAGAAGCCGGCATCAGTTGGCTGTCGGTTTGAATGTTGAGTTGCTGAAGTTCTTCCACGGTTTTTTCTGCGACCCGAATCGGCTCGGGGTTGCTGAGAAATTGTGTAGCTACGAAACCGCCTATCAGCACACCGCCAACAAAAAATAAATTCCAGACCTCCCTTCGCCAATCATACTGGAAGAAGGGAATTTTTGCGGGAAAACAGGCTGCACAGATGTGCCGGAGTGATGAGGATATACCAAAGTGTTTGTTGCCAAGCAGCAGCAGCGCAGGAACGGTTAATCCGATTAATGCGCCGGCTACATACCAGGGCCACGGTTGTCGTATTGCTTCTAACATAACTATCGGGGTTTAATGAATGAATTATCAGCAAAAATGAAATCCTGATTTTTGTCAGTCGGTAACTTTTGTCACAGCCTGAATCAAAGAAGATGATTATCCGAATCTATATCCGGATTTTACAATAGCACTTCTTTAATAATGATGTACACACCCATCACCAAAACAAACCAACCAAAGGCAGGCTTTAATTTTTCATTGGAGATGAATTTGGTAAGATAGCTGCCGAGCAATATGCCTGCAATGGCAAAGGCTGAGAACAGCAGCATGAAGCCGTAATCAATGGGCTGGCCGGCACCCAGGTCACCGGTAAAACCGATAAGTGATTTTAGAGCGATGATGAGCAGTGAGGTGCCTACGGCCTGCTTCATCGGTAAGCCCGCCAATAAAACCAGGGCGGGTATGATCAGGAAACCGCCACCTGCGCCAACCAGTCCGGTGAGGCCGCCCACCAGCAAGCCTTCCAAAAAGATGAGCAGATAATTATCTGTTGATTTTTTTTCAGACTCCTTTTGCCGGCCCTGACGAATCATGGAAATGCTTGCCATGAGCATGAGAACGGCAAACAACACCATGAGCAGGGTGCCTTTGGCAACGGCAAACGAACCGATGTAGAATGCCGGGTCGGGAATATACGGCACGGCAAATTTGCGCACGGCATAAACTGCAGCAATAGAAGGAAGGCCAAAGATAAATGCTGTTTTAAGTTGTACGTTACCTGCGCGGAAGTGGCTGTACGAGCCTACCAGGCTGGTTAGGCCAACGACAAATAACGAGTAGGCAGTTGCCAACACCGGGTCAACTCCAAACAGATAAACGAGAATAGGAACTGTTAAAATGGAACCACCGCCACCAATTAAACCGAGTGAAAGACCCATGAGTACGGAGGCGGCATAACCTAAAATAGCCATGTGTGTCGGGGGTTTGCTTAAAGTGCGGCAAAGGTAAAGATAGCACCTCGGCATGTCCGTAACCTTAGTCACGTGCCAAAGGTTGCAGGCAAATGGAAGTTAATTGTTGATGAATTGACTTTGCCCTGCTAATTAAAACTGTCTGCTTTCGCCTGATCGAGCCGGGCGCTGAAGTTTATTGCAAACTCCCTTTCTTTACCATCACTTTCGACAATGCCGTTTCTTTTGTGATTTTACCGGATGAATAATCTTTTAATACGCTTCCTTTTACCGAAAACTCAACAGTTGACGGAATGCCGCATCCTTCGCATTTCGTCATGCGCACGTTAATTACCAGTTGTTCATCGTCACCCAGGCTCTTTACGGTGCGTCCGTACTCAATTATGTTTTCCTTCAGTTCTTTTTCAAACTGGGGGTAGAGCTCCTTTACTTTCTTATCGCGTGTAGCCTGGTCAACATTCTCCATCTTTACGGTAGGCATGTCGAACCGGTCACCACGCTGGTTACTGCTGTACATGCGCAGGTAGTACACCACGCCAAAGTTTTTTAAGCGCTCATAATTCACGTTGTTATCCGAGAAGTAGGTTTTTGACAGATCGGAACGATACAGGCGACTGAGAATGCTGGATAACAATTCCAGGTCGGGTTCGGCTGCTTCGGCAGTTTCGGTATTTAATATCCGGATGCGGCTCAACATCTGTTCGCGCGACAGTTTGCCGTTGCGATACTGGTTCAGGTCGCCTTTCACGGCTTCCACTTCGATGAGTGTTCTTCTGGGGGACGACATGTAGCGATTTATCCACATGCGCGGCTGCTCGCCACGGTTGGTGATCAGAATTCTTTCGTTGGCTGGCAGCTGGCTCAGCAGGTCGTGGTAATCCAGAAGAAAAGTGCGGGCAGCTTCCACCACTTTTTCATTATAGACCTTTTGCAGACTGTCCAGGTCCATGCGTACTCTTGCAGGCTTTCTGCGTTCTTTCAGGCGTATTTCATCGTCAATTTCAATGCGTACCCGGTCTTCAATATCTCTTTCAATGATGTTCCACTGTCCGCCAACGGCGTTGCCATCCAGTATAATCTGATTATCGCCCAAAGCGATGGTAATCGGTGTGGTATAGTTTGCCGGAAACCGGAACGTTATGCCGAATCCTTCCTGATATGATCCTTCAATGTCCAGCGGAAAGAACGTGCGTTGCGACTGAAACTGTTGTTTGATAAGCGTTTGCAGTACATTTTCAGCGACTTCGATATCGCGCTCCATGCGCTCCGGATCTGCTTTTTGTGCATAAGCTGGTATGATGAGACTTACCCAGGACAAGATGATGACAACAGATTTCATAGTAAATTTTATAAAGTTGAAAGGATTGAACATCAGCTATTAATTTTTGATTTCCCTTGCGGGTGTTGATGATACCGAAGCCATTATGCCTGTTAAAAGCTGGTCGGTTTCCTGTTTGTACAACTCCGTGTTCTGCTCAAGGGCATTCAGCCGGGAATACAGGTTTTGCAGATCATTCTGGCGTTGCTGATTAAGGTAAGCACTAAAGTCAATCAGCATTTCTTCAAAGGCCTGCTGTTGTTCGCGGGCCGACAGGTTGATGAACTCGCGCATCAGCCGTGCATTTTCGGCGTACAAAGCAGAGGTGTATTGTTTTAGTTGCTCATCGGAAATGGAGTTTGCCGGTTGTGTTACCGGTGCAACCGAGGCTCTTATCCACTCGCGTACCTGCTGCTCGGTGAGGGCTGCAGATGTTTCGTTCAGTCTTTTGCTGCGCAGGGCCTGGTCAATCATGGCCTGAACTTCTTCGTGAGTGAGTGCTGTGCCGGTGTGGCTGTTCGGTTGACTGCCAAAGCTGATGCGGATTTCCTTATCCGACCAACTGATGTGTGTGTTGGTGAGCCATAAGCTGATTAAAATGATGGCAGCAGAGGCAGCCACGGCCAGCAACGTTTTGAGTAATCGCATATCCGATTCACGGTGATGCGCCGTCACCGGCAGGGCAGGAATGATTACTTCCTTATCGGGCAGGGCTGCCAGTTTTTTGCGCACTTCCTTAAGCGCAAGCAACTCAGCTCTTGCCTTCGGATTTTCGGCAAGGTATTGCTCTACTTGCTGTCTTTCCAATTCGCTCGCTTCGCCATACAGGTACGCCATCAACAGGCTTTCCGGAAAGTTTTTTTCAGTTTTCATCGTTCAGTAATTCAATGGTGATGTTTCGTTTCTCCAAAATCTTCTTCAGCGCACTTAGGCCATAGTACAGGCGCGACTTGGCTGTGTTTTCCGGAATGTTCAGCACATCGGCTATTTCCCTGAACTTCATGCCTTCGTATTCTTTCATAATAATCACTTCGCGTTGTTCATCGCTCAGCTCTTTCAGACATTGCTGCATCAGTTCGGCCAGTTCCTGGCGCGCATATTCCCTTTCGGGATTTTCGTGGCGGTGCAGGGCCTTCTCCCATGCAGCCGATTCGTCATGTACATACAGGTAATCTGTGTCAAGCGAAACTGCGCGGTCTTTCTTATGCTTACGCATTTCTTCGCGGCACTGGTTCACACAAATGGTGTACAGCCAGCTTTTAAAGCGCCCCGTATCCTGCAGCGATGACAGGTTGCGGTACATACTGATGAAGGTTTTCTGCGTTGCTTCCATGGCCAGGTCATGGTCCATAAAAAATTTATAGCAATAGTTGTAAATCCGTTTGTACCATAACTGCACCAGCCGGCTTCGGGCCTGTTCATCTCCGTTACAGGCTTGTATGATCAGCGAATCGGTTTGCATCATGCCATCGGGCTGGCCGGAATATTTCATTGAATAACTGCAGTTCTGCGGGTAAGATGATAACGAAGGTAAAAAAGTTTTACGGTGCGGCACTTCTTTTTGCCCGGGCTGTAATGAGCCGTATTTTAGCGGCTTCATGAGGCGATTTATTTCTTTGGTAATCCGCTTTGTTCCGCGCCCGGTATTACAACGGCTGGCCAGGCCTTTCCTGTGCCTGGCAGCGTGGTTCTTACGTGGTAATGAGGTGGTTTGTCCGGTGTGCAACGGTTCGTTCAAAAAATTTTTACCCTACGGTCGTATTCGGTCGCGTTCCAATGCCCTGTGTCCGAAGTGTTTGTCGTTGGAACGCCACCGGCTCATCTGGCTGTATCTGAAGGAGCGAACCGATTTTTTCAAAAAGTCCTTGGACGTTCTGCACCTTGCTCCGGAAATCTGCTTTATCCGGCCATTTGAAAAACAACATGGTGCACACTATATAACGGCTGACCTGGAGTCGCCCTGGGCAAAAATAAAAACGGATATTCAGGCTATGCCTTTTGCGGATAACAATTTTGATGTGGTGCTTTGCAACCATGTGCTGGAGCATGTGCCGGATGACCGACAGGCGTTACGTGAAATTCATCGGGTGTTGCGGCCGGGCGGATTCGCCATACTTCAGGTTCCTTTTTTCAGCCCTGTACCCGAAACAACAATTGAAGATGCCTCGGTAACATCGGCACGTGAAAGAGAAAAACATTACGGACAGGCGGACCACCTGCGCAGATATGGCAAGGACTACATCCTCCGCATTGCCCAATCCGGATTACGAGCTGAAGAAAGTGCATTTGCCGCCGAGCTGGGAGAGGAAATATGCCGGAGGCATGGATTGGTTTCAACAGAAAAAATTTACATCGGCAGAAAATGAAAGAAAAACAACTTGCGGTGCTGTTTGATATGGATGGTGTGATTGCCGACACCAATCCGTTTCATCAGGTTGCCATTCGTCAGTTTTGTGAAAAGTACGGTTTTTCCCTTACCGAAGATGAAATGAAACGGCGCATCTACGGCCGAACCAATACAGATTGGATTACCGCGCTGTTTGGCAAACTTACCAGTGAAGCGCTGCAGCGTTATGCCGATGAAAAGGAAGCTTTGTTCAGGCAAATGTATGCGCCTTATGTAAGACCTGTGGAAGGATTGATCGGTTTTCTGAACGATCTGCAATCGGCCAATATTCCCTGTGCACTGACTACCTCCGCGCCACCTGCCAATGTGGAATTTTTGATGCAGCACATCCCGGTGCGGCATCACTTTCGCATCGTGCTGGATGAGCGGTCGGTTACAAACGGAAAGCCGAACCCTGAAATTTATCTGAAGGCAGCTGCCGCATTGCAGTTGCCAAATGAACGATGCATCGTAATGGAAGACTCGCTGTCGGGTATAAAGGCCGGGAAAGCAGCCGGCTCAAAAGTAATCGGCATCACAACCACGCATACACCCGATGAGTTGGCGGATGCCGATCTGACGGTTGAAAATTTTAATCAGCTTTCGCTGAACGACCTGTACCGTCTGATGGATTAGCCCAGTTTCTCCAGCACATCCATCACTTCGCGCACGTGCTTACGGCTGGTCTCCAGCAAGGCGCGTTCTTCCGCATTTAAATCCAGTTCAATGATTTTCTCGATACCGTTTTTACCCAGAATAACCGGAACACCCAGATAGCAATCTTTAATGCCGTACTCGCCTTCCAGTTTCACGCACACCGGAAACACCCTGCGCTGGTCTTTTATAATAGCTTCCACCATTTGTGCCGTAGCCGAGCCGGGCGCATACCATGCTGAGGTACCCATGAGCTTTACCAGTTCGCCACCACCAACTTTTGTGCGCTCCAGGATGGCATTCAGCTTGTCGCGGTCTATTAACTCCGTTACCGGAATACCGGCCACGGTGGTGTAGCGCGGCAGCGGTACCATGGTGTCGCCATGACCTCCCAGCAGCATGGCCTGAATGTCCTTCGGTGAAATATTCAGGGCTTCAGCCAGGAAGGCGCGGTAGCGGGCGGTGTCGAGGATACCGGCCATACCAAACACGCGGGTGCGCGGCAGCCTGGAGGTAAGATGAGCCTGATAGGTCATCACATCCAGCGGGTTGGACACCACGATGATAATGGCATTAGGAGAATGTTTAATCACATTTTCCGTAACCGATTTTACAATGCCGGCATTGGTACCGATGAGGTCATCGCGGCTCATACCCGGTTTGCGCGGCAAACCCGAGGTAATGACCACCACATCGGAGTTGGCTGTTTTACTGTAATCGTTGGTAGAACCAACGGTTCGGGTGTCGTACAAATCAATCGGAGCTTTCTGCCAGATGTCGAGTGCCTTGCCTTCGGCAAGTCCTTCTTTAATATCAACCAAAACAATTTCGTTCGCGACTTCGCGATAGGCCAGCACATCGGCACAGGTGGCGCCTACATTGCCGGCACCTACTACGGTAACTTTCATGGTGAACTAATTTTTTGTTTGCGTAAATCAGTCGCCCGGGCAGGGCAAAACGGCCGGCAATTTATCAATAGAGCGGTCAAAGAAAAAGATTATCAGGTAAAATCTGTGCAAAGGGTTATGCAGATAGCCCGTTTGGTTTCTGAGGTAATTTTAAAGCGGTCATCAATGCGGTAGCCCACCACCCATGCAACTTTACCTCCGGACTCGAGCACGGTAACGCGGTTTTTTTCCGGCAGCGGAATTTTGTTATCAATCAGGAAGTCGCTGATTTTTTTCCGGTGTCCAAGGCCAAGCGGATAAAAATAATCGCCTGGTTTCCAGGCGCGCCAACGCAGGGGGAATACAAGTTTATCCGCATCAAGCACTGCTGAAGCAGGTGCTGCAGGTCGTTCACTTATGCGGGCAGGATGAAAAACAAGCTGTCGGCTGCCCATTACGGCTTTCGGTTGTTCTTGCCCGATGAGAACGTCTTCGTTTGTTGAGGGGTGTGGCGTGATAATCAGCGCATCGCGGTCAATGGTTAGCTGGTGAGTGGCACTTAAAAATTTTTTTCCGGGTTGCTCGTGAACGGCTTTCATTATGTTAACGCATGTCGGATAGTTGAATCCGTAGTCTTCAATCAGCTTGTGCAGAATCAGCGGATGAGCGTTTGTGCGAAAAAATTCTTTCGACAGTGTAACGCAGGTTGGTTCAGTACGGATAAATTTTTCTGTTATCAGCTTCAGGCCCAGTTGTTGCAGGATTAAAGAGCCATGAAGTTTTTCCAGGGTGCGCCCGGCATTATCTTCCCACGAAGGATTAACCTGACTGAAATGCGGCAGTACATGATGTCGTAAATAATTACGCAGGTATTTATCTGAAGCATTACTGGAGTCTTCCCGCCAGGTTATCCGGTTTTCGCGGGCGTAATGTTCAACTTCTTTTCGTGAGGCAAAAAGCAATGGCCTGATAACCCGGTTGTTTTTTACCGGTATGCCGGCCAAACCTTCAGCGGGAGCGCCATGGAGAAAATTCATCAGTGATGTTTCAATGGCATCGGTAAGCGTATGGGCAGTGGCAACAGCCGAAAAATTTTCCTGTTCAATAAGTTCATCGAACCAGGAGTAGCGCAGTTCGCGTGCGGCCATCTGAACCGAAATGCCATTTTGCCGGGCATAGTTTTCCGTGTCGAAGTGGCGTTTGAAAAATGCAATACCGCGTGCCGCAGAATATTGCTGCACAAACTGCTCATCCTCATCCGATTCTTTTCCGCGTAGGCGGAAGTTGGCATGGGCAACGGCCAGATTGTTATAACCTGCTGAAACGAACAGGTGAAGCATGGTCATCGAATCCATCCCACCACTGATGGCCAGCAAAAGCCGGTCGGTTGGTGAGCAAAGGTTATGTTGACGGATATGTGCGGTAAACTGTTCGAGCACGGTACAAAGATACCAAAGCCTGGTTCGGTTTTTGATTACTTTTGTCGGCTTATGGTGCGCTTGTTATCGGTTTTGCTGGTGTTGTTTAGTCTGGCGTTGTACGGACAAAGCCGTATCACACTCAAACAGGCCGACCAGTTGCGCGGAGGCAGGCGTGGTGATGAGCGCTTCGACCGCGTTATTGGCAATGTGGTGTTTGTTCAGAATCGCACGACCATTTACTGTGACTCAGCTTTGTTTTTCCGAAAGGCCAACCGGGTAGAAGCATATGGTAACGTGCGCATAACCGATGGCGACTCGGTAACCATTACTGCGGTGCGCGGAGAATACGATGGCAACAGGCGACTGGCTAAGCTGAGGCAGAAAGTAGTGTTTACCAAACTGCAGACAGCCACACTGTACACCGACTTCCTTGACTTCGACCGTGAGCGGAATGAGGCCCGGTATTTTAACGGTGGCCGACTGGTGGACAGCATCAATGTGTTAACCAGCCGTAAAGGATATTACAATGTAAATAATAACCTGGCATCGTTCAAGCGGGATGTGGTGGTGAAAAATCCGGACTATACGATGACCTCCGACAGCCTGCAGTACAACTCGGCAACAAAAATCATCTACTTTCGCACGCCTACTACGGTAATTGATAAAGACAACAATAAGGCGGTTTACGAGGGAGGTCAGTACGACACCAAAACGCAGCAGTCGGCCCTGGCACGTGGTATGGCCGAAAGCCAATCCTACAGCATCAAAGGTGAGCGCATATTTCTGGATGACCAGCGCAGATTTTACCGCGTTCAGGGCAACGTGGTGATGACATCCAAAGAGGAAAATTTAACCATCTACGGAGATGAGTCCATTTTTGACCGGAAAAACAACATTGGAAAGGTATATGGTAACGCATGGCTGGCCAAGGTTGCTGATGAAGGCGATACATTGTTCCTGTCGGCTGATACACTGGTAAACATTGACCATCCCGACCCCGGCCGAAAACGCCTGCTGGCCTATCATCATGTTAAAATTTGGAAGTCGGATATGCAGGGCCTTGCGGACTCGGTTGTGTATCATCAGGCTGACTCCATGTTGTATTTTTATCGCAGTCCGGTATTATGGACTCAGGGCAATCAGATGCTGGCCGATACGATTACGATGCTCATCGAGCGCGGTCAAATCAGTAAAGTATTTCTCACATCGAATTCGTTCGTTATCTCCGTGGATACGCTGAAAAATTATAATCAGATGAAAGGCAGAAAGATGACCGCTTACTTTCGTAATCAGCAGCTGAGTCATGTGGTAGTTGACGGCAACGGGGAGAGTTTGTTCTTTGCGCTGGAAGACAAGACCAATGCCTTTATCGGAATGAATAAAATCATTTGCAGTAACATCACCATTCGTTTTAAAGATGGTGTGGCCAACAACGTTACGTTTTACGTAAAACCCGAGGCGGAATTTATTCCGCCACACGAACTGGTGAAGGAAAAAACCCGTCTGAAGGGTTTCATATGGCTGGGCGATTCCCGGCCCAGGCGGTCGGATGTGGTGAGGAGGAAGGGCTGAGCGGGCAATGTTACAATGTGCTATATTTGCAGGCTTATGCGCGTATTTGGCTTTATTTTGGCGGTTTTTATGCTTGCTTCCTGCAGCAAATTCAGGAAGATTGAAAAAAACCCCGACTGGCGGGTAAAATTTGAAGCCAGCCTGAATTACTACGCCAAAAAAGATTATTACCGCGCTTCTGTGCTGCTCGAGCAGATTATGCCCATTATCCGCGGCCTGCCCGAAGCCGAAAAAGCCATGTTTACACTGGCTTATTGTCAGTACTATCAGAAACTTTATCTGCTGGCTTCCGAACAGTTCAAGTCCTTTTACGAAACCTATGGCCGTAGTACGCTGGCTGAAGAAGCACGGTACATGTATGCCTACTCCTTATATAAATCATCACCCGGCCCGAACCTGGACCAGACCGAAAGCATCGAAGCAATGGCTTCCATGCAGGAGTTTTTAAATCGCTATCCGCGAAGCAAATACCGCGATGAGGCACTGGATGTTATCAACACCATCCAGTTGAGGCTGGAAGAAAAGGGCTTTACCAACGCAAAACAGTATTTGAAACTTCGCTATTACAAGGCCGCCATTGTGGCATTGGAGAATTTTACCAAGAACTTTCCCGATTCCCGCTATGTTGAAGAAGCGCACTTCCTGATTATGGTATCGGAATATAAACTGGCTGAAGAAAGTATCCAGGCGCGGCAAAAGGAGCGCTATCAGGAAGTGGTTAATGATTATCTGCAGTTTGTTGACCGCTATCCGGAAAGTCCGTTTTTAAAGGAAGCGGAACGGTACTATACCGAAAGCCTTGAAAAACTCGGAAAACTCAAAAACGTAAACACATAGAAACATAAAACATAAACACTACTATGGCTGTACAAACATCCGTTATTACCCGCGATTTAGATAAACTTTCAGCACCTACGGGCAATATTTATGAAACCGTAGCGATTCTTTCGCAAAGGGCACGTCAGATTGCAGTCGATTTGAAAGAAGAGCTTAACGCCAAACTGGCGGAGTTCGCTACTACCGTTGACAACCTGGAAGAAATATTTGAAAACCGCGAGCAGATCGAGATATCCAAGTTTTACGAGCGCATGCCCAAGCCCACCACCATTGCCACGGAAGAATTCCTGGAAGGAAAACTCAACTTCCGTTACCGTGGCGAAGACGAGCCGCTCGAAACCAAAGCTTAATTGGTTTAACTCATGCTGTCCGGTAAGCGCATATTGTTGGGTGTAACGGGCAGCATTGCTGCATATAAGTCGGCTGTACTAACCCGTTTACTGGTTAAAGCAGGTGCTGAGGTAAAAATTATCATGACGCCGGCAGCACATGACTTTATTACTCCGGTAACGCTCGCCACCTTATCAAAAAATCCGGTTCTTACCGAGTTTGTAAAAGACAAAAGCGGTCTTTGGAATAACCATGTTGAGCTGGGATTATGGGCCGATGTCCTGCTCATTGCACCGGCCAGCGCCAATACGGTGGCAAAGATGGCACAGGGTATTTGCGATAACCTGCTATTGGCTGTTTACTTATCGGCACGCTGTCCGGTGGTGCTGGCGCCCGCCATGGACCTGGACATGCTGCAACATCCGGCAACGCAGGAAAATTTTTCACGTCTTAAAAATTTCGGTAATTATATCATCGAGCCTGCCTTTGGTGAGCTGGCCAGCGGCTTAACCGGAACCGGACGTATGGCCGAGCCGGAATCGATTGTCCAGTGGCTGGAACATTTTTTTTTCGCATCGCTTCCGCTGAAAGGTAAGAAGGCGCTCGTAACAGCCGGTCCAACACACGAAGCTATCGACCCGGTGCGCTTCATCGGAAACCATTCATCGGGTAAGATGGGTTTTGCTATTGCCAACGCGCTTGATGCAGCCGGTGCCGAGGTAACATTGATAACTGGTCCGGTTAACCTGCAGCCCGGCAGCAGAAATGTTCACGTAGTGCGTGTTACTTCTGCCGAAGAAATGCACGCGGCCGCTACGCAGATTTTTCCGGAAACGGATATCGCAGTCTTGGCTGCTGCCGTAGCCGATTATAAACCGAAAGCCGTGGCCGGTCAGAAAATAAAAAAAGAAGAAGACAAGCTTATTCTTGAACTGGTTAAAACCCATGATATTGCCCGGTCGTTGGGCGAAATGAAAAAGAACGGTCAGTTGATTGTAGGCTTTGCCCTGGAAACAGAAAACGAGAAGGAAAATGCGGTAAAAAAACTGAAGTCAAAAAATTTTGATTTCATCGTGCTGAACTCGCCCAACGATGCGGGTGCGGCCTTCGGCCACGATACCAATAAAATAACCATTATCGACCGCTCGTTAAAGGAGCAGGCTTTTGGTTTGAAGGATAAAAAGGAAGTAGCCCGCGATATTGTTCAGGCTATCATTGAACGGATGCATGCGTAAAATTTTATTCTTACTGGCATGGTTTACAGTAGTGGAAGTAAGGTCGCAGGAACTGAACTGCGTGGTTACCATTAATGTAGGTCCGCGGGTACGCACCACCGACCAGAATGTTTTTCGCGACATGAAGAATGCCTTTCAGCAGTTTCTTAACTCGCGCAAATGGACCAACGATACCTATGCACCGCACGAGCGCATTAACTGCAGCTTTCTGATTAACATCAACGACATGCCGGCCATTGGTGTTTTCAATGCATCGGTGCAAATACAGGCTGCACGTCCGGTGTATAATACCACATATACCAGTCTGATTTTCAACTTTGCCGACCGCGAATGGGATTTTGAATACGTGGAATCGCAGCCGCTGGAGTTTAACGACAATACCTTCATGAGCAACCTGACTTCCATGCTGGCCTTTTATGCCTACATGATCATCGGCATTGATAACGATACGTTTAGCGAGCTGGGTGGTAATCCGCAGTTTCAGCGGGCACTGCAGGTGGTCAACAACGCACAAACCTCCAACCGTAACGGCTGGCAGCCTACAGGCAGCAACCGCAACCGCTATTGGCTAATTGAAAATTACCTGAACCCGCAGTTTACGGAGATACGCCGCGCGATGTACCGCTACCATCGTTTGGGCATGGATACCTTTGAGAAGGACCCCGACAACAGCCGGCAGGTTATTCTGGACTGCCTGAAAAGCATTAAGAAAGCGCGGGACATCAATCCGAATGCCATCATCGTGATTTCATTCTTCGATGCGAAAACCCGCGAGCTGGCTAACATTTTTTCCGAAGGACAACTGCCTGTGCGGCGTGAAGCCTATGATTTAATAGTTGCCATGGACCCGTCTAATCAGGCAGGGTATGAGAAGATTATACGAAATTGATTCCTAATGGTATATTTGTTAAACCATCCAGAAAACAGAACGTTTATTTTAGTATGAATAATATTATTGAAGATAACTATTGGTTCGAACAGTTAAAGGTTGAAGAAAACAACTTTGAAAAGTCTTTTTTTTATTTTTTTGGTTTAACAGATAATCCGTTTAAAAAAGCAGTAAAAGAAATTTATCTTAAGAATTTGAATGAAGCTATTGGACAGGATTGGGCTGTTGTTTTAAATGACCTAAATAAGGTATTCAAAAAAGAAGCTGAGTCATTAAATGTCGAAGAATAAATCCGTTTCAGGCCATAAGGCAGTCATTCAGCAAACAAAAGTATATCAGGGTATTATCCCGCCGCCTGAAGCCATGGAGCATTATGAAAGGGTACAGCCTGGATTTGCCAACAGAATTCTTCATTTAACCGAACAGGAAAGCCGGCACCGTCAGAAAATGGAAAAGCGTATTGTCACTTTTTCCTTTCTCACTACTTTATTCGGACAACTGGCGGCGTTAGTTGCTGTGCTTGTAGTTTGTTATCTGTGCTATTTTGCTTTCGATAAAGGATATTCATCTGAAGCCACCTGGATTGCGGTAACTGTTTTGATTGGTATAGCTTCGGTTTTTCTTTATCGCAGAAAGCAATTAAAGAGCAATAATTCTAATTGAGCACCGTACATGCTCAGGCATCTGCTCATCAAAAACTATGCACTCATCCGGCAACTGGAGTTCAGTCCGTCTGCCCATCTCAACGCCATAACCGGTGAAACCGGTGCCGGAAAATCCATCATGCTGGGTGCCATCGGACTGCTTACCGGCAACCGCGCTGATACCAAAGTATTGTGGGACGAAAACGAAAAATGTGTAACCGAAGGAACATTTGACATACGCGCATACGGCCTGCAGAAATTTTTTGAAGAAGAAAACCTGGATTACGCTGATCAAACCATCATCCGTCGGGAAATTAGTCCGGGAGGAAAATCGCGTGCCTTCATCAACGATACACCGGTAACATTGGATGTGCTTAAACGCCTCGGTAACCAATTGCTCGATATCCATTCACAACACGAAACGCTTGAGTTGGGTAATCTGAAATTTCAGCTTAAGCTGGTGGATGCCTACTCCGGGCATCAGAATCTTATAAAAAAATATGCGGCAGCATGGGAGGCTTTTGAATCGGCCAGGCAACACCTCCGGCAAACGGAAGCCGAAGTACGGGCACTTTCGCAGGAAGCCGATTACATCCATTTTCAACTGGAAGAGTTAAAGCGGGCAGCATTGGAAGAGGGCGAACAGGAAAAGTGGGAGGCGGAGTTGAAAATCATGGAGCATGCCGAGGAAATAAAAAGCAGGTTGCAGTCTTTGCTCGCTTCCCTCAGCCAGTCTGATTACGCTGCTCTGAATAACCTGCGCGAAGCCCGGCAGTTGTTGCAGTCCATATCGGGTTATGGCAGGGAATATGAAAATCTATTGCAACGTTTGATTAGCCTGTTGGCCGAGCTGTCCGACATTGCTGCAGAGATTGAACGGCTGGATGAGCAGGTGGAATATGACCCGAAGCGGGTTGAACAGCTTACCGAACGCCTCGATCTGATTTATCGCCTTCAGCAGAAACACCGTGTCACAACTGTAGGCCAGTTGCTACATCTTCAGCAGGAACTGGAAAAAAAGTCTTCCACGCTTGCCAACCTGGATGAAGCACTGAGTGAAGCGCAGAAGCGCTTTGCTGCAGCAACAGCGCAACTTAGCGAAGCAGCCGATAAACTTAGTCAGTCCCGAAAAAAAAGTTTTGAACCGTTGTGCAAACAACTGGTGGTGTTGTTGGCGGAGCTGGGCATGCCCGAAGCGCGGCTATCAGTTCAACACTCGGTAACCGAGCCCGGGCCGCTGGGTATCGATCGGGTTGAGTTGTTATTCAGTGCAAATAAGGGTATGCCGCTGCGACCGCTGAGTCAGGTGGCCAGTGGCGGCGAATTTTCAAGACTCATGTTTGCCGTGAAATATGTGATGGCCGAGAAGACTGAGATGCCTACGCTGGTATTGGATGAGATTGATACCGGTGTTTCGGGTGAAACCGCTGTTAAACTTGCTCGCCTGATGCAGCTGATGGCAAAAAAGCACCAGCTTATCACCATAACCCATTTACCGCAGATTGCCGCCCGTGCCGATACACACTTTGTGGTATTCAAAGAAAGTTATCAGTCGCGAACGGTAAGTGCCATTCGTCAGCTCACGGCAGTGGAGCGGGTGGATGTAATAGCCCGCATGATTGCCGGTGAGCGGCCTACGCCGGCAGCCGTGGCCAACGCAAAAGAATTATTACAGGAAGCCGGATTATAAAATTTTTTCATGGCAAGAATAACCATTAACCTACCGGAATCTTTTTCCTTTCGCTGCGAACTGCCGGTGCGCATATCCGATTTAAACTATGGCGGGCACGTAGGCAACGATGCCATGCTTACACTAATGCAGGAAGCGCGTGTTTTGTATTACCGCCACCTGGGTTTTCCAAACGAACTTCAACTGCACGGAACGGTCGGGCAGGTAATTGCCGATGTTGCCGTGGTGTATAAATCGGAAGCTTTTTATGGCGATGTGCTGATTGTGGAGATAGCAGCAGTTGATTTCACCCGTGCAGGCTTTGATTTAATGTACCGAATTACCAACCGCGATTCCGGCAGGGAAGTAGCCTTAGGTAAAACCGGTATCGTTTGCTTTGACTACAGTCATCGCAAAGTGGTAAGCATTCCTGAGGCGGTGCGCAAGGCGCTGGGCGGATAAATTATCCGCTGTTGCGATTTCAACAAGACAATTTTATTTACTTCGCGCGGTGAAAAAATCCGTCCCTGTTCTTCCTTATCTGGCCTTGCTGGCTGTGAGCCTGATTTGGGGTACCACTTACCTGGCGCTTCGTATTGGCGTGATGAAATTCCCGCCCTTTCTGTTTACCGCCATCCGACAGATGTGCGCAGGGATGTTGTTATTTACGCCTTTGTTTTTCACCCTTAAAACACGTCATCTTTCATTTCGCTATGTTCTGCAACAGGCAGTGGCCGGTTTTTTTCTCATCACATTAGGTAACGGCCTTGTGGCCTGGGCCGAGGTGTATGTGCCCAGCGGTGTGGCTGCCGTACTATGTTCATTGCTGCCCGTAGCAGTCATACTTATTAATCTATTGGTCTATCACGAGCGCCCTGCCTTCGTAGTTGTTTTCGGAACGCTCCTGGGATTGGGCGGCATGTTACTCATGTTTTCCGAACACCTTGCCGACCTAGGCCGGTTAGAATACAGGCTGGGAATTTTCTGGATACTGATTGCCGTCCTAAGCTGGGCATCGGGAAGTTTGTGGTTGAAAAAACAGCAACCCGATTTCAGTCCGTTCATGAATGCAGCCCTGCAAATGTTTTTCGGCGGATTGTTTTGCCTGATTTTCAGTTTCGTTTTTGATAAATATGATTCACTGGTCTGGACCACTGAAGCCATTTACGCTTTGATTTACCTGATTCTCTTCGGATCCATACTGGCCTATGCAAGTTATCTGTATGCACTGCGTACGCTCCCGATAGCGCTGGTATCGGTGTATGCGTACATTAACCCTGTGGTGGCCGTTGTGTTAGGCTGGCTGGTGTTGGATGAAAAATTAAACCTGCGCATCGTATTTGCCATCATAGTTGTGCTAATCGGTATCTTCCTGGTAAACCGCGGCTATCGTTATTTAGGCAAGAGGATTTCGGGTAAAAATTGATTGACTCGGGATTTCTTTTACACGATAATTTTTACCTTTCCGGTAAATGAGATTCATGAATCCGGCATCTATACCTGTTACCCGAACAAACCAATCGCGTTTAGCTGAGATTGATTTTAACCGGCTTGAATTCGGTAAAAATATTTCCGATCACATGCTGCTGTGTGCATGGCGAAACGGAAAATGGCATATGCCCGAAATTGTACCTTACGGACCCATTTCGTTTACACCGGCCATGCTGGCATTGCATTATGGTCAGGCTGTTTTTGAAGGGATGAAGGCCTTCCGGATGAAAGAGGGCAGCATTAATTTGTTTCGTCCGTATAAACATGCCGAGCGTTTTAACCAGTCGCTCAAGCGCATGGCCATGCCCGTCCTGGATGAAGATTTTTTTGTGAACTGCCTGCACGCATTGGTTGACGTGGACCGTGCATGGGTGCCCCGAGAGGAGGGAAGCTCGTTGTACATCCGGCCGGTAGCTTTTGCTACTGAAGAACGGTTGGGTCTGAAAGTCTCGGAAGAATATTTATTTGCCATCCTAACCGGACCGGTAGGACCATATTTTAATAAACCGATTCGGGTTAAAGTGGAGGACCACTATGTGCGTGCGGCAGAAGGAGGTACCGGCTATGCCAAATGTGCCGGCAATTATGGTGGGGCTTTCTATCCTACACAACTTGCACGCGAAGCCGGTTATGATCAGGTGCTATGGACGGATGCACGGGAACACAAATTCATCGATGAATCCGGGGCGATGAACGTGATGTTCGTGATAAACGGAAAGCTGATTACTCCGCAACTCACTACCGCCATCCTCGATGGTGTTACACGCGATTCTATTCTGACCTTGGCCAGAGAAGAGGGGATATCAGTGGAGGAGCGGAAAATATCCGTGGAAGAGTTAGCAGAAGCATTTAAACACGGCACAATTACCGAAGCTTTTGGGGTGGGAACGGCTGCGGTAGTTGCGCCCATTGCCGTAGTATCCGTTCACGGTCGGGATTATACTTTACCGCCACTGCAAACAGGTTCGGTTCAGGAGCGCCTCAAGTCAAAACTTCATGCTATCCGGTTGGGTTATGAGCCGGATCGGCACGGTTGGAATTACATCATTAAATAGCCCGGGAGTGCCGCAGGCAGTTTTACTCACCGAATTTATCGTTTCTTTTTTCTGATTAGCGATCGCTCTTTTTTTATCAGCGATTCCAGGGTGTTGTGCTTAAGCATCTGAACAGTAGCATTGCGGACTTCCAGAAAAGCAGAGCGGACACTGCAGGTTGCTTCGTCTTCACATTCCCGGCAGGGTTCATAAAATTTGTAAGTGGCGCAAGGTACAGCGGCTATGGCACCGTCAAACAGCCTGATTATTTCAGCCAGGTTAATTTCCTGAGGCTTTCGCCTCAGGTAATAACCACCGCCTTTACCGGCTTTACTTCCCAGCATGCCTGCGTGTTTAAGTTCGAGAAGAATGGTTTCCAGAAACTTTTTTGGAATACGGCAGGACTCCGATATCTCCCGGATTAAATATTTTTCTTCCGGCTGATGCGCCATGTGCAACAGCGCGTGGATGGCGTATTTGCATTTTTTGGAGAGCATGGCAGGCACAATTTAGGTTTTTTCTGTACACTTGCCGGAAAATTCAGGCCGGGGTAGCTCAGTGGCAGAGCAGCTGATTCGTAATCAGCAGGTCGTGAGTTCAAATCTCATCCCCGGCTCTCTGCTTTCATTTCTGTTTCAGCAGCGGCACATTTCCTTTATTTTGCACCATGCTGAAAATTCTGCTTCTCCTTGCCGGTGGTGCATTAGGTACGTTGGCGCGTTACGCGTTGTCCGGTTTTGTTCAAATGCGCACCGGTTCGCTGTTCCCGTGGGGTACCCTATCCGTTAATCTGATGGGTTGTTTTCTTGTAGGATTGTTATGGGGCTTTTTTGAGGAAAGTTCCTGGGCACCGCATTGGCGTACTTTTGTCTTCATCGGAATACTTGGGGGCTTCACCACCTTCTCAACCTACGCCCTGGAGTCGGTTAACCTGCTTCGCGATGGCGAATGGCGCATGGCTATACTCTCGATGGTCCTGAATAACGCCGGGGGTATTTTACTGGCCTATGCAGGAATGGTGGTGGCCCGTTATCTTGTACATGTAATCCGGTAATTATGAAACTTCCAGAAAGCGGACTTTTACTTCGTATTTACATAGGAGAGTCGGATCAGACGCCTGAAGGACCTTTATACGAAGCGATTGTGAAGAAAGCACGCGAACTAAACCTTGCAGGAGCTACGGTTTTGCGCGGCATAATGGGTTTTGGTGCCGAGAGCCGCATCCATACAGCTAAGCTTTTGCGACTTTCCGAAGATTTACCCATTGTAATTGAAATTGTCGATACGGAAGAGAACATTAACCGACTGATGCCTTATCTTGATGAGCACGTAAAAGAAGGGCTGATAACCCTGGAAAAGGTACAGGTTATCAAATACCGTCATCGAAAAAGCTGAACTGTATAAATTCCGAAAAGGTTATTACTTTTGCCTCCCCGTTGCCGAAGTGGTGAAACTGGTAGACACGCACGTTTCAGGGGCGTGTGGCGCAAGCTGTGTGGGTTCGAATCCCACCTTCGGCACAACCTGCCCAGGTGGTGAAATTGGTAGACACACTACTTTGAGGGGGTAGCGCCCGAAAGGGTGTGCTGGTTCGAATCCAGTCCTGGGCACATAAACTGTCAGACGTTCTTTTCAGGTTCGAGGTGGTTGTGATTGTAGTTCGGTTGATTTTTCCTTTCGTTTGAGCTGCCTGGCTCCGTAGAAAATCAGGCTGTAAAAAAGAGTCAGCGTGGTAAAAATCACATACACCATAATTCCCTCATCATTTTCAGGTCAAATTTCAGAGAGGTAACCGGTGCTTCCGAGGTTATCTTTAATGTGGCGGCACAGAAGTAAGATTTTGGATTGTTTTGAACATTTCGGTACCAAACTATACAAAGCCTTTTAATCCCTTTTCCAAATTGTATATTGCAATCTCTTTTCAAAGCGCCATGAAATATTCGTTCATCCTTTTGCTTGCGGTTTTTATTTCTGAATTAAAGCCGGCAAATGCCCAACAAAGTATCCACTATTCCGACAGTGCTGCCCGCATGCGCGACTGGTTTCTGCGCGACCCCGAGACAGATTTTCTGCAGGGTGTAAGTGCTGAGCGTGCTTATCAAACTTTGTTGAAAGGCCGGCCTTCTCGAACTGTTGTTGTGGCTGTTATTGATTCTGGTGTGGATATCTTTCATGAAGATTTAAAAGATATGATATG
>JANWWN010000002.1:47382-114566 GCA_025055435.1 Cyclobacteriaceae bacterium | reverse complement strand
GGTGGCGAATTTTACGATAGCCACTTCAGAGGTTTACCGCGACCGCAATACCGGTGAACGTAAGGAAACCACCGAATGGCACAACATCGTTCTGTGGCGCAACCTTGCTGAAATTGCTCAAAAGTACCTTCACAAAGGTGATATGGTGTATATCGAAGGCAAACTGCGAACCCGCTCCTGGGAAAAAGATGGTGTTACCCGATACACTACTGAAGTAGTTGCTGATAACATGACCATGCTTACGCCTAAAGGAAGCTCCGGTGCATCGCCTGCTGACTCTACACCGGCGAACAAGCCTGCAGCCGAAAACTTTACGCCGATGCCGGAAACCAACGCTTCGGATGATTTACCATTTTAAATCGGCCTGTTTTAAAACTAAATCCCACGTACCTTGGACGAACCTCCCAGTCAGTCGCTGCTCGATTGGCTCTCGGGTATACACCCGATAATATGGCTGGGTGTTGCGCTTATTTTTCTTCTGCTTTTTCTATCAGGCATGGTATCCGCTTCCGAAGTCGCCTTCTTTTCACTCAAACCGGATGACCTGGAGCGATGCCGCAAACGAAACAACCGCTCCGACCGCAACATCATCGATCTGCTTGGCAATCCTCGTCTGCTGCTCGCGACAATTTTAATTGCAAACAATACCGTTAACGTAGGTGTAGTAACCGTGGCCACATTTTTAATGTGGGAACTGGCCAACACCCGGAGGCCCGAGGAATTTATTGTAGCCGGAGTTACACTCACGGTAACTCTGCTAATTACTTTCTTCGGAGAAATTCTGCCGAAGGTATATGCCACCAAAAACAACTTTTCGCTTGCAACCCGACTGGCCGGCACCTGGAAGGCTTTGGTGTGGCTCTTCCGGCCGCTTAGCATTCCACTGATGCGCCTGACCCGGTGGGTGGAGAAACGATTTGAGAAGAAAGGTTATCAGGCTACCGTGCAGGAGTTACATCAGGCACTTGAAATCGCCACGCAGGCTGAACCCACATCGCAGGAAGAAAAGAAAATCCTGAAAGGTATAGTGAGCTTCGGAACCATCACCGTTCGGCAAATCATGCGCTCGCGTGTGGACATAGCGGCAGTGGATATTGAAAAGAATTTTCACGAACTGCTTGATGACATTAACCGTTTTGGCTTCTCGCGCATGCCGGCTTACCGCGAAACCATTGATAAGATCGAAGGCATATTGTATATCAAAGACCTGCTTCCCTACCTCCATGAAGATGCTTCGTTTAACTGGCAAAAGCTGTTACGACCAGGCTTCTTTGTACCGGAAACCAAAAAAATCGACACCCTGCTAAAAGACTTTCAGGAGAAGCATGTGCACATGGCCGTGGTGGTGGATGAATACGGCGGCACCGCCGGACTGGTTACCCTGGAAGATGTGCTTGAAGAAATCATCGGTGAAATCAACGATGAATTTGACGAAGCCACCCTGAACTACCAGCGCATGGACGACCGTACTTTTATTTTTGAGGGAAACATCTCGCTGCACGATTTGTGTAAAGCACTCAATCTTCCACCTGAAACCTTTGATGAAGTGCGGGGTGAAAGCGAATCGCTGGGCGGGCTGATGCTCGAGCTGCACCGTGGCTTCCCGAAAGCAGGCGAACACATACACTATAAGGATTTTGAGTTTGTTATCGAAACCGTGGATAAAAAGCGCATCCGGCGCATAAAAGTTATATTGCCGCAAAAGTCCTCGGCCCAGGCATAATGATGTTTCGGTATATTATCTTACTGACTTTATTTTTCGCTACTGCCTGTAAACGAAATTACCTTCCTAAACCCGTTGGTTATAACCGGCTCATATTACCTGAGCCGCAATACCAATCCCTTCCCGATTCTTTTCCATATTATTTTGAGTACTCCCGACACGCCCGCCTGCTTCCCGATACAACCGGCTTCAGCGAACGATATTGGCTGGAAATTTATTATCCCGTTCTGCGTTCAACCATACACATCACCTACAAGGAGCTCAAAAACAGCGAGCAGTTGCTTCGTGAATTCCTAAACGATGCCTATACGCTCACCGCTAAGCATCAGATTAAGGCACACGCCATTGACGAAACCATTGTAAAAACACCATCAGGTAAAACCGCTGTTATTGCAGAAATTGAAGGCGAAGTACCTAGCCAGATGCAGTTTACCTTAACCGACTCCACGCGCAACTTTGTTCGGGGTGCGTTGTACTTCAATACCAAAGTGCACAACGACTCACTGAAGCCGGCCATCGAATACATGAAAAAAGAAATTATTCACCTCATCAACACCTTTGAGTGGAAAAACAAACATGCTTACGTGCAAAAGAAATAAATTCACCCTGCCGCCCTCTATTACCTACCTCAATTGCGCCTACATGTCGCCGTTGCTTAAATCGGCGGAGAAGGCCGGCATACGCGGTCTGCGTGCCAAACGTAATCCGGCATTAATTTCAAACGAAGATTTTTTTTCCGACAGCAACGAACTGCGGAAAGCATTTGCACAGCTGATTCACGCTCCCGACCCTCTGCGCGTAGTTATTATACCGTCAGTTTCGTACGGAATGGCTACCGTTGCACGCAATATCCGTCTTCGAAAAGGTGAAAACGTTGTGGTAGCCGATCAGCAGTTTCCGAGTAATTTTTACCCGTGGAAAAGGTTATGCGATGATTATGAGGCGGAGGTAAAAGTTATTTCTCCTCCCGATACCATGATTGACAGAGGCAAAAAGTGGAATGAACGTATTTTGGAAAGCATAACTATTGGAACGCGTGTAGTAGCCATTGCTCCGCTTCATTGGGCCGATGGCACGCGCTTCGATCTTATGGCCATACGCAAAAGGTCTGAGGAAGTGGGTGCCCTGTTAATTGTTGACGGTACACAAGGTGTAGGTGCCATGCCTTTTGATGTGCAAAGCATACGCCCGGATGCACTCATTTGTGCGGGGTATAAATGGCTGCTCGGTCCGTATGGCATCGGACTGGCCTGGTATGGAAAATATTTTGACGAGGGTGTTCCGATAGAAGAAAACTGGATAAACCGCCTGCACAGTGAAGATTTTACTAACCTGGTGAATTACCAGAGTCAATATCAGCCTGGAGCCTTACGCTACGAAGTGGGCGAGCACAGTAACTTCATTTTAGTGCCTATGCTGCTGAAAGGTATTCAGCAATTAAACAACTGGAAGCCGGAACGCATTGAAGCCTATTGCCGACAGATTACACAAGAGCCGTTAAATATGTTGAAGGAAAAAGGGTTTTGGATAGAAGACGAAGCCTGGCGGGGCGCACATTTGTTTGGAATACGTTTGCCTTCCGGTTCCGATTTGGAAAAGATTAAAGCACACCTTCTACGACATAAGATATTTGTTTCCTATCGCGGCAACGCCATACGGGTTTCGCCGGGTATTTATAATACGGAATCAGACGTGAAGCGATTGGTGCGCGAATTGTTAAAGACCGTTAAATAATTTAACGTTTATTATTAAAAAATCATCCTTTGGTGACCGCTTTTTCATTGTTTAGAAATTCTAAAAAATGCGACCTTGTCAGCGAGTATTTCTTATTATTCCATTTTTGACTAACAACGATTTGATTTATACTTGTAAGCTCCCCCGAAAATAGGGCTAATTGTTTTCTCTCGCTGCAACGATGTTTGGGTTTCGCCAGGTGTTTATAATTCTGCTGAAAATATTTTTCGATTGACCAGTGAACTAATTAAAACTGCAAGGAGTTAATTAGCTGTTAACGGAGATCAGAGTTTACATCAAAAACTTTTTCAAGTAAAAACGATTTGCGTAAGTCATCGGGCAGAAATACTTTTTCATCCATCATAAATACTTCTGTTGATAATACAGTTGTTGAGATATCAGCGTAAACTTGTTCTAATGCTTTAATAACCAATTCTGTGCAATAATACCGATCATTATTACTAAATTGAAAGTTACTATCAAAAGGTTTCCCTATTTGAAGTAATAAATAGTCTTTTACAATATCAATGTCTTCACGGCATAAGTCTTTTACCCGATAAATTGATGATGCTGAAGCATTTTCACATGAAATAAAATTATCAAGTGGTTCTACTAAAACACCCCCTTTTTGATTCGGCTCATGAGGCATGGCATGAACGACCAGCAATCGGCTATCTACTTTGATGATCAGTCCAACATGTGAGAAAAATGCTGAATCTTTCTGAGCCAGCACTAAATTGGACAGAAAATCATGACCTTTTCTAAAAATAATATCACCTGTACATATCAAAGCCGTATCGCCAATTTCTAGCTTACAGACTCCATTTTCTTTTTTAACCGAGCATGAATTATAGAAAAACAGAAATGCAAGTAACAGTATGTAAAACTTCATTAATCTTTAGACATAGTAATTTTCCAATTACCATCTTCTAAAATCAACGATACTTTTTCAGTAGTATCAGGACATTTTCCATTAAAAGAAATTTTTGCTGTACCATTTCTAATGCCGCCTTGTCCCTCCAAATTAACCTTTATTTCCTTTACTCCTCCACACTCTTTAAATTTTTCAATTTGCTCAGAAAGAGCTATAGTTAATTTTGTTTCTCCTAATTTAGAGATTAAATCTTTGGATAAATATTTTTTTGCTTTCGTAACATCTCCTTTGTCAACAGCTTCAAAGAAACTTGAAACAACGTCTTCAGGTGAAGATTTACAGCCGGTAAGAATTACTGTGAATGCGACAAGAATAATTAATGATAATTGTTTCATACTTAGATTTTCACTGATGTTCTCTGAGATAAAGAACCTCATTTCCATAATTTCCTTCAAAAATGATTGTATCCTTGTTAAATTTCAAAAGTTTATAAAGACCTCCATCAAAAATGAAGTTATCTCCCGCTGCAACAAATGTTCCCTTTTTGGACTCAGCTTTTTTGTTTTCTAGCAACTTCAACCTTTGGGGGGATTGTGGATTTTTAAAATTAGCAGGTAAATTAACATCTATTGATTCTCATTGTTACCTCTGAGTTTTTGAATATTCTCGTTAATTTTAAAAATAACGATCAGTAGCTCACACCAAACCCGGGCCGCAAGTGCTCCTCCTGCTATTGTTAAAAGGCCCATAAGAAATTTCTGAAAAGTAAAACCCCCATACCCTCCAAACATGGTACTTAGTCCATAACCTACTACTCCTAACAATAATAACCAGTAAATAAATGTGATAATTTTTGGTGTTAACATTGAATCAAAAAAGAAAATCTTGTTTCCCATGGTGAAATGAGTTTAAGTTAAGATTGGTTTAAATAAGGTTTATTGAAAACCTCTTGATACAATAATAAAAATTTTTTTCAACAAAATACACAGTGATAAAAATTTTTCTCTCTAAATACTATGTTACTTAATGATCTTATAACGGTACCAATAAATTTAATGAGTATCCTTATCCATCCGCATCTCATTCCTCACCTCCCACTCCCTGCCATTGTGTTTCAACAGGGTAACAGCCTTAGCGGCGAATCGGGCCGCAAATGCCCTGTCCTTAAATAGCGGCCAGGCTTCGGCAAATTTTGCTTTACGTAAATCACGAAAGGCCAGGGTTACATGCGGATGAAACGGTTGATCCCGCCAGTTGGAATGAATCAGGTTCAGTTTATGGCGACAGTAATAACTTAAATCACGCTGCAATACTTCCAGTTCCGCAGTCTTTCTCACATTAATAAATATTACCCTGGGCGGAAAGCAACCGAAGTTGTTTAGTTCTACTTCAAATGATTCTCTTTCCGCACAGAATTTTTCCAGCTCAGCAACCAGTTCCTGCTCGCGTTTTTCCGGCCACTTAAAGGGCATATGCAGGGTAATATGCGGTGGCGACCTGAGGGCAGCTTTACTTCCGTAGTGTTCGCGAAAATGGAGCTTCAGTTCTGTTACCAGCGCATCCAGTGGCGGGGGCAAAACGATAGCAATAAAATACAATGCATCGGTTGCCGCCTTCTTACTCATGCAGCACGAATTGGTTTTTACAAATTCTGCAGTATAAAATCCGTCATCAGGGTGTACAGATGATGCCTTCTTCGGGCACCGCGTATGCCATGCGGATCATCGGGATAATAGAAGGAACGAAACTGCTTACCCGCCATGATAAGGGCATCCTGCAGGGCCATGGAGTTCTGCACATGAACGTTATCATCGCCCGTGCCGTGAATCAGCAGAAAATGCCCGCTTAGCCGGTCGGCATATTTAATGGGCGAGTTATCCTCATAACCGGAAGGGTTGTCCTGCGGACGTTGCATGTAGCGCTCGGTATAAATGTTGTCGTAATACTTCCAGCTGGTTACGGGTGCTCCGGCTATTCCCAGTTTGTACACACCGGCGCCTTTGGTCATCACCAATGAAGCCATAAATCCGCCATAGCTCCACCCGTATATGCCAAGTCGGCTTCCGTCCACATAAGGTAACGAAGCCAGATAACGCCCCCCGGCCAGCAGGTCTTCCAATTCCATGCTGCCCATTTGTTTATAGGTTTGTTTTACAAATTCTTCACCCCGGTAGCCGCTGCCGCGCGTATCGAGTGTTACCACCAGATAGCCCTTTTGTACGAGCAACTGTGCCCAGCCGTCCACTGCAAATGATTGCCGAACACTGGGCGCACGCGGGCCGCTGTACTGAAATACCATAACCGGATATTTGCGATTTGCATCGAAGTTGCGTGGTTTCATGATGGTGGCATCCAGTTGAGTTTTGCCATCGGCCGACAGATAGGTGAAAAACTCTCGGCTAACCAGGCCATATTCGATGATTTTTTTCTGTAATTCTTCATTTCTTTCCAATACACGTACCAGTTTATTACCCTTTACCTGATACAGCGATACCTGCAAGGGTTGTTCGGCATGGCTGTAATAATCGAGGTAATACTGGTAGTCAGGTCCCATATCGACCGTATGTGTGCCGGGTGCTGAGGTCAGCGCGGTCTTTCGTTTGCCATCCAACGAAATTGCATACAGATTGCGGTGCAGATGATTGCCTTCGTTGGAGATGTAATAAACGATTTTGTTTTTTTCATCTACACCTAAAAATTCAATTACTTCCCAGTTTCCCGAGGTGATTTGGTTAACCTTCTTTCCATCAACAGTGTACAGGTACAGGTGCTTAAAGCCGCTTTCTTCGCTGGCGTGGATAAAATGTTTTCCATCCATCAGGTAAGTCAGGTCATCACAATATTCCACATCCACGTACCGTGTGTTACGTTCAGTAAGTACGACTGTGCTTTTACCGGTAGCGGCATCGGTGTGAATAATATCCAGTTGATTTTGCAGTCGGTTAAGCCGGCGGATGGATAAGATGGTCGGGTTCGCAGTCCAGATAACGCGCGGAATGTAGATGTCTTTTTCTTCACCGATATCGGCCTTTACCCGGGAGTTGGTTTGTAAATCATAAATCCAGATCTCAACCACGGAGTTTGCTTCACCCGCCTTGGGATATTTGTACACGTAATCCTCCGGATAGAGTGCGCCCTTATTCCATTTTTGCAGGGTGTATTGCCGCACATTCGATTCGTCAAAACGATGATAGGCCAATCTTCGGCTGTCGGGTGACCAATAAAAAGCCTGAACAAATGAAAATTCCTCTTCATATACCCAGTCGGTTGTGCCGTTAATGATTTTGTTCAACTGGCCATCGGTTGTGATTTGTACTTCGCGCCAGGAGTTCAAGTCCACATAAAACAAATTGTTCTGTCGCACAAAAGCTACTTTGGAGCCATCGGGTGAAAATGCGGCGTACGATTGTTTTCCTCCTTCGGAAAGCTTACGCAGTACCCGGGTGTTTAGGTCATATACAAAATACTCGGCTTTAAACGATCTGCGGTATATGCCTTCAAAACCGGTTAATAACAAAATCTTTTTCTCATCACTACTTAATTCATAGTCGGTAAAGTTGATTTTCGGGTTCATGGTGTTGCCATCCGCCAGGGTTTCAACGGCCTGACCGGTTGCAATGGCATACTTTACTATTTTATTTCCTTCCAGGGTGGTGTAATGTTTACCGTCATTCATCCAGTTGATGCCATACACCGACCGCTGGGCAAACGTATTGCGTGTGGTAAAATCATCAATCGTAATTTCCTTTTGTGCTAATGATGCTGTACAGATGAAAAACAAGAAAACGGGGAAGAATTGCTTCATGGTGATTGTTATTTGTCAGGGTTCAATTTTCGGAAATGATTTCGAATAACCAATAATTAACATCCATAACGGCTGAGGATGTGTTTAACGGAAGCAAGGTAGCTGCCGCCAAACAGATTTACGTGCACCATCAGCGGGTAAAGATTATATATATCGACCCTTTGACTAAAGCCGGGTTGTAGCGGAAAGGACTTCTGGTATGCCTCGTAAAAACGCGTATCAAAGCCTCCGAATAATTTTGTAAAAGCCAGTTCGGCTTCGCGGTGCCCGTAATACACGGCCGGGTCAATCAGACAGGGTTGGCCTTTTTCATCTGTTATCAGGTTGCCGCTCCACAAATCGCCATGTAATAGGGATGGCGGCTCATTCGGGAAAATTTCAGGTAGCCGGGTATAGAGTTTTTCGAATCGTCTGCGAAATGTGCTGTCCACCCTGTTGAATTTTTCAGCCAGACTGAGCTGAGCTTCCAACCGGTGGGTAATGAAAAATGTCGTCCAGTTGCTTTCGGGCTGATTGATTTGGTGCAGGGACCCGATGTAGTTATTGGAGGCCAGTCCGAAATATGAGGCGGTATGCCTGTGTAAAGCTGCGAGTTGATGACCCAAATTTTCCCAGTATTGCTTTGCCGGGGAGACGCTGCGCACAAACTCCATTACAATAACCTGCCAGGATTCATCCTGAAAAGTTTGAAAAACCTGTGGTACGCGAACTGTGTTGGTTGCTTTCAGTAATTCAAGTCCGTGCCGCTCGGCAAGGAACATTCCCGGAAATTTTTCCGCATTATTCCACTTTATGAAGTATGACGTGCCGTTTGAAAGTTTTATTTCACCGCCGTTATTAATGCATCCACCAGCGGCTGCCGTAAAGCGGATGATGGAACTTTGCAGTTGTCTTTCGGTTGCAGACTTCAATGCCGCAGGGAGTTGCATGAAGTACGTGGCTTAACTTAATACTCGATGGGAACGGTAACCACGGTTTTATCCCAAAGCAACACCATATCAGCCTCCTCGCCTGTTTTAATCAGTTCAATTGTAAACTGTTCAAATACTTTGTCCTGCTGAATGGCCGGCACGGTAATAGTGAGTACATCCAGTTCGGGTTTGCGGTTGGCCTCCATGTTGCTGTTAATGCCCCACTGGCCATATTCACTGTTAAAAATGACGGTCCACTGCAGCGAATCGGGAATAGTCCAGAGGCTGTACTTGCCGGGTTTAAGCGTTTTACCCTTGATGGTTAAGGTTTTGTTGGTTTCAAAAACCGTGGCTTCGTTAGCGCCTGTGCGCCATACTTTGCCGTAGGGTACCAGGCCTCCGAAAATTTCGCGTCCCTTCTTATAAGGGCGGTTATAGCGAACAGCCATGCGGAAATCACCGTCCTTAAACACCACCTCACTTTCCGGGCTAAACGATTTGGTATGCCGGTAACGGATATACTGAATACCCAATAGGAGCGAAACCAACAATACGGCCGACACCGCAGAAAAAATCAGGAAGCGCTTCATTCCGGGCTTAATCATAAGATTACCTTGCTGTTTCGGCAAATTAGTGCTTTCCGGTTATTTTTACGCTCCAATTTATCAAGGTAACTATGGATGCTTCGTGGACTCCCTTCTATGTAGTAATTGCGTTATTTATTCTGGCCATCATTTCGCCCTGGGTATTCCCGAATAAAATGGTCAGCAAGGACAAGCACGACAATAAGTTCTGACGTCCGGGCTACCGGCCATGAACGTTTGTATTTTTTGCGGCTCAGCTGCAGGTCGCGATTCTGTATTTGCCGAGGCTGCCCGAACTACAGGACATCTAATTGCCGCTCAACAGCACACGCTGATTTATGGCGGAGGCAATATCGGACTGATGGGCATTGTTGCTGATGCCGTTTTACAAAAAGGAGGCAGCGTTATCGGCGTAATTCCCGAATTTCTGCTGGAGAAAGAAGTAGGCCACACCGGCCTCACCCAGTTGATTGTGGTGAAAACCATGCACGAACGCAAGCAGAAAATGGCCGATCTGGCCGATGCATTTATTATGTTGCCCGGGGGCTGGGGCACCCTGGATGAAACAGCCGAAATACTGACCTGGAAACAACTCGGACTAATCCGGCAGCCTGTAGCTATTCTTAATTCCAACGGTTTTTATGACCCCCTGATTCGGCAAATAGATGTGATGGTGGAGCAGGGATTTTTGAAACCGGTGTATCGCGACATGATTTTAATTGGCCAATCACCGGAAGAAGTTTTACATCAGCTAACTTCTGAATATTAAACGAAACCCTTCTGCTTCGTACCTTGTTGATAATTCGAAATCAATAAGGTGTTAAGATTCAGCCTGATTTTCTGGTTTATCCTGTTGTATCTGTCGGGCTTTGCCCAGCAGATCAACTTGGGTTTTTCACTTGCTGAAGGACGTAAAAGAGTGGACATCCCTGTTGATATTGTCAATAATCTTGTGATTGTGCCGGTAATCCTGAATGAAACCCTTCCGCTGAAATTCATTGTCGATACCGGTGTGCGTACAGCCATTCTTACCCAAAAAGCTTTCTCCGACATTTTACAGTTACCCTACTCGCGCAAATACTCCATTTCCGGCCCGGGCGGTGAAAAAATTATCGATGCTTATGTCACCAACAACGTATCATTACGACTACCTGGTGTATTGGGCCGCGGGCATGCTTTGTTGGTTCTGGAAGAAGATTATCTGGAGTTACGCAATTACCTGGGCACGGATGTGCATGGTATTTTGGGTTATGAGCTGTTCAGCCGGTTTGTGGTTCAATTGGATTACCAACGTAAAATAATGACACTGATGATGCCGGATAAATTCAAGCCTTCTAAAAAATTTACAGCTATTCCTTTGCGCATTCAGGATACCAAACCCTATCTGTTGGCGCCCATCAGTATTGACAGCGGACATACCCTAAATGCCAAGTTGTTAGTGGATACGGGAGCGAGCCACAGCCTGATGTTGGAAACCGATTCAGACCCGCGTATTCATCTTCCGGCCAGAACCGTTTCCGGGGTTTTGGGTCGCGGGTTGGGTGGCGCCATCACCGGTAAAATCGGTCGCATTCAATCCATTGAACTGGGAAACCGCGTTATCCGGAATGTACTGGCTAACTTTCCCGACCCGGAAAGTTATTTTCCGGACTCCCTCATCACTTCCCGGGTTGACCGGAATGGCACGCTGGGAGGAGAACTGCTCAGTCGCTTTACGGTAGTCATCAATTTTCCGCAGGAAAAAATTTACCTCAAGCCCAATAATCAGCTACGTCGGGAATTTTATTTCAATATGAGTGGATTGAATATTCGGGCAAAGGGTGCCTCGCTGAACATGTTTGAGGTTTCCGAGGTGCGCGCAGGCAGTGCGGGCGAAGAGGCAGGCATTTTACCCGGTGATTTGATTCTTTCCATTAACAACATGCCTACCTCGTCCATGAAGCTGGAACACATCAATGCATTATTCAATTCCAAACCCGGTCGCAAACTGCGATTGACCATTAGCCGAGCCGGTCAGAATAAGTCGGTAGAAGTAATACTAAATCAGCAGATTTAATACCGGCTAAGCAGAAAATATACTGCTACAATAAGGGCTATTATCGCTGTTATAAAAAACGTGGTTGTCGGACCGAAAGCAAACCAAATCCACCCGGCCAAACTGCTGGCCAGCAATGTGCAAACGCTTTGAAAGGCTGTGTACGCGCCAATGGCCGTTGCCGTATCCTTTTTATCAGCAAGATTGGTAATCCATGCCCTCGCTACACCTTCGGTAGCGGCTGCATACAATCCGTACACAAAAAAGAGGATATAATAAATATGCAGATTGTCGGTAAACGACATGCCCAGATAAACGCTTGCAAATAATACTACTCCGAAAATATACATTCGCTTTAATCCGATTGTATCTGCCAGGTTACCCAGCGGAAATGCCGATAGCGCATAAACCAGGTTATAAAAAATGTAAATCGTTATAACTACGCGGTCATCAGCGCCTGATTCTTTTACCTTTAGGAGCAGAAAGACATCGGAACTGTTAAATAAGGCGAATAACAACAGGCCTTTCACCACAGTACGGTACGGTGTTGAACTTTCTCGCCAGTAACGGAAAGCTGAAAAGAAGGAAACATTGTTTTTTGATGGAGAAAGCCGGTGATGCCTATCGCGCAACAGCAGCGACAAGGCCACGGCCAGTATACCCGGAACAAACGCCAGAAGAAAAAGACCCCGGTAATTTTCCGGATGGTAATGCAGATAAATAAGCGCTAACAGTGGCCCAAGCACAGCGCCTAACGTATCCATCGAACGGTGAAAGCCAAAAACTTTTCCTTTCGATTGTGGAGTAGCCTCATCTGACAGCAGGGCATCGCGTGCCCCCGTTCGGATGCCTTTGCCAAGCCGGTCGGCACTACGCATCAAAAAAACCCAGAGCGGTTTTACAGAAACCGCAAGCAAGGGTTTAGCCAATGCGCTTATTGTATATCCTAATTGTACAAAAGGCGCACGCCTGCCCAATTCATCCGATAGTTTCCCAAAATATCCTTTACTTATTCCCGTTGTGAATTCGGCTATGCCTTCAAGAACACCGATAAGCAAAACTGAAAAACCAATGCTTCGCAGGTAAACGGGCATTATCGGATACACCATTTCGGAAGCTGCATCGGTAAACAGACTGATGAGTGAAAGCACCCAGACTGTACGCGTTATGCCCCTCATTTTTTCAATGAAGGAAATTTACGTTTCCCGGTGCGTACTAAAAATTTCAGCGGATAAATTTCAGCAGCTGTTTTCTTCGCTTCCGATAGGCCTGCATGAGGTACTGACGTGCACGTTTTAGTTTAAGCGCATTTTTTACTGCGGCATACAGAGCGGATGCTGAAAGATTCTGCTTCAGCAGATAGTCAAGTGCTGCAGAGGTGGTAATGGATTCGGAGTAGTTGGAATTTTTCAAAACAGCAACCGGCACATCGCGGGTTTTGCGGTTGGCTGCCAGCGAATTGACGGTTTGGGCCAGTTCCTCTTTTCCAATGTTGTCGTCAATCAGAATAAAATGTGGTGTAAATCGCATCAATCGCTGCCAGGCACTGCGCACATCAAAAGCAATCTCGGAAATAACCTGATAGCCCGGAATCTGTTGCAGCAATTCCCGCATCCGGCTCAGTTCAATCGGATTATTTCCCACCAGCAAAATACGCAAAGGGCGTTGCATACGTTTTACATCATTTTCCATAAAGCCAACTGTTATCATCTTTTAAAACAGGTTTACGCAAAAAAAGGTTACTGTGATGACTTGTGTTTTTCTGTATATTGAATTAATCGTCATTTCATGCAAAAAAATGTAGCCATTGTGGGCGGCGGACTGGCCGGGCTCACAGCAGCCATTTGTCTTTCGCGACAGGGCATTTCCTGTACGGTATTCGAAAAACGGAAATATCCGTTTCATCGCGTATGCGGAGAATATGTCTCTAACGAAGCAAAGCCGTTTTTACAATCCCTTGGCGTTTTCCCTGCCCATCTTGAACCTCCTTCCATTCATCGCTTTCAGCTCAGTGCGGTAAACGGAAAATATGTTTTTTTAAATCTTGATTTGGGTGGTTTTGGCATCAGCCGGTTTGCATTCGATAATTTTCTGGCCGAAAAGGCACGCGAATCCGATGTAAAGATTCTGGAAAACTGCGAAGTCAGGGAAATAAATTACCATGATGGTGAGTTTGAGCTGATTACATCCACCGGTACCTTTACTGCCGGCATTGTTATTGGTGCTTACGGAAAGCGCTCCAAACTGGATTTTTTTCTTAACAGGGATTTTATCAAAAAGCGTTCGCCCTTCGTTGGCGTGAAATACCATATCCGAACCGATTTCCCGGACGACCTGATTGCCCTGCACAACTTTCCGGGAGGTTACTGTGGCATAAGCCGGGTGGAGAATGGCCTAACCAATTTATGTTACCTGGTACATCGCGATGTGTTGCGACAAAGCGGCAACATAGCCGCGATGGAAGGCGAAGTATTGTGCCGCAATCCCTTGCTGGAGCAGATTTTTAAACACTCCGAATTTTTATTCCAGCAGCCTGAAACCATTAATGAAATTTCGTTCGATATCCGCGAGCCGGTTTACAATCACATTCTCATGGCGGGTGACACCGCCGGATTAATTGCTCCGCTGTGTGGTAACGGCATGGCCATGGCCATCCATGCAGGTAAAATGGTGAGCGAATTGATTCACCGGTATTGTAAGGAAAAGAAAAGCAGCGCGTGGCTGGAGAACGAATATGCACGGCAATGGAGGGCGCTTTTTGTACGAAGATTAAGAGCAGGCAGGCTGATGCAGCATTACTTGTTTGGATCCGCCGTTTCATCCGGTATTGCCGTTAACCTGGCGTTAACTTTACCTCCTGTAGCACGGCAATTGGTGCGTTTGTCGCATGGCCAAGTGTTTTGAATTTACATGATTTGATTTTTTGATAATTTTCCTAAATATTCTGAAAAGGCAAAGCACCTGATAACAAAAGAAAAAGTTATGACGATCCAACCCTTTCAGTTTGCTTTTAGTAATACTCCGGTTGGTGAGTCAATAAAAGACGGATGGTCATTTTCGCACAACGGATTTTATGGCTTGATCCATCCCGAAAATCGGGCAAACTTAATTTGTACATCCAACATTATTTTTTTTGGTGATTGTTTCGACTTCAAAAACCCGAAACATTTCAATTTGGAAATTATTCGTCAACTGAACGATCTGAACTTTGAGGATTTGATTAATAAGATCAATCAGCTAAGCGGCTTTTTTGTTTTACTTTTTTTTGACAGGAATCACCTCCGCATTTTTAACGATGCATCCGGCCAGCTCGAAGTATTTATTTACCGGAAAGGTTCGCGTTTCATCGTTGCATCCCAACCACATCTTACATTTCCGTTACTGGGAGCTGAAAATTATGATGTGGCTGCACCGAGATATGTTATTGAGCACAAAACGACCATCTTCAATAAAACTCCGCTACAGGATGTTGAAAAACTGATACCCAATTTCTACTACGATGTAACCGTCAGTCAGCTGGTCCGCTTCTTTCCGCTAACGCCACTCATTGAAAAAACTTCTGACGAGGTTGCACCGCAGGCAGCATTTATCCTTGAAAAAACCATGGAAAGCCTGGTACACCGCAAGCCTGCCGCAGTTGCCCTGACCGGTGGATGGGACTCCCGATTGCTTTTTGCTGCTTCGCTGAAGTATTCGGAAAATGTTAAGTATTTCATTTTTAACCACAAAACGCCGGAGGCAAAAAGCGATGTGGACGTAGCCCGAAAAATCGTTGCTGCCTTTTCAAAGCACCTGGAAGTTATTGAATATGATTCGTCCCTGTTAAACAGTCCTTCTGCAACCGATACCGCAACCTGGAAGAAAGACAAACGCACCCAACTGTTGTCAGCTTATTTACAGCGTAATTTTCCCGGTCATTATATCGTCAACGGAAATGTGAGTGAAATTGCAAGAAGTTTTTACGACCCGCTACCCGAAAAGTTAAGCTCAGGCGATATTTGCTATATCATCGGAGCAGGAGAAGGAGTTTATGAAAAACAGGCGGTAGAAAACTGGAGACAAACTGTTAACGGGCATTTACATATTTTGGATTTGATTTACTGGGAACACAAAATGCCCAACTGGGCAGGAGCAGCAAAATCCGTCTTCAATATTAATAGCCTTGTGATATCACCTTTTAATAACAGGTATTTATTATCTCTCCTGTTGTCCGTGCCACGAAAAGACCGGGATAAATATTTTTCAGTATTACATGCGGAAATATTAAAAATCACCGACAAAAAACTGATTGAGATTCCCTTCAATCCGACATTCAAGCACCGGATTATTGCTTTACTGAAATTGACTGGCGTGTATCCGGTGTATCGAAAAATCTTCTTTCGATTAAGAAAACTTTCGTTTTCGTCATAACTGCTCGGCCTTTATCCAAAGGCCTGCAAAACATTTGTTGAGTGCAAAAACAGATATCCAAAAAAGACGTTCAGACTTGTGGAAGAAATAAAATTCATCCACATGGCATAATCATACCGTGCATAATCCGGATGCTGCCTTACCCGGTAAAACCAAAATGCGAAAAACAACACCACGGGTGCCATGGCCAGCACAAATTCGCGAAGATATTTTCCGCTAAACATGTAGTGGAAGAGAACAACAAAACCCACACCGGCAAGCAGAAACATCCAGCCACTGAAATAAAACGTTCCGGTTATGCCCAGCCGCAAGCTCAGTGTTAAATCACCACGTTGCGCATCTTCCTGGTGTTGGTAAACCTGCGTAAGCGGATAATTCCCCCACAACATGATGCTGCTCAGCAAGGCCGGTGCAATAATCTGCGGACGAAGCGCCTGACTGATTTCAAAATCATTTAATCCGATATAACAGGTAAGAAACGTAAAAAAACCCTGGAAAAAGCCGGCGGTAATCCAACCCGAAACGGGATATTTCTTGAGCCGCACGGAAGGATGACTGTACGCTTTCGATGCAAGCCCATAAACCAAAACCATCAACGCAAAGGTTGTGTTAATATGGATAAAAGATAAAATAAGGGCGAGCCCATCTAACAGCAAAGAAATAAAATATAGACTGTGATTAACTTTTGGCGGATGCCGGAGCAATCCGATACTCTGCTCATCGCGGTCAAAATAACTGTTATATCCGTTGCTGGCCGGGTAAACCAACAAATGGAGGATGATGAATACCCACATCAAACGGCTTTCATTGATATTGGGCGAAAAGCTTAAACTGAAAAGAAATACCGGCAACAGAAACCACGAAAAAGGTATGCGCAGGTGGAGCAGGGTTGACCACATAAACAGGCGTTAGAGTAAAATAGCGTATTTTACACGATAAGATAAAATGGCTTTCATCACCAGCATCGGCACAGCTGTTCCGCAGCATCGGTTCAGTCAGGAAACACTGGCGGGATTTATGTCGAGAGCCATGGAACTCGCTCCAGGCGATGAACGCAAACTCAGAACCATTTTCCGTGCCAGCGGTATTGCCTGGCGACATTCCGTGCTGAGTGATTATGGCAAGACCAGTGATTATACTTTTTATACCGACGGATTTGATCCCTTCCCTACCACACAGCAACGATTGGACGTATACCGGCAACATGCCTGTAGGTTAAGCCTTTCCGCAATTGACAATTGTTTGCATAACACATCGTTCAGCGCAGATCAAATTACCCACCTCATTGTGGTTAGTTGCACGGGCATGTATGCTCCCGGACTGGATATTGACCTGGTTCATGCACTAAACCTGCAACCTTCGGTAAACCGGTTGTGCATCAACTTTATGGGTTGTTATGCAGCCTTTACCGCCCTTAAAGCTGCTCATGCTTATTGCGCGACCCGGCACGATGCCCGCGTATTGATTGTGTGTACGGAGTTGTGCAGTCTGCATTTTCAGCGCGAAGGCACGGAAGATAACCTGCTGGCCAATGCTCTGTTTGCCGACGGTGCTGCGGCAGTGTTGGTAACTAATCATCCGGCAACGGGTGTGAACTTCCGGCTCAAACAGTTCAACAACATGCTTGCGGTAAACGGCACCGAGCACATGGCATGGAACATCGGTAATGCCGGATTTATCATGAAGCTTTCCGGTTATGTGCCGGACTTAATCCGATCCGGTATCGGTACCTTGACACAGCAACTGCTAAAGCCGATGCAAAAACAAGTTGCTGATATTCCCTACTTCGCCATTCATCCGGGCGGAAAGCGCATTCTGGAAGTAATTGAAGAACAACTCCGGCTTCGCCCCGAACAAAATGCACCGGCCTACCGGGTGTTGCATAACTATGGTAATATGTCATCACCCACGGTACTTTTTGTTCTAAAGGAATTACGCGACACGCTCAGCCGTAACGACCATGGTAAAGCGGTGATGAGCTTCGCTTTCGGGCCGGGCCTTACACTCGAAAGCATGGTGCTCGAAATTGAATGCGCATGAGTCGTTTAAGTCAACGTATTCATACGCCGGAGCTCATGGACGATCTGACATGCTCGGGCGAAGTGGTGCATCAAACCTTGCGCGAACTGGATGTGATTAACAAATGGCTGGGCGGCAACATGGTTACGCTTCAGGCCCTGCAACAAATTTTACCTGTAAATCCCAATCGTGTCATTACCATAGCCGATCTGGGTTGCGGCAGTGGTGAAATGCTGAAGCGCATCAGCGAAAGTTTTCCTGGTTATCCCTTTCAGCTCACCGGTTTTGATGCCAACCCGCACATCATCGCTTATGCCCGGCAATATGTAAATGATCCGTCTATCAACCTGTTATCGGAAAATATTTTCAGCTACTCCTTCCGCAAAAGAAAATTCGATATCGTATTGGCAACCCTGTTCTTTCACCATTTTACTTCGGCAGAACTGGTTCAGATTTTCCGTCAGCTGCTTTACCAAACCCGAATCGGTATTGTTGTCAATGACCTGCATCGGCATCCGTTGGCCTATCACAGCATCCGGCTGCTTACAACCCTGTTTTCCCGGTCGGACATGGTTAAGTATGATGCTCCCTTATCGGTTTTGCGCGGCTTTACGCGCGATGAAATAGAAGAAATTATGAAGGAAGCCGGCATCCATACCTTTACATTGAACTGGAAATGGGCCTTTCGCTGGCAGGTGATTATCCGCATCAACGATTTGGCATAATTTTTACTACCTTCCCAAGTAAAGTCCAACGACTATGAAACGCCTCATCTTTGTTCTTCCTGTACTTGCGTTGCTTCTGCTGCAAGCCTGCTCATCCGTTCTCGGTACACGCGTGCGCGAACCATTTCAGGGCAGCGCCTACATGTCGAATAACCGCTTTTGGCGCGGCACCGGCAAAGGTGTGAGTTCGCAGGATAACATAGCCCGGGCCAAAGCCGACCTCGACGCCAAAGCGCAACTGGCCGGCCAGGTAAATACTACCATGAAGCAGGTAGCCGATCAGTATTTAACCGATACCGGAAATGAACGCGCAGCCGATATTGCCGATAAATTTCAAAGCCTGGTGCGACAGGTTATGAATACTGATATTGCCGACTTGCGCAAAATCGGAGAGAAGAAATATTTCAACAAAAAATCCGGCGAGTACACGGTGTTCATGGCTTATGAAATCAAGAAAAACGCCATGCTGCGTTTTATGAAACGTCAGGCCAAACTGGATAATACCATCAACGAGCGCCAGCGCGAAATCATTGAGCAGATTATAGATGAAGAGTTGAAAAAAGCTGACGCCGAAGAGGGTAATGATTAATCAGGGACTCGCACAAGCATCTTTAGTATTTGATGCGTCGTCCGATTAACTAAAAGCGTTGCCGTTTAGCACATAGCTATTTTTCATCCCTGTACACCACACCGTCCTTCATTACCCACCTCACCTGCCTAAGGTCGCTGATGGATTTCAGCGGGTTACCTTTCACCACCACGAGATCGGCCAACATGCCAGGCTTTATGCTGCCGATTTCATTTTCCATGTGCAGTGTCCTGGCATTAACCGAGGTTGCCGCGCGCAGTGCATCAATCGCACTCATACCATATTCAACCATCAGTTCGAGTTCGTACACATTTTCGCCATGCGGATAAACGCCTACATCACCTCCCAGGCCAATGGTTACACCGGCGCGGTAGACAATAGCAAAACTCTTCTTCTTCTGCTGCACCAGCGCAGGGTCCGCATCTGTGCCCTTACGCCATCCGCGGTAGCGCTGGATTGATTCTACCGCACCCAGTGTCGGGAAAAACGTGACGCCATGTTGCTTCATCAGTTGGGCAATTTCCTCATCCAGATAATCACCGTGTTCAATGGTCTCGGCTCCGGCCATAACAGCACGCCGGATAGCCTCCTTCGATTTGGCATGACACACCAGGTAGCGTCCGCTGCTGCGCGCCACTTCGTTGATGAGTTTTAGTTCATCCAATGTAAAAGAAGGACGGTCTTCACCACGTGGACCCCACCGGTAATCCGCATACACCTTGATGAAATCGGCTCCTTTGCCAATCTGGTCGCGCACCACGCGTATCAGTTCGTTTCCATCGGCTGCCTCGGCTCCCAGCATTATTTTTGAATCGTCATCGTAACCCTTCGGGCCATACGAGCCTGTGGAAACGATAGCCCTGCCCGCCACAACCATACGCGGGCCCGGAACAATTCCTTCATTAATAGCGCGTTTCAGCGCCACATCGGCATAGCCTGCTCCTTCCGTGCCCAGATCGCGCACGGTGGTAACGCCGGCCATCAGGGTGTTGCGGGCATGAACCGTGGCACGAACCGTTCGGTAGGTATCTGTCTCTTTCAGTACCTGCGTATCCCAGTCGGTTATGTTGTAGGGATAAAGAAAAAGATGACTGTGACCTTCAATCAAACCGGGCAGAAGGGTGCACCCCGGGAACCTGAGTACCGTCGCCTGAGATGGAACCTTAATCTGTGTGCCCGGTCCGGCCGACACAATGCGGTTGCCCTCTACCACAACTACCCACCCTTCCTGCATTTCAAACCCATCGAATACCCGGTCGGGCTGAATGTAGTACCGCGTTTGGGCGTGCAAACAAACGCATGACAAAATCAGAAAAAAGAAACTGCTTGTTTTCATGGACAAAAGTTAGCTTAATTGTTGGAAAGAACTAAGCACTAAGAATCTGTAAACTGTAAAATCGGTATTTAATGAATGCACTGTTAAAAATTTTTCTTTGTTTGGGCACTGCAGGACTTGTATATGCCCAACAACCTCCTCCAACCGATATTTACTTACTGGGAATGAAGTTCAAAAAGAATAATTACCTGCTTACACAACCCCAAAATATCACTGCCCGTGCAGGTTACGATAACCAGCCTCATTTTCATCCGGAAAAACCGCTGTTATATTATTCTTCAGCAGGTAATGACGGAAGAACGGATATTAAAGTTTACAACTATAAAACCGGCGAAACACGCCTGCTTACCCAAACAGCAGAGCGGGAATATTCCCCTACGGTTACACCCGATGGAAAATTTATATCCTGTATCATTCAACGCGACAACGGTGCACAAGACCTGGGAAAGTATCCTATTGATGGCGGAGAGCCCGTGGTTATTATCAACAATCTGATAGTTGGATACCACGCCTGGATAAATGAGCATCAATTACTTTTGTTTGTGCTGGGTGAACCCAATACGTTACGCTTGTTTGATTTGCGTACCGGCAGGGATAAAATTATTGCCGAAAACATCGGGCGTTCCTTGCACCGCATTCCGGGCAGTAATGAAATGAGTTTTGTGGAAAAGCGAGCCGATGCGTGGTACATCCGGAAATACAATCCCGTAAACGAAACCATCACCACCCTAACCTCAACCCTTCCGGGCCGGGAAGATTTAACCTGGACACCGGATGGAAAAATTCTGATGAGTAACGGTGAGCGCTTGTTTTCAATCCACCCCGGCAGAGAAAGGGTCTGGAAAGAGTTGCCTGCCTCAGCGGCAATGTCTTTAAAAAGCATTACCAGGCTTGCCGTAAACCGAAAAGGAAACAAGCTGGCACTGGTGGCCAGCGAGTAAAATTTATTTCAATTTCCGAATTGCTTAAGAGGCAACGACCGGATTATCCTGCGTCAAACTGACGATTAATGAGGTAATAAAGAATCCACAAACAACCTCGGGGCAACCCGATTAAAGTATATTTGCGCCCCTCATGAATCAGCTTAAACATATTGCCATATCGGGTAACATTGGCTCCGGAAAAACCACATTGGCCGAAAAGCTGGCCAAGCACTACGGATGGACACCGCTCTATGAATCGGTAGATAAAAATCCGTATCTGCGCGATTTCTATCTCGACATGCAGCGCTGGGCCTTCCATCTGCAGATTTATTTTCTGAACAGCCGCTTCCGCCAGGTAAACGAAATCCGCAACAGCACGAAAACCACCGTACAGGACCGCACCATTTATGAAGATGCCTACATTTTTGCCGCTAACCTGCACGCCAGCGGCTACATCAACGACCGCGACTACAACAACTACCTGGAGATTTTCAACTCCATGATTGCATTCGTGCCTCCACCCGATTTACTCATCTACCTGCGCAGCGACATCCCTAAACTGGTACGGCAGATACAAAAGCGCGGCCGCGACTTTGAATATGCCATGCGCCTGGACTATCTGAAAAACCTGAACGAGTATTATGAAAAATGGATAAGCTCGTATAACCTCGGGCGCCTGTTAATTATCAATGCCAACGATCTGGACTTTGTGGAACGCGTGGAAGACTTTGCATTTATTGTAAACCGGATTGACCTGGAACTGAACAACCTCTTTGCCCAGTGACCTTCCACCACCGCCACAGGAAACTGCTGTAAAATCTTTCTGTTGCACCGTGCTTTCTTCGTACTTTCGCTACCGGTGAAACGGCTGATTGCCATAGGGCTGTTGACGGTATTCGGCTTTATGCTTGGCGGAGTTTACGTGTACTTTGCCGTGCGGCTCACTCATATCCGTCATCAAATGCGGCAGCAGCTCGCTGTATTACCATCCGCCGATCTCGAATGCCTTGAACTCACACCAGATGAGTTTGTCCGCTTTAAAGTTGATGATCATGAGTTAAAAATTAACGGACGGATGTTCGACATAGCCCGGGTGATTCGACTTGAGGAATACGTTATGGTATATGGATTATACGATGCGGCTGAGGATAATCTGCTAGGTTTTATCCGCAACATTTTCCTAAGGATTCATAACGATGACGATCCGCTGCCTGTTCTTCTTGTATCACTTTATAAAATGGTATATCACCTGCCCGACACGGATCTTATCCTGATGAATCCGGTAATGCTCTGTAAAGCTCAAAAACCCTATCTTAAGAATTTTAAGTCCCCTCTTCTTAAGCTTTTAACTCCCCCTCCGCGCTTCTCTAACCGTTCTTAGTCTTATTCGGGTTACTGACTAAACCTGAGTTCATTCTAAATACTTTATTCTCACATTTACCCTTTTTCTTATGAAAGAAATTTACCTTTTCTTAATTAGCATACTATTGCTCATTTCCTTAAGCAACGCATTTGCTCAGGAAGAAATCAGCGATACGACACAAGTACTTAATGAAGTTGTTATTTCGGCAAACCGGGTGCCGGAAACGCGCAGAACAGCAGTGCAACAGGTAACGGTGGTTTCGCCATTCGTTATCCGGAATTTTAATGCACAAACCACAGCAGACCTCATCCAAAACACAGGAACGGTAGCCATGCAGCGAAGTCAACAGGGAGGAGGGAGTCCAACGCTTCGCGGATTTGAAGCCAACAAGGTATTGCTGGTTGTAGATGGAGTTCGCATGAATAACCTCATATACAGGGGCGGACATTTGCAGAACATTATAACGGTTGACAACAATTCCTTAGACCGGATCGAAGTATTATTCGGGCCTTCGTCAACAGTGTATGGAAGTGATGCGCTGGGTGGTGTAATTCATATGTACACCCGTGACCCTGTTTTATCTTCCTCTGGCCTGGCCGAAGTAAGCAGTGGTGCCTTTGTTCGTTATTCATCTGCCAATAAGGAGAAAACAGGGCATGTTGACCTATCGCTTGGTCATAAAAAATTCGCATCGTTTACTTCTTTTACCTTCAGCGACTTTGGCGACCTGCGCATGGGTGAAAAAGTGAATCCTTCGCTTGGCCAATCATTTGGTTTGCGTAATCAGTATGTTCAGCGAGCTGACGATAATCAAAGCGATATTTTGGTTAATAACAGCGACCCTTATGTTCAGAAATTCAGTGGTTACAACCAATGGGATGTTGTTCAGAAGTTTCTTTTTAAGCCTGCTCCTAACCAAAGCCATCTTTTGAACATTCAATATTCGAACTCCACCAACGTTCCACGTTATGACCGACTAACCGATCCGGGTAGTGGCGGGTCCGGATTACGTTTTGCTGAATGGTACTACGGACCCCAAAAACGTTTTATGCTTGCTTACCGGTTAAATATGGAAAATCTGGGAAAAGCAGCTGATAAAATGAGTGTTGTAATTAGCTATCAGGATGTTGAGGAAAGTCGTCATGACCGAAGATTTAACAATAACAACCTGAATAACCGAATAGAAAATGTTGATGTTTTTGGCATTACGGCAGACTTACAGAAAAAGATGGCCAGAAATTGGTTCCGATACGGAATCGATGGTCAATTCAGTACAGTTCAATCAAGTGCTTTCACGAAGAACATCGTAACCGGAACCACTGCTCCATTAAATACGCGCTATCCGGACGGAAAAAATCTGCTCAATACCCTGGCGCTGTTTTTCACACATACCTATGAACTGAACAAGCAATTGAATTTCACTGACGGTTTGCGCATGGGTTACAGCAGGCTTTATTCCTCATTCATAAATAAGGATTTCTTTCCCTTTCCATTCGATGATATAAATCAGAAGAATTTTGTTGGTAGTGGTAGCTTTGGCCTGAATTATCTTCCCGGCAACTGGAAATTCTCAATTCTTGGAAGCACCGGTTACAGGATTCCCAATGTTGACGATCTGGCAAAGGTTTTCGAAACAGTGGCCGGCGGGCCAACAAGTACGGGTAAACTTATTGTTCCGAATCCCGACCTGAAGCCGGAGAAAACCCTAAATGGCGAACTCGCTGTTACTCGCTTTTTTGGTTCGGCCGTTCGCCTGGAAGGAGTTGCCTTCGTAACCCGTTTTTATGATGTAATCGTTACCGCGCCTTCAACTTTTAACGGTCAGTCAACTATAATTTACGATGGGTTTCCTGCCGATGTGTATTCCAGCCAAAATCGTGACAAAGCGCTTTTGTATGGTTTCAGTCTTTCAGGATGGGCGAGATTTTCAAAAAACATCACAATGACAGCTGCTTACAACTATACCCATGGCGATTATATAGATCCTTCCGGCCAGAAGGTGCCCTTAGATCATATCCCCCCAATTTTCGGCAGAGTAGGGTTTCAGTATAGTTCGTCAAAATTTTTCACCGAATTGTTCTCCAATTTCAATGGCTGGAAATACCTCTCGCGATATAGCCCAAGCGGAGAAGATAACCTCCAGTATGCCACACCGCAAGGAATGCCATCGTGGTACACCCTAAACTTCAGGGCATCGTATGAGGTGCAAAAATACCTTACTGTACAGTTAGGTGTGGATAATATTATGGACCTGCAATACCGTTTGTTTGCTTCGGGCATCAGCGCCCCTGGGCGAAATTTTATTATCACACTGCGAGCTAAAGTTTAATGTTTAAGAAACCCGAAGCCTGAGTAACAGGCTTCGGGTTCTTTTAAATTATTCATCATGGAAACAACTAGCCTGACTAAATCCACCCGACTTTACCGAAAAATCCATAAATGGGCAGGGACATTTTTGTTTACGTTTTTCTTTTTCATCTCGGCTACCGGATTGTTGCTGGGGTGGAAAAAACATTCGGCAGGACTGATTTTACCAAAAACCGAGAAGGGAACTTCCACCAATCTGAAAGACTGGCTGCCGTACGATAGCCTGCATACCATAGCCGTCAATACCTTATCTTCAAAGGTAGATCCGAATCTTTCATCGGAACTGGACCGTATTGATGCACGGCCGGATAAAGGTTCGGTAAAATTTGTTTTCAAAAACCACTATACCGAAATCCAGTTGGATTGCACGACCGGCAACGTGCTGGCTATCAATACGCGCGTTTCAGATATCCTCGAACAAATTCATGACGGCTCCATCCTGGATAACTTCCTGAAAACCTCCGATGGACAAATCAAATTAACCTACACTACACTTGCGGGACTGGGTCTGCTTACATTAACCGTAACCGGATTTTTTCTCTGGTTCAACCCTGTAAGAATTCGCAGGCGTAAAGGAATTTAGTTTACCTGTTGAATCATCATTAAAATATCATCTAAATATTCCCGGGTATTCGAAAGCCGGGGCACTTTGTGCTGTCCGCCCAGTTTACCCTTACTTTTCAACCAGTTGTAAAATGTGCCGGGTTTCACGCTGTGTATTTTAGGTGCAACAAGGGCCAGGTCATGCGAACGTTTTGCATCGTAGTCGCTGTTCAGATCGCGTAAGGATTCATCCAGGATACGGGTAAATTCTTCCAGATCGGGTGGTGGTACGGTAAATTCAATGATCCATTCATGACCGCCCTTTTGATGAGCTCCCAGATAAACGGGCGCTGCGGTAAAATTGTCGATAGATGCCCCTGTAAGACGACAGGCACGCTCAATAGCCGATTCGGCATTCTCAACCATCAACTCCTCGCCAAACACATTAATATAGTGTTTGGTTCTTCCGGAGATCCGGATGCGATAAGGCGATAATGAAGTAAACCGGACCGTATCACCAATCAGATATCGCCATAACCCGGCGTTTGTGGTAATAACCATGGCGTAGTTGCGGTTAAGCTGCACTTCGCCAAGCGGTATGGCTTTGGGCGAAGTGTTGTTTAGCTCTTCCATCGGAATGAATTCATAAAAGATGCCGTAATCCAGCATCAGCAGCATATCCCCCGCTTCACGCCTGTCCTGAATACCAAAAAATCCTTCACTTGCATTATAGATTTCCCAATAATTCATCCTTGATGATGGAATCAGCTCTTCAAAAACTTTTCGGTAAGGAGCAAAGGAAACGGCACCGTGAAAAAATACTTCGAGATTGGGCCATACTTCCAGAATATTTTTTGCCCGGGCCAGTTCAACAATACGCTGAATCAGCAACACCGTCCATGTGGGAACACCCGCTATGCTGGTTACATTTTCGTTCATGGTTTCGCGTGCCAGCCGCTCGATCTTTTCCTCCCAGTTACTGAGTAAGGCTGTTTCAAGTTTAGGCGTGCGGATAAATTCCGCCCACACGGGGAGGTTCTGCATAATGACAGCCGAAACATCGCCATAATGCGAAGAGGCTGTGGGGTCGTTTTCATTAAGCTGATGACTGCCGCCTACAGCCAGATTTTTTCCATCGAAAATGCGGGTGTCGGGAAAATTATTGACATAAATCGATAGCAGGTCCTTGCCCCCTTTGAAATGACATTCTTCCAGTGCTTCGGCGGATACGGGTATAAACTTACTGCGTGCGTTGGTGGTGCCTGATGATTTGGAGAACCATCTTATCTCCGAAGGCCAGAGGATGTTCTGTTCTCCTCGCATTAGTCTTTCTATGTAAGGAAAGAGTTGTTCGTAGCTATGCAAAGGAACGCGCGAAGCAAATTGCTGGTAATTTTCAATTGAACTGAAGTCGTATTCCCTACCGAATTCGGTGTTGCGGGCCATGCGAATAAGTTTACGCATCCACTCTTCCTGTACTTCATTCGGATACTTCATGAAAAGCTCAATCTGGTGAATGCGCTTTTTCATGATCCAGGTAAGGATGGAGTTAATCAGGCCCATACCTTTTAAATATACTGAAAACCAGTTTGCAAGTTAAAAAGACTCAGGAACCTGAAGTGGTAATGCGCGCCCTGCGTAGTTCAAAATTCTGACCGAGATATACCTTTCGCACCAGCGGGTCATCGGCCAGTTGCTGGGCTGTTCCCGAGCGAAACAATTTGCCATCAACCATCAGATAAGCGCGATCGGTTATGGAGAGTGTTTCATCTACATTATGATCGGTAATGAGAATGCCGATGTTTTTGCTTTTCAGCCGTGCCACGATGGATTGAATTTCCTCAACGGCTATCGGATCCACGCCGGCAAAAGGTTCATCCAGCAACACAAATTTCGGATCAACGGCCAGTGCACGGGCTATCTCCGTTCGTCTGCGTTCTCCGCCCGACAGCGACATGCCCAGACTTTTGCGTACCTTCTGCAGGCTAAATTCTTCGATGAGCTGATCGGTTTTTTCTTTTCGCTGCTTCGCAGTATAACCGCGCATCTCCAGCACAGCCAGAATATTTTCTTCAACCGTTAGCTTCCGGAATACGGAGGCTTCCTGGGCCAGGTAACCGATACCCCTTCGTGCGCGCTGGTACATGGGCAGCGGTGTTATTTCTTCTTCATCCAGGTAAATGGATCCTTCGTTGGGTTTAATCAGGCCCACAATCATATAAAACGTTGTGGTTTTACCAGCTCCGTTGGGACCTAACAGTCCTACTATTTCTCCCTGGTTCACTTCAACCGAAACATGATTGACTACGGAACGGGTTTTATATTTTTTTACCAGATTTTCTGCCCGAAGTTTCATTCAGTCAAACTTAATGTCTTTTATTTTTAATTGCATGGTTGTGTTGCCGTTGAATGTGTTTTCTTCGACCGTAAAAGCTATTTTAAATAAATCGCCCCGCGCCAGCCTGCTGTAATGCTCAGCCATGTTAAAAGCCACTGCCTGAAATACGCGCTCATCACCTGCCTGCTGAACCATAAACCGCAAATGACGATCTTTATAAGCAGTTAATGATTGAACCGCCTGCACATTTCGTGCCTCAAAAACCGGACGAAGGTTCTCAGGTCCAAATGGTGCCATGCGATTCAGAACCTGAACAAATGCAGGTGTTATGATTTTCAGCGGAAGCTGAACGTCAATTTCCTGAACGGGTATTAACATTTCCGGAGTGAGTCGCTCTCTGGCTACCTGTAAAAAACGACTTTTAAAAGCTTCCAGGTTTTGCGGAAGCAAGGTAAGACCCGCTGCGTAACGATGACCTCCGAATTTTTCCAGCAGGTCGCTGCACTGCAAAAGCGCATCGTATAAGTCGAAATCCTTAATGCTGCGTGCCGAGCCGGTTATTTTTCCGTCGGACGAAGTAAGAATAATTGTAGGGCGGTAGTATTGTTCTATGCATCGGGCTGCCACGATACCCACAACGCCCTTGTGCCAGCTGTCCTTAAACAGCACCGTTGCACTCGCCGTGCGTAGGGCTGCATCGGCTTCAATCATACTTAGGGCTTCCTCGGTGGTGGTGAGGTCGTATTCTCTGCGGATAATGTTATTGTCATTAACGGTAAATGCTTTTTGTCTTGCCTCTTCAAATGTGCGGGAAATAAGCAGGTCAACTGCAGCACTTCCGTGTGCAACGCGTCCGGCTGCATTAATGCGGGGGCCAAGCGCAAAAACGATGGAGGTTACATCAACACCATTTGTAACTCCGGCTATTTCCTTAAGGGCAGCTAAACCGGGTTGCGGATTTTCATTCAGTTTTTTTATTCCGTGAAATGCCAGCACGCGGTTTTCTCCGGTTATGGGAACAATATCGGATGCAATGCTTACAGCTACCAGGTCAAGAAATGCATGCACTTCTTCTTCTCTTCTGAATGAGCGGGCATAGGCCTGCATGAGTTTAAAGCCAAGTCCGCATCCACTTAGTTCTTTAAAAGGATAGGGGCAATCGCTTTGTTTCGGGTCGAGTACGGCAACGGCATTGGGAATGTTATCATCCGGAAGGTGATGGTCGCAGATGATGAAGTCAATACCCTTCAGATTTCCCAGCATCACCATATCGGATGCTTTTATGCCGCAGTCGAGTGCGATAATCAGTGTAAATCCGTTGGTGTGTGCATAACCCACACCTTCTTTAGAAATGCCGTATCCCTCACGGTGGCGATCGGGAATATAAATTTCACAATTCGCATAAAATGACGTGAGATAGAGGTACACCAACGAAACAGCCGTAGTTCCATCTACATCATAATCACCATAGATTAAAATTTTTTCCCCGGACTGAATGGCCCTGTGCAACCGGCCTACTGCCTTGTCCATATCCTTCATCAGAAAAGGATCGGGCAGATCGGTAAGTGAGGGATTGAAAAAACGCTTTGCCTTTTCGGGGTCATCAATGCCGCGCTGAATCAACACAGCCGACAGGTAGGGATTGAGATTAATGGCTCGACTCAGTTGTTCAATCTTGTCGGCCGGTGGTAAGGGTTTATATAGCCAACGCTTTTCCATCAGTTGGTACGAAATGTAATGGTTCCCGGCTTGCCGCGTGTTCCCATGGCGCCTTCTGCGCCGGCTAAACCATATTTTCCCTTTTTCCGGTTGGGACCTAATCCGGCAGGGCCACCAAGCCCACCCATGCCGCCACGCCCGGGTTGGCCGCCATCATTAGCAATGATGAGTTTCTTTCCCAATTCTTCTTTCACCGATAAGGCATGCGGGCCCTGGAAGATAAAGTTACCGCCTTGTCCGCCACCACCGCCTCTTCCTCCGTCTCCGCCGTTCCCACCGTTTCCGCCATTGCAATGTACAGTTCCCTGACTTCCCTCTCCTCCTGCTCCTCCGTTACCTCCATTGCCTCCATTGCCACCCATTAGGTTAATAACCAGTTGTTTGTTAATAATAAGGTTATCGCAATACATCACAAGGTTGGTTCCGTTAACTCCGGCCAGTCCGTTCTGTGCCTGAAGGCCTGGGCCTCCGTCTCTGCATGGTCCTTGTCCGGATGTTCCGGGCCTGCCGTTACGACCCTGTTGTCCGTTTTGTCCATTGCCGATGATGAATGCTCTTCCTTCTACACGAATCACCTTTGCACGAATAATATTTTCTGAACGCAGTGGATTAAGTTTAATAACGGCCGAGTCTCTCAGTATCAGGGTATCAGCTACAAGAATATCCGATTGAATGTCATAGGAAAATACTTTGCCGCGATCGACAACGAGCTTTTCGTAGCGCATTTGTGCGAAAACCGCTGCAACGCTAAGTAATGCAACAGCCAATGTCCCGAAAACCGCACGTATAAAGCTCGCCTCGATCATGGTGTGTAAAAATAAAAACGCAGTGCCGGATTACGGCACTGCGCTGTACAATTATCCTGTAAACTTTATTGAGCCGGCTTTTTTGCCTGGGGCTTTTCGCCGATTACGCCTTCCAGCACATCTTTTATATCCACGCGTTGTCCGTCTTTGTAGGGCACGATCCAGGCATCTTTAACGCCCATTTCGCGCATGTACTTTTTAAACTGGTCGGCTTCCCAGTAATCGCGGAAAATGCCGATGGTTATACGTTGAGGCTCATTTTCGCGTACCTCTCCGCCAAAATTGGGGTTATTGTCAAAGTACTTGGAAAGGTCTTTATTTTTAAATGCACCCACCTGCACTTTAAACACAACGCCTTTTGAAAAATCCATCGGGTTAACTACCGGATTATCTTTTAGCTGCTGAATTTCTGCCCGTGCCTGCGCCAGTTGTCCGCGCAGTTGCGAAAGCTGGTCCTCCAGTTCGGCAATGCGCGCATCTTTATTGCTCATGGCGCTCTGCATTTCGGTAATTCTCCGGTTAAGCGTGTTTACCTGGTTCTCGGCCGATTGCTTTTCTTCCGTGAACTGTTTCAGGTTGGCGGGATTTTTGGCGTATTCCTTGGCTTTCTTTTTCCACTCTTTTTTCTCCTGCTTGGACAGCTGGGCGAAAGCAGATGTGCCCGCAAAAAGTAAAGCCAGACAGAGAAGTTGAACAGATGTTTTCATGGTTTGAGTTTAAAAAGTTGAATAAAAGTACAAATTATTTACATATCTCTACGTATCGAGGTTGCCCACCATTTTTTCAGGACGTACCCATTCATCAAACTGTTCGGTGGTTAGCAGCCCGAGTTCAATAGCTGCTTCCCGCAGCGTTTTGTTTTCCTTATGCGCTTTCTTGGCGATGCGCGCTGCATTTTCATAGCCGATATACGGATTAAGGGCTGTCACCAGCATTAGTGAGTTCTCCAGATGTCGTTTGATTACCGGCAGGTTGGGCTCAATACCTTCGGCACATTTGTCGTTGAACGACACACAGGCATCACCCAGTAAACGGGCCGACTGCAGTACGTTTGCGGCAATGAGGGGTTTAAATACATTGAGCTCGAAATGACCATTTGAACCACCAACGGATACGGCCACATCATTACCCATTACCTGAGCGCAAACCATGGTTAAGGCTTCCGGCTGGGTGGGATTTACTTTGCCGGGCATGATGGACGAGCCGGGTTCGTTATCGGGTATGAGAATTTCTCCGATACCGGAACGCGGACCCGAGCTGAGCATACGAATATCGTTGCCGATTTTCATCAATGCCACGGCTGCGCGCTTCAGTGCACCTGACAGCTCCACCATAGCATCGTGTGCGGCAAGTGCCTCAAATTTATTGGGTGCTGTTTTGAAAGGGTGGCCGGTAAGTTCGGCTATGATTTTTGCCACCAACACATCGTAACCTTTTGGCGCGTTCAAGCCTGTGCCCACTGCTGTTCCGCCCAAAGCTAACTCGCTAACCATTTCCATGGCGTTGCGAATGGCACGCATGCTGTTATCCAGTTGTTGCACATAACCCGAAAATTCCTGGCCCAACGTCAACGGGGTGGCATCCATGAAGTGGGTACGTCCGGTTTTTACGATGTTGGCAAATTCTTTTGACTTTCGGTTCAGGGTATCCCGTAGTTTCTGCAAGCCGGGTAGCGTAACTTCCGCCACCATTTTGTAGGCGGCTATGTGCATGGCTGTAGGGAACGTGTCGTTTGATGATTGCGATTTATTGACATCATCATTCGGATGAAGGATTTTCTTTTCATCGGTAAGTTTACCTCCGCTGAGCACATGTGCCCGGTAGGCAATTACCTCGTTCACATTCATGTTGCTTTGCGTGCCTGAACCGGTTTGCCAGATTACGAGCGGAAACTGGTCATCCAGTTTGCCCTGGAGTATTTCATCGCATACGCGTACAATTAAATTTTTCTTCTCTTCCGGAAGCACACCAAGCTGATGGTTGGCCATGGCCGCTGCTTTTTTCAGGTAGGCAAAAGCATAAATAATTTCGCGGGGCATGGTTCCTTCCGGGCCTATTTTAAAGTTGTTGCGCGAGCGCTCGGTCTGTGCACCCCAGTACTTATCGGCGGGCACGCGCACTTCGCCCATGGTGTCTTTCTCGATGCGATACTCCATAGCAGATTAGTTTAATGCGTATTAATTTGATGGTCAAAATTAGAAAAAGAAAACCGCCCGCTTTACAGCCCGCATAATGACGCTACTGCCCGTCTTTTTTTCTGAAGTATTTATCTTCATCAAACTCCTCATCCTCGAGCGGTTTGGGAATAACACCTACCTCCAGGATTTTGAATTCTGTTCTGCGGTTCCTTGCGCGCCCTGCCGGGTTATCAGTGCCATCCGGATTGGTATTTCGGGCTATCGGCCGCGATTCGCCATATCCTTTCGCAATCATACGGTCGGGTGAAATGCCTTTCCTCACCAGATAATTTACGGCCGATTCGGCACGTTTTTGTGATAACCACATGTTGTACTCTTCAGTATCTACGCTGTCGGTATGTGAACTGAGTTCGATTTTGATTTCGGGATTATCGATCAGAATCTGCGCAAGCTTATCGAGTTCGCGGGCTGCAGCCGGATTGATATCGTATTTATTGAAATCATAGTAAATGTTCTCCAACACAAAAATTTTGTTGATTTCGATTTTATCCAGCACAACGATGGTGTCGAAGGTAATGTTGGTGACCAGCTCTTTTAACGTTCGCGGATCAACGCCTTTGCCTTTCGTAGTGTAGGCCTGACGCTTGGTAAGATATCCTTCCGATTCGCCGATGAGGGTGTAATCTTCATTTTCGTAAACGCGAAACAGAAACTTACCGTCATTTCCGGTAACGTAGTCTTGCATCACATCGCCTTTGTTGTCAATCAGTGAAACTTTGGTGTTGGGAAGAATCTGGAGTTTGCCTTCTTTATCCGGCGTATAGGTGATGCCGGCCAGGTAGTAGTTCACTACTTTCAAATCGGGGTCTTCATTAACAAAGGTGTAAATATCGTCATCGCCCTTGCCTCCTTCGCGGTTCGAGGTAAAAAATCCGCGATCGGGCCGGAACAGGAAAATACCGAAATCATCACCAGTAGAATTTACAGGTTCTCCGAGGTTATCAATAACAGTTCTTCCTCCGGATCGCTTAACTACAAACAAATCCAGTCCGCCAAAACCGGGATGCCCATCTGAAGCAAAGTACAATTTGCCGTCTTCGGCCATATAAGGAAACATCTCGTTACCCGGTGTGTTGATTTCGGGGCCGAGGTTGCGCACGCGCGAAAACCGCCCGCGCGAGTCCATCTGAGCAGAATACAAATCGGTGCCTCCAAATCCGCCCTTTCTGTTCGAAGCAAAATACAACGTGCGGCCATCGGGACTGAAAGCCGGGGTTGAATCCCAGAAATCGGGTGTATTTACGCCTCCTGTTATAATCTGCGGTTCGGTCCACTGGCCATTGCGAAAGCGTGATATGTATAAATCCACATCATCTCCGCCTTTGCGTTTTCCGGTGTTGCCTCGTGCAAACACCATGATGCGGCCATCCGGACTAAAGGTTACGCATCCGTTGTTAACATTGGGCATATTGATAAATGAAGGAAGCGGAGCCACAGTAGCTATATCCACAATGGCACCACGGCTGGCCACCTTATATAAGCTGGTAAAGGGTGTTCCCGTGGCTGCATACAACTTGCCGTTACCACGCGAAGAGGTAAAATACAATTCGTTATTCAGAAATACCGGATTGTACTCACTCTGAGCTGTGTTTAACGTTTCAAGGTTTTTAATGCGGTAGTAACTGGGCTTTTCGCGCAGTTTTTCCAAATAGGCAAGGCCGTTGTATTCCAACTGGGCCCGGTTTCTTAATGCCTCATTGGATGTTCGCTTAATCAGTTCATCCAGTTGTTTTCTTGCGTCATCGTATTTGGCATTGGCTTTCAGCGATTGGGCGTAGAAGAACTGAACGGAATCACGGTCAACGCCGCGGCCTCCGGCTTTGGCATAATAAGGTTCGGCCTGTTTGATGCGATTCGACAACCGGTAGGATTCGGCAATGAGGTAGTTGGCCTTACCGGCATCGGAGATTTTTTTTGACGACAACGCCTCGATTACCTCCTGATATTCTCCGCGCAGAAAAGCTTTTTGTGCCTTTCGTTCAACACTGCAGGCAGCCAGCAGGAACAAGGTAATTAGTGCAATTGGCCGCATGATTTCTAAAAATCGGTTAAAACTACGAAAATCAAACCGAAAGCCGTTCAAAGTAACGAGCAAGCCAGGTTTGGCTGGCAGGAACGGGATTGCGTTCCAACTCGCCAAGTGTGGTTACCGAGGCATCAAAAACAAGTGAATCGGCATTCCACTTTCCCGCTTCAAGGTCCTTTCTTAATTGACCAACGGAAACCGGGTTAATCGTATTGCTCTGGACAAAGAATACTTGTCCTCGGCTGGCCAGGTCAACGCCAAGGGTAGCTACAATTTCTTTTACGGCATGTACCGATGCGTCTATCGAACACCCACTGGGTGCATGATGCAATTCATCGGCTGCTAAAACAATGAATCTGTTTTGTAGTAACTTAAACGAAGCGCGCAGATCATGCCCGTGGGCCTTCCATGAACTGACAAACTGCCGGAGCTTGTTTTCTGCCTGACTTTTTTCCACTTCATTCAGGTCACGGCTCAGCGGATAAATCCACACCCTTGCATTTTCCGGAAGTGTTTCTAACGGTACGAACATGCTTTCTCTACCTTATACACATCAAGCTAAACCCTGCGCTTCGGCTATTAGTTCGGCCAGGTCTTTTACTTTTATCTGTTGTTCCTTTTCTTTTGCTTTTACCCCATCAGTCATCATCGTCATGCAGAACGGGCAGGCAACGGCAATGGTTTGGGCTCCGGTGTTGAGGGCCTCTTCGGTTCGTTCGATATTGATTTCCTTGTTTCCTTTTTCCGCATCTTTAAACATCTGGGCGCCTCCGGCACCGCAGCACAACCCGCGGGTTTTGGATCGTTTCATTTCCGCAAGGTCGGCATCAAGCGCTTCAATAACGGCACGCGGGGCTTCATACACACCGTTGGCCCGGCCCAGGTAGCATGAATCGTGATAAGTGATTTTCTTTCCTTTGTATGCCGTTGTATCAGTTAATTTTATTCGTCCTTCATTAATGAGCTGCTGCAGAAATTCAGAGTGATGGATTACCTCATAATGTCCACCGAGTTCGGGATATTCGTTTTTCAATGTGTTGAAGCAATGCGGGCAGGCCGTAACGATTTTTTTCACACCGTAACCGTTCAGTATCTGAATGTTGTTCATGGCCTGCATCTGAAATAAAAATTCATTACCGGCTCTGCGTGCCGGATCACCGGTACACGATTCTTCCGGCCCCAGCACGGCAAATTTTATTTCGGCTGCAATTAAAATTTTGGCAAAAGCTCGGGTAACACGCTTATAGCGATCGTCGTACGAGCCGGCACAGCCCACCCAGAAAAGTATTTCGGGTGTTTCGCCACGGGCTGTTAGTTCACTAAGTGTTGGTATGTTCATGATTGCTCTGTCTTTAATTAATCTTTGGCCCAGTTAAAGCGGTCGGCAGCCGAAAATTTCCAGGGCGCAAAATTGGTTTCGAGGTTTTGGAACATGGCGTTCCACGAAGCGGGCGCCCCCGACTCTTCCATAACCACATAACGACGCAATTCAAGTATAATTTCCAATGGGTTTATCAGCACCGGACAGGCCTCCACGCATGCGTTGCAACTTGTGCAGGCATTGATTTCTTCTCGGGTAATGTAGTGGTCTAACAGCGATTTACCGTCATCCAAACCATTCCCCCCATTTTGCAAATTGCGCCCCACCTCTTCCAGACGATCGCGCGTATCCATCATAATCTTTCGCGGAGAAAGTTTTTTGCCTGTGATGTTGGCCGGGCACTCCGATGTGCAGCGTCCGCATTCGGTACAGGCATAAGCCGCCATTAAGCTGGTCCAGGGTAAATCGTTTACATCTTTTGCGCCGAATCTTCCGGGTGGTTCATTCGTGCCCGGTTCTTCGATTGGTAGTCCGAGCATGGATTTTACCTCGCGGGTTACCACCGGCATATTGCTGATGTAGCCGGCAGGCTGTAGTCGTGCAAACCAGGTGTTAGGAAATGCCATGAATATATGCAGGTGCTTGGAATAAGTAATGTACACGGCAAATGCCAGAATGCCGATAATATGAAACCACCAGGCAAAACGCTCGACAAAAATGAGAAATGATGTGGAGTACCCTTCGAGAACCGGAATCAGGATGCTGCTGAACATCAGTTTTCCGGTAGAAGGATAATGTTGCGGTTCGCGATGTTGTAAAATCTGATCGGCAGCATTCATTTTCAGAATGGCCAGCATTAAAACAATCTCAGTTATGAGAATGATGTTGGCGTCCAGTCGGGGCCAGGCCGTCATCTCGGCCGACCAGAAACGCGGCAGCTTCAGCACATTTCTTCTTATCAGAAAGACTACACAGGCAACGAGCACGGCAACCGCGAGAAATTCAAAAACATTCATCAGTACGGTATAAAAGCCGCCCAGATAAGGCGCAAAAATGCGGTGTGTTCCGGCCAGACCGTCAATAATGAACTCCAGTGCCTCTATGTTGATGACTAAAAAGCCGATGTATATAAGGAAATGGAAAAAAGCCGGAATGAAACGGCTGAACATTTTCTTCTGACCGAACGCGACAAGCAGCATGTTTCGGAAACGACGGGACGTGGGCCCATCGATTTTCACATCTCTTCCTAACCGGATGGTACGGCTTATCTGAACGATTCGCTTGCGCAGAATGATGGCGAAGCCCAGTAAAGTAAGCAGGAACAGTATCTGTTGGATCATGCCTAAAAATACATTTTCTGAACAGTGGCACCAAGCTGATGGTTTTGCACCGAATATAAATTTACCTACTTTTGTGCCCCTCGCTAAAGGCGGGTTGATTTCCGGTGACGTAGCTCAGTTGGTAGAGCAAAGGACTGAAAATCCTTGTGTCGGCAGTTCGATTCTGCCCGTCACCACTTCTACCTCAGGTGTTTCAGCCTGATTATTTCCTCCTTGGTTAAAAAACGCCACTTACCGCGCGGCAAATCTTTTTTATCCAGGCCGGCATACAGCGTTCGGTCCAGTTTCACGACTTCGTAGTCCAAGGCTTCGAAAATTCTTCTCACAACACGGTTCCAGCCAATATGCAATTCCAGCCCTATGGTTTTGCGGTCTTCCGAAATGATGGCCAGGTTGTCCACTCGTGCCCGTCCTTCTTCCAGATCAATACCCTCCAGTATGCGTTCGAAGTCAGCCCTGGTAAGTGGCCGGTTCAGTTCCACTTTATACACCTTTTTAACCTTGTAGGAAGGATGTGAAAGCTTATCAGCCAGCTCGCCATCATTGGTAAGCAACAAAATACCTGTGGTGTTTCGATCGAGCCGACCTACCGGATAGATGCGCTCCTTTACCGCATTGCCGATTAGTTGCATTACTGTTTTCCGCTCCTGCGGATCGTTGGTAGTAGTAAGGTACCCCTTCGGTTTATTCAACAGGATATACACCGGTTTTTCGGCGCGGAGTATGCGGTTTTCATAACGCACCACATCGCCGGGCTTTACTTTGTAACCCATTTCGGTTACCACCTTACCGTTAACCGAAATCAGGCCCATGGCAATCAGGTTATCGGCTTCGCGCCGGGAACATACACCGCTGTTGGCAATAAAGCGGTTCAGTCGGATGGTATTCTGTGAAGTAGAAGAGTTTGCCGGCGTTCCGTCCTTTCTGGTTTTTACAGAAGATTTGTTGCGCTCAGGCTGATGATGTTTGCGTGCAGAGGTGGCGCGCTGATGGGTTTTACGTTTGCGCATCGGGTTCTTTTAGATCGGCATCTTCACCGATGGTATTGGGTTCGTTGCTGAAGTCTTTCGGCACGGGCAACTCCGACAAATCATTTATGCCGAAATATTCCATAAACTTCTGCGACGTGCCATATAACAACGGACGGCCGATGCTATCGGATTTGCCGGTGATTTCGATCAATCCTTTTTCCAGCAGTTTATGAATGGCATAGTCGCAGTTCACACCGCGAATGGCTTCTATTTCCGGTTTCGATATCGGTTGCTTATATGCGATAATGGAAAGCGTTTCCATGGCGGAAGTGGAAAGACGCTTTTTGGATTGCTGTTTCAGCAAAATGCTGATGCTGGCCTGGTAGGCCGGCTTGGTTAGGAACTGGTAGCCTCCGGCTGCCCGATACAACTGAAAAGCATATTCATCCGACTGATATTTTTCATCTATCCGCCGAATGGCACTTACAATATCCTCTTCAGGTACTTCGGCGTTGAACATTTCCGAAAGGCAAGCCCGGATGTCCGCAATTTTTATCGGAACGGGCGAGCAAAAAATCAGCGCTTCAATGTGGTTTTGTAAAAAGTCCATGCCAACCGTATGGTTTAATCGGTTTGCATCATCTTGGCTTCAATCGACTGCGTGGTGTGCGGCACCGCCAGCAGGCGCTCTTTAGGTATCAGTTTTCCGGTAACCGTGCAGATGCCATACGTTCCGTTCTTAATGCGCACCAATGCATTTTCCAGGTTCATGATGTACTTCTGTTGCCGGGCCGCCAGCTGGCTCAGGTTTTCCTTCTCTGCTGTTTCGGCACCGTCTTCCAAAACCTTGGTGTTACCGCCCGATGTGGCATCGGTGCCCTCATCGTTATTGCGGTTGAGCGTCTCTTTCAGAATGCGATATTCTGCGCGGGCCTTCTCGAGTTTTTCCAGGATGAGCTTTTCAAATTCCTTTAATTCCTCCTCCGAGTAACGCGTTTTGTCTTCGCGTGCACTGGTTGCTTTGGACGGATAGGCCACCGGACGCTGAGCGGGTGTATTCGGAAAGGTAGGAGTGGCAGGACGTGATACCGGCTGGGTTTCCGGCTTGCGCGGTGCTGCTAACTTTTTCTTAGCCGCTGCTTTACCTTTGGTTGATTTAGCTGTTGACTTAGCTTTTTTTGCTACAGTCTTCTTCGCCGATTTAGTTTTAGCAGCGGCTTTTTTTGCTGCCTTTGCCGATTTTTTTGCTTTTGCCATAGACCCCTCCGTGAAAGATGGGCAAAAATACGTGGACGGTACTAAAACAAAAAATAAAGGTTTTTAATTGCGAAGGGCGTTCAGGCTTATGTACAAACTCTACCAACATCTCTTTCAACTCGTTGCTCAATCTTTTTTCTTATCCCTGCTTTTGATTGCCTGCTCGGAAAGCGAAACCGAACGATGGCAACGACGTGCCTCCCGGGTGGAAATCATTCGCGATGATTTTGGAGTACCCCATGTTTATGGTAAGTCCGATGCCGATGCGGTTTTTGGAATGATTTACGCACAATGTGAAGACGACTTTAAACGAATCGAGCGAAATTACCTGGCGGCCATCGGGCGACTGGCCGAAGCAGAAGGTGAAAAATTTCTCTATAACGATTTGCGTGCCCGTCTTTTCATGACAATTGATGAAGCACAGGAATCTTTTAAAAATGCTCCGGATTGGCTAAAAACATTATGCGAAGCATGGGCCGATGGCATTAACTACTACCTGCACACCCACCCGGAAGTTAAACCGAAACTGCTTACGCGATTTGAGCCATGGATGCCATTGTACTTCAGCGAAGGTTCAATTGGTGGTAACATCGAAAACATTTCCGTAAACAGGTTGAAAGATTTTTATGAAAAAAACCAATCGAATCATACTGCGTTAGCCGATGTGAATCAACCTGTATGGGCCGAACCTTCGGGAAGCAACGGCATTGCGCTGTCGGGTAAGGTTACCGAATCCGGTAAGGCCATGCTGCTCATCAACCCGCACACCTCCTTCTATTTCCGTGGTGAAATTCATGTAGTAAGCGAAGAAGGCCTCAACGCCTATGGTGCGGTTACCTGGGGACAGTTCTTCATCTATCAGGGGTTTAATGAGAAAAACGGCTGGATGCACACCAGCTCGGGCACGGATGTGATGGACGAATTTATTGAAACCACCGCCTTACACGATGGAAAACTCCATTACAAATACGGTACTGAATGGCGGCCCGTAATTGAAAAACCCATAACGCTAAGCTACCGCGAAGGTGATTCGGTGTTCACAAAAACGTTTACCATTTACCGCACCCATCATGGCCCTATAACACATGCCATAGACACGGCCTGGGTTGCCACCGCCATGTTGTGGGATCCGGTGCGGGCATTGGAACAATCCTACAAACGCATGAAGACGGCTTCGCTGGAAGAGTTTAAGAAAGTACTGAATCTACGCACCAATTCATCCAATAACACGGTATATGCCGATGCCGATGGAAACATTGCTTACTTTCATGGCAACTTTATACCGCGAAGAAGTTCTTCTTTCGATTACAGCAAACCGGTTGATGGCAGTAATCCGGCAACCGATTGGCAGGGGCTGCACGAAGTAAACGAAACCGTACAGGTCATAAATCCGGCTAACGGATGGATACAAAACTGTAATTCCACGCCTTTCACCAGCGCATTGGAATACAGTCCGAAAAAAGAAAACTACCCGGTGTATATGGCCCCCGATCCGGAAAATTTCCGCGGCATCCATGCCGTGCGAATACTCACCGGGCAACGCAACATTAATCTGGATAAACTAATCGAACTCGCTTACGATCCACAGCTTCCGGCTTTCGAATACCTTGTTCCCGGTCTGCTCGAAGCTTTTAAGATAGGAAATCGGTCGTTCGCACATTTGAAACCGGTGATAGACACACTTGGCAAATGGGATTTCCGCACATCCAAAAAATCGGTTGCCATGACGCTTGCTCATTTTTATGCTTCCCGCCTGCTTGCCGAAGGGCCGCGAAGCGAAGGACAGTCACCTATGCATCGGCTCATTCAGCTGGGCACCCAAACAACTGCCGAATTCCGTTTAACGATTCTGACAGATGTGGTAAACCGTTTAAAAGAAGACTTCGGAACATGGGCCATGCCGTGGGGCGAAGTGAATCGCTTTCAGCGCCTGACCGGAGAAATCGAACAGAAATTTGACGACAACCAGCCCAGTATAGCTATTGGTCTGGCCTCGGGTAACTGGGGCGCTTTGGCTTCTTACGGTGCACGCGGCGTAACCAACACCAAAAAACTGTACGGTTCATATGGTAACAGTTTCGTAGCTGTAGTGGAGTTTGGGGACAACGTGCGCGCAAAAAGCATTCTTGCGGGCGGGCAGAGCGGAGATCCGGCCTCGCCGCATTTTACCGATCAGGCACAACGGTATGCTGATATTCAATTTAAAGACGTGGCATTTTACCGCGCGGACGTAGAGAAACGCGCAGAACGAAGATATCATCCGGGAAATTAAACATACTGCAGACCTATGAGAAAACTACACTACCTGTTTGTTTTGTTAAGCCTTACCGGCCTTGCACAACCCTCTGCACTTTACCTGCAAACCAGTGAGGTGCACAACCTGATGGTGAACTTTGAAGCCGACCGCGGCAGCCTGATGCGGTTTTATACCATTCAGAATTCACCCGAACGAAGGGAGCGTTTTCGGCAGTTTTACACCGACTACCTGAAACGCCTCGAGCAGCTTCCGTTCGAAAGTTTTTCACAGGGCGGTAAAGTGGATTACATTCTTTTCAAACGAAACCTCGAAGAAGCACTGTACGAACTTTCGGTAGAAGAGAAGGAGTATGCCCAAATCAGAAAATTCGTAGCAATGGGCGATCCGCTCTACGAACTGGAAAAGAAAAGAAGGAGAGGTTACAGTTTAAACAGCGAAGAAGTAGCCCAAACACTCAACCAGGTGCGCAGGCAGGTAGACGAAGCCAACCGTCAGCTGTCACAGCAGCCTAATCTTGCTCCGGAGCTCAGTAACCGGGCTGCCCAAACCGTTATCGGATTGAAAAATGCGCTACGCAGCGTATATGGCTTTTACAATCAGTACGACCCCCTTTTTACGTGGTGGGTAGAAAAGCCCTATCAGCAACTCGATACCCTGCTTGGCACGTATGCACAAAACCTGCGAAAGAAGGTGGATGCTACCCGTCTGCCCAAAGATGATGGCAGTGGTATTATCGGGCAGCCCATCGGCCGCGATGAAATTATCCGGCAGCTCAAACTGGAATTCATTCCCTACACGCCCGAAGAGTTAATTGACATCGCACAGAAAGAATTTGCCTGGTGTGATCGCGAAATGCTCAAGGCCAGTGCCGAGCTGGGTTTTGGAAACGATTGGAAAAAAGCTCTTGAAAAAGTAAAGCAAAGCTATGTACCTCCCGGCAAACAACCCGAAGCCATGCTGGACTTATATAATCAGTCTATCGATTTTTTAAAGAAGAATGACCTGATCACCATTCCACCGCTGGCCGAGGAAACCTGGCGGATGCGCATGATGACGCCCGAACAACAGCGTGTTAGTCCGTTTTTCCTGGGTGGCGAGCTGTTCCAGATTTCCTACCCCACGCAAAGCATGGACCACGAAGATAAAATGATGAGTATGCGCGGTAATAATCCGCATTTTTCGCGCGCAACCGTACACCACGAACTCATTGCCGGTCATCATCTGCAACAGTTTGTTAACAACCGCAACAAAGCCTACCGCAACTTCCGCACGGCTTTTTGGACGGAGGGATGGGCCCTGTACTGGGAAATGATTTTGTGGGACATGAATTTTCCGCGCAATGCCGAAGACCGCATCGGCATGTTGTTCTGGCGCATGCACCGTTGCGCGCGCATCATTTTTTCGCTCAATTACCACATGGGCAAGTGGACGCCTCAGCAATGCATCGACTTTTTGGTAGAACGTGTCGGACATGAGCGCGCCAATGCCGAGGGTGAAGTACGCAGGTCGTTCACCGGTCGATATGGTCCACTGTATCAGCTGGCTTACATGATGGGTGCGCTTCAGTTTTACGCCCTGAAAAAGGAACTGGTTGACTCCGGCAAGATGACCTATAAACAATTTCACGATGCCGTGATGGCGGAAAACAGCATGCCGGTTGAATTGTTACGCGCTTTGCTCACCAACCAGCCGCTTAGCAGGAATTTCACCACGCAGTGGCGGTTTTACGGAAAGTAGTTCGTCAGTCCGTCTTCCCGATAAAGTCTTGATAATTATCCGGAGTAATAACCGAAAAAGGTACGTCCGGATAATTTTTACGAAAAAAAACCGGCGGCTTTACTCTGCCGGCTTTCCATTTAAATTCAAATGCTTCGGCTTTTCCGTCCTTTTCCTCAATCAAATCAATTTCCTGCCGGTCATACGTTCGCCAAAAAAAGGATCGTATATGAAGCTCCTTATAGGAATTTCTCTTCATACGTTCACTCATCAGATAACTCTCCCACAACTGGCCTTCATCATTGCGTTGACTTAACAGGCTAAAATTATTGATGATTGCATTGCGGATTCCATTGTCAACAAAGTACCATTTCAAACTTTTTACCACTTCCTTGCGCAGGTTTCTGCCGTAGGCACCTATGCTATAAATGATAAACACCTTGCTCAACAGATCGAGGTAGCGTGCCACCGTGTCATGCTTCACACCCAGACTCTTTGCCAGTTCATGATTTGAAACTTCCTGTCCTGCCTGATAAGCAAGCAGCTGAAGCAGTTGGAGCAGTTTATGTGAATTTCGCACCTGTTCGAATTGCAGGATGTCTTTTAACAAATACGATGTGGTTAACTCAGTCAGGTATCTTTTTTTTTCATTTGCACCTTCAAGGTTTATTACTTCCGGATAGGATCCATATATCATGCGCTCTTCCAGTTTTTGCCGGGTCTCAATCGGGTTTTCATGTTCGCTCAACTCAAGCTGGGCCACCGGGAACAGTGTAAACTGAAGTTGTCTTCCGGTAAGTGGTTCTCCTGTTTTGTTTATTAAATCAAATGATGATGACCCTGTTGCAATAATCGTTACATCAGGAAAGTGGTCGATTATTATTTTCAAAATCTGCCCGATTTCCCGAACCGATTGAGCCTCATCGATTGCAAGCAGTCGGGCGTTGCCCAATAAATTACGGTACATGCTTAGATTTTTACCAGCCAACATGGCCTGAACCTCAGGTAATTCACCGTTAAGTTTTAGATATTTTCCTGAGTAGGATGCCAGAATTTTGTCCAGCAGGAAAGTCTTTCCGGTTCTTCTGGCCCCTTTAATCAGCAGCACCTTATTACGGCCGATATAGCGCTGAATTATTGGAAACAAGGCCCTGTTAATTACCATTTTGAAAATTTTGCCGATTAATCGGCAAAATTTACATAAATTTTGCCAGTATATCGGCAATTTTTACATATTTATCTCCCGGGCGCCACTATTATCCGCTTTCGAAAAGTTTCTACACGGCCCGAATTATCGAACACTTCAAACCAAACCAAATAATATCCTGGTCTCACTTTCGTGCCATCCTGCCGGTCTCCATCCCACCTGAAGAAACCTTCGGTTCCCAGCATTGCATTACTGGCCAGCACTTTAATTTCCCGCCCTTGCTGGTCAAGAATTTTAACATGCGCCATCTTACCGCCGGCTTCAAACGTGTAGCGTATCTCAGCAAAATCCGGATAGCCGTTTAACGGCAGGAATACCTCCGGTTGAACGTACACCTTACCGGATAAGACGCCCGGAACAGACGCATTGGAGTTGGGCAAACCGGGAGTGGCAAAGCCAACGGTTGATGCAGCGGACTTCCAGTTGTTTGGATTATTGGTTTCGGATTCACTGTCGATGCGTTCAAGCGATACACCTTCTTTGTCGCGCAAAAAAACCGAATGGTAATCACGGTGATAGGAAAAATAATCCGAAACTTCCGAGTTATCGGTAATGATACTGACAGAGCCTTCCGTGTCCGGAAAAGCAGGCAGGGCAGGCACCTTTATTATCGTTCCGTTTTCTGCCTGCGGATAGTGGGCGCGGATTGTTACCGGGTCGGTTGTAAAAGCCATGATACCGCGTGGTGGAAGTAAAAGATTTCCCGTCGTAATGACCTGCGGATTGGTAAAACCCGTTCCGGAATAGTTGCCGATGCGCCAGTTTTTCAGGTTGATGTATTTAGCTGATCGGTTGTAAACTTCAACAAAATCCACACCGAACGGCCGTGGATTAAACAATAACTCATGAATAACCACATCACCGGGCACGGCCGGTTCCGGTAAACCAAAATTTACCATCCGGAAATTTTCCTGTATGCGGTTACCGCTGCAATCAAACACATCGTTCACTGTAAGCGTATAATCGACACCGGGCTGCAGGTTACCGGAAAGTTGCAGTATCATTTCGCGAAGCGAAGGACCAAAGGCAACCGAAATGATGCTGATGGATGGAAACAACGAAAAGCGGCTGACAGGCGGTAACGTGTTTTCCATTTTTTCATCAAAACTTACCAACAGGGTATTTTCGGTTATCGGAAAGGCCGACAAAAGACGGGGGCCGGTTAAATCGGGTTTATTTGCTTTAATGGAATTTTCCTGACCGGGCGTGCCTCCGCGCGGATGCTCCGCAGCTGCCCAGTTTTCTTCTTCAGCACAGATGTTTTCTGTGTCAATTAATTCAAGGGTCCACCCGCCACTTTTCTTGTCGTCGTTGCGGTACCAGGTATCCGAATAGTTCACTTCATCAATCAGGTTATTGTACGGGTCAAGAAGTTTTAGTTGATCGCTGCTGTTGTTAAGGGTAGGAAAACCAGGTAGAGCAATTACATCGCCAAAAGTCTGATAAGCCGATGCCGCCGATGTGGGAGCAAGGATTACATAGTTTCCGGGCTGCAGGTTGAATGAAGGCAACGTAGCCGTTGAAGCCGCATCGGCAAACCGCCAGCCATTGAGATTTACTGCCGTAGCCGAACGATTGTACAGCTCAACAAACTCAGCCTCCGGCAAGCCAATAACCGGCGTGGGGTCGGGAAACAGTTCTGTAAAAATTATCTGTTTATACGTTCCGGCCGGAGGCGGTACGTAGGGATTGCCGGTTACTGAAAAATCATCAAAGTAGAAGTGACTCGAACGCGTGCTGGTATAAGCACAATACACACCAAAAAATGCAGAAGATAAATGCGTGTTATCCGTTACTTGTCCTTCTAAAATATAAGCGCCGGTGGCGCCCGCATCAGTAAAGAGTTGCCATTCACCCTCGTTACTTCGTGTTACACGAACACGAATGATTACCGGATCGGAATTGACGCGGCCATCGGAACCGTCAATTATTTTCGTCCGCGTTGTACCTGTCTGGCGATAAAGACTCACTTCGTCCTGGGTATCGCCAATCATCACAAAATACCCGTTGAGCGAACCGGAGAGATTGTGCTGAGAGGAAGAAAGATATATTCGGGTAAAGTTGCTGGATGAAGGATTGAAATTCAATCGCACCCAAAACTCCCATACTGCATTATTAATTGCTAAAGAAGGAGTGGAGAGCCAGGCCACATCGGTTGCTGCAGGAGCAAATAGCCTGAGCCTGTTGTTGTCAACCATAAATTTTTCCGCAGTTCCAGACCATACGGGATTGGATGTGAATTCGCCATCGGAAAAATCATCTACGAACTGAGCGCACACGTTTCCGGTCAGAACAAGTGTTAGGAGAATCTGAAAAACAATTCGCATGTTAATCAACCTGAACGTGAAATTTTTCGTTTATCCAATTTCGCCTCCATCAAAAATAGTATTTTTGCGCCGCTGTTCCGGAAGGAACAGGTTTACAGTTGGTAAAGCCCGTAAAGGGGTGTTAATCTGAACAAAAATGAAGTTAGCTGTAGTGGGAGCCACCGGTCTGGTGGGCCAGGAAATCTTAACCGTATTACAAGAGCGCAATTTTCCCTTTGATGAATTGTATCTTGTTGCTTCCGAAAAATCGATAGGCCAGAAGGTATCCTTCAAAGGAAAAGATTACGCCATCCGGTCCATTGAAGAAGTTTGTAACCTCGCGCCTGACATTGCCATCTTTTCGGCGGGTGCTGGCACTTCGCTGGAATGGGCCCCGCGTTATGCCGAAAAAGGTACCATCGTCATCGACAACTCATCGGCGTGGCGGATGGACCCTACCAAAAAACTCATTGTACCGGAAATCAACGGCCATGAGCTTACCATTGACGATCGCATCATCGCCAACCCCAACTGCTCTACCATTCAAATGGTGATGGTTCTTGCTCCTCTGCACGTCAAATTCAAACTGAAACGTGTTGTGGTGTCCACTTATCAGGCTGTAACGGGAACAGGTAAAGATGCTGTTGAGCAGCTCATGAATGAACGCAATAACATTAATGGCCCGAAAGTATATCCGCACCCGATTGACTTCAATACACTACCGCACATCGACTCCTTCCTTGACAACGGGTACACGAAGGAAGAGATGAAAATTGTTAATGAAACGCGCAAAATTCTGAGTGATAACACCATTGGTGTAACCGCTACGGCTGTTCGCGTGCCCACCCTGGGTGGCCATGCCGAAGCCGTGAACGCAGAATTTTATCACGACTTTGCCTGCAGTGAAATCCGCGCCATACTGGCCAGCACTCCCGGCGTAATTGTTCAGGACGATCCGAAAAACAACGTGTATCCGATGCCCATCAACACGCGCGGCCGCGATGAAGTGTTTGTCGGACGCATTCGCAGAGATGAATCGCAGCCCAACACGGTAAACCTCTGGATCGTAGCCGACAACCTGCGCAAGGGTGCAGCCACCAACGCCGTGCAGATTGCCGAATTTATGATGGAGCGGAGTCTGGTTTATTGACCTTCCTCTTCGTGTTTCCTGCCTGGCTATCTTTATATTGTATCAGGCATGGATAGCGGTATTCCCGAAAGACTTACCTCAACCGAAGTGGTTCGTTTCATTCAGGAAAACGAACAATTGGATGAAAAAGCATTTCTCCTGAAACACCCTACTTACCTTGGGCTGCCTTCAACCCTCCTGGCCGAACAGATCCAGGGACGCAGAAAAGCCAAAACTAAACTCCCTTCGTGGTTTCATAAGCAAGGTATTATTTATCCGCCACTTGTTTCTCTTGAACAATGCTCCTCTGAAAGAACCGCGCAATACAAGTGCGAACGCATCCGACACTTTACGGGATATCAGATAACCGGTCGCGCTGTTGATCTAACCGGAGGATTTGGTGTGGATTCGTACTTCATCAGTAAGATTTTTTCATCGGTTGATTACGTTGAGCCCGACCTTCGGCTTCTCGAAATAAGCCGGCATAACCACAGGTGTTTAGGCGCAACCAACATTTTTTACCATCATTCAACTGCCGAAGATTTTCTGCTGAGTGACAACGGACCCTATAATTTAATCTTAGCCGACCCCTCACGTAAATCTGCTCATCGGTCAAAAATTGTAAAGCTGCAGGATTGCCGGCCCGATGTTATTAAACTCCAGCGTCATATTTATGAGCGTTCCGATTTGTTTGTGTTGAAGGCTTCTCCGCTTCATGATATAAAAGAAGCACTGCGACAACTTGGGTATATCACCGAAGTCAACGCGGTTGCTGTTAACAACGAAATGCGGGAACTGCTGTTCATGGGTCTGAAAAGCCACAAGGATGAACCCGTCATTCGGGCTGTCAATCTTGGCGATGAAGGTATCGAAGAGTTTTGTTTTACTTTCAAGGAAGAGGAACAGGCCATATCTCATTTCTCCGGCCCGCTGACTTTTCTCTATGAACCTAACCGCGCCATTTTGAAAGCCGGTGCCTTCCGGCTGATAAGCATGCGCTTTGGCTTACATAAGCTTCATCCAAATACCCACTTATATACGAGTCATCATGAAGTGCCTGATTTTCCCGGGAGGATTTTCAAAGTAAAACAAGATGTCTCTTCTGCACGGCAAAATGATTCGTTTCACTTTTCCCAAAAACAAGCCAACATAATTATTCGTAATTATCCTGCAACGGTGGCAACGCTTACTAAAAAACTCAAGATAACCGAAGGCGGCACCGAATACCTTATTGCCTGCACTTCGGTTGAGAAAAAACACCTGCTCCTGGCCGAACGACTAAAATAAGCCAAGGAGAAAATAGATAAGCATGGCCCCCATCCCGATCGTGCCGTATATGTGCAATACTTTTCTGCGATTCTGTACGTCCTCCCACCACAACACCACCCACGGACGGTAAAAGCCCAAAATAAGAAGAAGGAAAGCAGTAGCGGCCAGCAATAAGGAGAAAAGCCGGATTTGTTCCATGTTGATGCAAGTTAGCTGATTTAAAACTCTGTTAACGCCATGGCTGTTATCTTTGCAGCTCGACTGACTTGAGGCCGGACGAATTTTTGTTGCGTTATCAGCAGGACGGCTGGGTACAGACCCTTGCCGAACGGATTCGTACATCCCGTCATGTTCACATCAAAGGTCTGGCCGGAAGCCTGGATGCCCTCATTGTTGCTGCCGTTCACAGGTATATTCAACAACCCTGTTTGCTCATTCTTCACGATCGCGAAGAGGCTGCTTACTTTCAAAATGATTTACAAAACCTGCTTCAGCGGGAGGTACTGTTCTTCCCCATGTCGTATAAGCGGCCTTATGAATACGAAGAAATTGACAACGCCAATGTTTTGATGCGCACGGAAGTACTGAACACCGTACTCACCGGCAACTCATTACCAGTTATCGTTACCTACCCGGAGGCGCTCAGCGAAAAGGTTATACATAAACGTTCGCTGGCCTCCAACACGTTTGCAGTTCGCAGGGGTCACGCGCTCGATGTTTCTTTCCTGGAAGAATTTTTACACTCCTGCGATTTTGAAAAGACGGATTTCGTGTTCGAGGCCGGTCAGTTTGCCGTGCGCGGAGGTATTATCGATGTGTTTTCATTTGCCCACGATTTGCCATACCGTATTGAGCTGTTCGGTAATGAAGTGGAAAGCATCCGTTCGTTCGATCCGGCAACACAGCTTTCGGTTGAACAACACGAACAAATTAATATCATACCCAACGTTCAAACACGCTTTTTACAGGAAGAGCGACAATCGTTTTTGGAGTTCTTGCCTGAGAACACCCTGCTTTGGCTCAAAGATTATCAACTCACGGCAGATGTAATTACCCGGCAGTTTGAGAAGGTAAAGGACGCATTCAACAAACTGCAGTCAGCTTCCGGAGGGGCCTCGACCACAAGCACACCGGAAAAACTATTTGAAGATGCCTGTTCCTTTGAACTCACTGTAACCCGGTTTAAGCAAATTGAATTTGGAAACCGTTTCCGTGGTGTTGACGCTTACGTAGCCGAATGGCAATCATCCGGGCAGCCTGAGTTTCATAAAAATTTTGAGTTGCTCAGCACCAATCTTAGTGAACTGTCGGCCAAAGGTTACACATGCTTTATAGCCGCCGAAATGCCGCGGCAGCATGACCGCCTCGCGCAAATCTTTGAAGAAATCCGGCCCGAATTAAAATTTATTTCTCTACAGTTTCCGCTCCGTCAGGGTTTTGTTGATCATTTACTTAAGATTGCCTGCTACACCGACCACCAGATATTTGAGCGCTTTCACCGGTATCATGCCCGTGAAAAGTTCAGCAAGTCAAAAGCACTTACCTTGCGCGAACTGCAAACCTTAAAACCGGGCGATTTTGTAACTCATATTGATTACGGCATAGGCAAATTTGCCGGTCTTGAAAAAAAAGAAATCAATGGCCGGCAGCAGGAGCTCATCCGGCTTGTTTACAGGGATGATGATGTGTTGTATGTAAGTATCCACGCCCTGCATAAAATTTCACGCTACACCGGCAAAGAGGGTACTCCGCCCGTCATCAGCAAACTGGGCACCCAGGAATGGGAGCAAAAGAAAGCACGGGTGAAGAAAAAGGTTCAGGATATAGCCAAAGACCTGATCAACCTGTATGCAAAAAGAAAATCATCACCCGGTCATGCTTTTTCACCCGACAGCTACCTGCAGGCCGAACTGGAATCTTCCTTCCTATACGAAGATACTCCTGATCAGGCCCGGGCCACCGAAGAAGTAAAACGCGACATGGAAGCACCCCATCCCATGGACAGATTAATTTGCGGAGATGTGGGTTTCGGCAAAACCGAAGTGGCCATTCGCGCAGCCTTCAAGGCCGCTACCGACGGTAAGCAGGTTGCCGTTTTAGTACCTACTACCATTCTTGCATTCCAACATTACCGCACCTTCACCGAGCGACTACAGGGTCTTCCGGTTTCGGTGGATTACATTTCCCGTTTCCGTAGCGCCGCCGAAGTCAAAGACATAGCCCAAAAAGTTCAGGAAGGTAAAATCGACATCCTTATCGGAACGCATCGCATCATCAGCAAAGACATTCGGTTTAAAGACCTGGGCCTGCTCATTGTTGACGAGGAACAAAAATTTGGCGTTAAGGTCAAGGAAAAATTGAAAGAACTAAAGGTTAATGTTGATGTACTTACGCTGACTGCCACACCCATACCGCGTACCCTGCACTTTTCATTAATGGGCGCCCGTGATCTGAGTATCATCGCCACTCCGCCACCCAACCGCCAACCCGTAACTACCGAGCTTCATACATTTAACGAAACACTCATTCGCGATGCGATCAGCTTCGAGTTGCGCCGTGGCGGACAAGTTTTCTTCGTGCATAACCGCATCAGCGATATCGATGAAATTGCTAACCTGGTATTCAGGTTAGTGCCCGATGCCCGCATAGCTGTTGCACATGGCCAGATGAACGGAGATTTGCTGGAAAAAACCATGCTGAAATTTATCAATGGCGAAAGTGATGTGCTCGTATCTACCAACATCATTGAGTCCGGCCTGGATATCCCCAATGCTAACACCATCATTATTAATCAGGCCCACATGTTTGGACTTTCCGATTTGCATCAGATGCGCGGACGCGTAGGCCGGTCGAATAAAAAGGCATTTTGTTATTTGCTTACTCCGCCTGCATCGGTGTTGACCTCCGACTCGCGAAAGCGCCTGGCCGCTTTGGAAGAGTTTTCGGATTTAGGCGATGGTTTTAAGGTAGCGATGCGCGACCTGGACATTCGCGGGGCAGGCAACCTGCTGGGTGCAGAACAGAGTGGTTTTATCAACGACCTCGGTTTTGAAACCTATCATAAAATTCTGGATGATGCTATTCAGGAGTTGAAAGAAACAGAGTTTAGAGACTTATTTTCTTCTGAACTGGCCCAAAAAGCCAAACTTATTGTTCAGGATTGCATCATCGAAACCGATCTGGAGATTCTGATTCCCGAATGGTACGTTGCCAATGTCAGCGAAAGGCTGCAGTTGTATACGCGCCTGGATAACATCAAAACAGAGGAAGAACTTAGCGCTTTTGCCAATGAGCTCCGCGACCGCTTTGGCGAATTGCCGCCATCCGTTCAGGAATTAATCGAATCGGTGCGTTTGCGGTGGCTGGGCGAACAGGCCGGCTTTGAGCGCATCGTACTTAAGAACGATACGCTCAAGGGTTATTTCACAACTTCTCAGGCTGATTATTTCCATTCAGAAACTTTTGGAAGGATTCTGTCTTATATCCAGTCGCACCCCCGACAGTGCAAACTACGCGACCAGGGAGGCAAAGCTTTAGTAACGATTGAAAACATTAAGCAGGTAGCGCAGGGTATCCAGGTTTTAAATAAAATGCTTGGAGCCGGCGTGGAAGAACCCATTACAAAATAATACCACCGCTTCAGCGTTTCATACCCAAACCGGGTTGATTTATATTACTAATTTGTCAATTACGGGCTACTGCTTGGAAAACACGCAATTATCTCTATATATTAGCGTTTGCTTTTAACCAAACCAGTCATGATTCGGCTTACCAAGGTCTTATTTTTTGCAGTTGGCGCCTCGGCCTTGCTTTCAGCATGCAGTTTGTTTAACCGGGGAAAAGGAAAACCTACTGCCCAAAATCCCGGTCAGATCAGCACGGCCACCGGTCTCGCCTTTAATAATGAAGATGAAGGAGGTTTCGCAGTTAAACCCTTTAAAGGTCAGCCGGATGCTCCAAACATGATTTTCATTGAAGGAGGTCGGGCCGTTATGGGCTCTTACGAGGAAGATGTGATGTCATCCCGCGATAACATTGAACGAACGGTTTCGGTGGCTTCCTTCTATATGGATGAGACAGAAATAGCCAATATTCACTGGCTGGAATACTTGCACTACCTCGCCCGCGACTCCTCACAGGAGGTTTACAGGGCCGCCTTACCCGACACCACTGTATGGGTAGGTAAGTTGGCATTTAACGACCCATACGTTGAGCATTATCTTCGCTATCCCGGCTTCCGTTACTTTCCGGTTGTGGGTGTGAGCTGGACACAGGCCACAGCCTATGCAAAGTGGAGAACGCGGGCTGTTAATATTGAATTGGCCAAAAAGGCCGGAACCGAATACGCCGAAACCGATGGTCGCATTCCGTTGGAATCAGGAATTGTTGTGCCTGCCTATCGTCTGCCAACCGAAGCCGAATGGGAATATGCCGCCCAGGCCATGGTGGGTACCCAATGGCTGGAAGAAATGCAAACCCATCAGCGCATCTATCCGTGGGATGGACATGCTGTGCGCAACCCTTATGGAAAGCAAATGGGCTTCATGCTGGCCAACTTTAAGCGTGGCCGCGGTGATTACGCCGGTATTGCAGGTCGTTTGAATGATGGTGCCCTCATAACATCCTATATCTATGAGTTCCCTCCGAACGATTATGGTTTATATAACATGGCCGGTAATGTGAGCGAATGGGTACAGGATGTTTATCGGCCAATGTCTTTTCAGGATTTTGATGACTTAAACCCCATCCGCAGAGACGGTTTTCTGGATAAAGCCTCCGGTACCGAGCGGGATGGCAACCTGTACAACAATAAAGAACGCAATCCCGATAGTTATACTTCACTGATTACTGACCGCGCCCGAGTTTATAAAGGCGGAAGTTGGAAAGATGTAGCCTACTGGATGTCGCCCGGTACACGCAGATACCTTGACCAGGACAGCGCAACTGCTACCATCGGTTTCCGCTGTGCCATGATTCGGGCGGGTTCCAATTATTAAAAATTGTTTTTTAACAAAAGCCCCGCTTTCAAGCGGGGCTTTTACTTTTTAAGCTGTTGCAAAAGCTATCCCCGCAACGCTAATAGCCGAAGTTCCATTTTCAGATAAAATCCGGGCACAAGCTTCAACCGTAGCCCCGGTGGTTATCACATCATCTACCAGCAAAACATGTTTACCCTTTAGCTGTGTCGGCTTACTTATCTGAAAAGCCTGTTCCACATTTTCCCATCTCAGGAGTCTGTTTTTTCTGGTTTGTGAATCCGTGTAGCGAACACGAACGACCGACTCGGTATCAACCGGAATGTTTGCTGCCTCCGAAATGCCAAATGCAAATTCCTCGCTCTGGTTGTATCCGCGCTTCTTTTTTCTTCGTGGATGCAGCGGAATCGGAATAATAAGGTCAATTCGCCGGGTTAATCCGGCCTGCATCAGGTCGCGGGCAAATACCCGACCTAAATAGCGCGCCAACTCAGGTTTGTTAAAATATTTCAATTGATGTAAGATGTGCTGAACGCGGCCTCCACGGGAAAACAACAGAAAGGCTACTGCAAAATCAATCGGAACGCGACCGGCTAGACGCATAAAAACCGGATTTTCACGATATAGGTGATAGTTAGGGCGCGGAAGCTGAGCCAGACATCCGGTGCAAATCCAATCTTCACCTTTTACTAATTCTCCTCTGCAGGCCGCGCAGCTTGGCGGGTAGAACAGTTTAAGGAAATCTGAAAATAAATCATCAGGGCCCACCTTCATTGCAGGTATATTTGCGATAATTAAAGATAACCATTCTTACATGTCATTGGTAGAAGACTTTAACCGTTACCGAAGCCGGATGAATGAAAAGATCCTCAACTCGGATAACCTGATTTTAAAACGTATTTTCAATCTGGATACAAACGCCTACGCCGAAGGCGAATTGGATATAAGGACCAAAGAACTGATAGGCCTTTCCTGCTCGCTGGTATTGCGGTGTGACGATTGTGTGAAATACCATTTGGGAAAATGTTATGAGGCAGGCCTCACAACAGCGCAGGTAAACGAAGCCATGGCTATTGCTACCCTGATTGGCGGAACCATTGTCATACCGCACCTGCGCCGTGCTTTTGAATACTGGGAAGCATTGCAAAATGTTCAGGCGCGACCTTGAGCTGGAACGAAGTTGGCAAAACCTGCTTACACGGTTAGAATCCGTTATCGGAAAACGACCGTCTGACCTCAACGCCGTATTATTTCTGATTGGCTTGCAGGAACTGGGTCAAGGCTCCCGGCCCTTTACGAAAGAAGAAAAACAGGATTTAATGCACATTGCTACGTGTAGAGTGTTAAGTCTTGCCGGCTATTACAAACTCGAAGGACTCGATCAGGACGGCTGGCCACATTGGGTACCGGTTAAAAAACTGCCCCGATTATCCCTGAACGAACAGGAAAAATTACTAAAGATGCAAATCATCGAGTATTTTGAGCAGGAATACCAATGGACCTTAAAACCCGACATCCCGCCCGATATTTAATCGTTGCTTCCCGCTGATTAAGCCTCTATCTTTAGCATGACAGAAACTTTGCCGGTAACTGGCCGTTTCTTTTAGTGGTATGAAGGAACGTGTAAGTATTAGGGAAAAACTAACTGCCTTTAAAAGGCGCTATTACAACTCCTTGCTATTGCGCGGGTCGTTGCTTTCTGTATGTCTTTTGTTAAGTTACTTTTTGCTTACTGCGGTTGCTGAATATTTTCTGTGGCTGCCTTCCTTTGTGCGCCTATTGTTCATTATCCTGTTTGTTGCGATTTGCCTGTTGAGCTTTTATCTCTTACTGCGAAAGCCTCTTATGTTTTACCTCATGGGCAAGGGCATGAGTGACGAAGATGCTGCACGATTTATCGGACAGTTTTTTCCTCAGGTACGCGACAAATTGCTGAACTGGATTCAACTCGCCAATAAAACCGACTCGGCTCTTGCTTTGGCAAGTGTACAACAAAAGGCAAAAGAGTTCGAACCAATTGCATTTGAGAGCAGCGTGAATTTGCAGGAAAACAAGCGCTACCTGCGCTACCTTGCTGTGCCGGTGGGCATTTTAGTTATGTTACTATTAATTAATGCCTCCGTTATCACCGGAAGTACATACCGAATTGTTCATTTTCGAAAAGCATTTACTCCTGAAGCACCTTTCTTATTTTTAATTCAAAATGAAAATCTTCAGGCATTTCGAAACGAAGATTTTAATTTACAGGTCATTCTTTCCGGAAGCGTCGTACCTGACCAGCTTTATCTGGTATCCGGTGCGAACCGATACAAAATGCAATCGCTTGCTTTCGGACAGTTTGGGTATTTATTCGAGAACATCCAGAACCCGATAAACTTTTACCTGGAGGCAGGAGGTTATCGTTCTCCTGAACATCAGATTTTGGTAGCCGAAAGACCCGAGCTGGAATCCATGCGCATTGATCTTCAATTTCCGGCTTATCTTAAAAGAAAATCTGAAAGAGTGGATAATGCCGGACCTTTGCTTATACCGGAAGGCACCTTGGTCAATTGGACTTTAAGAGGTAATCATGTTGCCCTTGCCCGCATTAAGTTATACGAAGAAGAGTGGTCGGAGATGGAAAAGTCTGATAATCAAATATTTAAGTACAGTTCTTCCCTACGTAAACCCGGCTATTACGAAATTCAATTGGAAAATGAATTCAGCCTTAACCGTGAACAATTGCGCTATCCCGTAGAAATCATTAAAGATCAATATCCTGAAATTGTCGTGACTCATCTGCCCGACTCGGTCTATTATAAGCGCCTTCTTACCGGAGGTATTATTACCGATGACCATGGACTTACTGAACTCCGGCTGGTGTTCCACATGAAAACCCGAGAAAAGGATCTATCAGCTAAAACAATCAAACTGCCTATTACTGCGGGATTAACCCGGCAGAGCTTCTATTACGTATGGCCTCTGGACACGCTTAATTTAAAACCCGGTGACGAACTGTTGTATTACCTTGAGGTATTTGACAACGACGGAGTAAACGGACGGAAAAGCACGCGATCAGCCAATTATTCACTGCGACTTCCTGATAAAAACCAGGTTCAATCAGATATAGTCCGTTCTCAACAACAAACCATGGACACCTTTAAAGAAGGTGTACAAAAGGCCAAACAATTCGGCAACGAACTGGAAGATGCGCGACAAAAACTCAAGGGCAGACAGTCACTCGACTGGCAGGACAAAAAGCGTCTGGAAGATCTGATCGAGAAACGTAAATCGCTGGACGATTTCTTACGACAACTGAATGAGCAGAACCGAAACCTTGAAAACAAGAAAGATGCCTTTACTGAACAAGATGAGCGCCTGCGCGAAAAAGCCAGGCAGATTCAAAAGCTGATGGATGAACTATTGGATGAAGAAACCAAAAAATTGCTGGAGGAACTGCAACGCCTGCTTCAGGAAAACGCAAAGCCTCAGGATATCCAGAAAATGCTGGATCAGTTGGACCGGGATTCGCGTAACCTCGAAAAAGAATTGCAACGCACGCTGGAATTAATGAAAAGATTGCAATTCGATTATCAACTGGACCAAACCATTCGCGACCTGAAAGACGTGCTGAATGACCAAAAAGAATTGTTGGAAGAAACGGAGAAAGCCGCTGAAAATAAAAATTCGGCCGGTAACGAAACTCAGGAGCTCGCTAAGGAGCAGGAAGAAATCAGGTCTTCTTTTGAGAAGATACAAGAAAAATTAAAAGACCTGGAAAAATTAGGTGAGGAAATCGGAGAAAACTTAAAACTACCCGAGGATTCAAAACTCCATGAGGTGGAAAACGAAATGAATAAGAGCCGGGAGAACCTTGAGCAAAACAAACCCGGTGATGCCAAAACGCCACAACGAAAAGCAATAGAGGGAATACAACAGCTAAGTCAGCAAATCGAACAGGAAATGGAGGGAGCGCTCATGGAAATCAATATGGCCAACCTCGAACTGCTTCGTCATATTCTTCATGGTTTAATTAAGATTTCGTTTGACCAGGAACAGACTTTGAATGAATTCAAAAACCTTTCGTCCAACGATCCGAAATTTAATGTGCTGGCGCAGCGTCAGTTAAAAATCAAAGATGATGTTAAAGTACTGGAAGACAGCTTGTTAGCACTTGCTTCCCGCGATCCGATGATGGGTTCCTTTGTTACCCGGGAAATCACGAATCTGGATGAAAACATCGGGAAGGCAATTGAAGCTAATAAGGAAAAACGCAGAGGACCGGCACTTACAGCCATGCAGCTCAGCATGACCTCAATAAACAACCTGGCCCTTATGCTTGACAGCCATTACGATGCCATGATGCAGATGATGGAAAATGCCCGGCCTTCGCGATCGTCTAAATCCAAAAACAAAAATCCGCGGCTGTCAGAACTGCAGCGGCAACTCAACGAAAAGATTGAGGAACTTAAAAACAGCGGTAAACAGGGCAGGCAACTTTCAGAAGAGCTCGCACGATTAGCTGCCGAACAGGAAAGAATTCGAAAAGCATTACGTGAATTTGAAGAAAAATTAAAGCAGGAGGGAGGTAAAACCCCGGGCGATGGACTTCAATCGAAAATGGAAGAAACAGAGATGGACCTGGTTAATAAACAACTTACCGAAGAGTTGATACAGCGGCAGCGGGATATTTTAACCCGATTACTGGAAGCGGAAAATTCCCTGCGCGAACAGGATTTTGATGATGAGCGAAAGGGCGAAACTGCACGCGACTACGAAAAAATAATGCCTAAGGCCATTGAGGATTACCTGCGCAAAAAGGAAAAGGAAACTGAATTGTTGCGAACTTTACCACCGCGACTCTATCCCTATTATCAGCGCGAAATCGATGAATACCTTAAGCGCCTACGGGAAAATAGTAATTGAAAAATGAACACCATCAGCATACAGATTCCCTCTATTCCACATAATGTTCGAATCATTGAAAGTTTCATCGATAACGCTAAAGAGCGCTTTCACCTGGATGATGACCTGTATGGAAACATCATGATTGCCGTGACGGAAGCTGTGAACAATGCCATTAAGCACGGCAATTCCATGAATGAAAAAAAGAATGTTCACCTGAGCCTTCATCTGGAAAGAAGTGTAATCCGGTTTGTTGTAAAGGACGAAGGGGCCGGATTCGATTTCATGAACCTGCCTGATCCCACATTACCTGAAAATATTGAGAAGCCCAGCGGAAGAGGCATTTTTCTAATGAAACATCTGGCTGATGAAGTATCCTTTAAAGACGGTGGCCGAATTGTAGAATTGACCTTCTATATGAACTCTTGATGAAGCATACCATTCGATATTTCTCGGAGGGAACTTCATTCAGGCCTGAAAACCCAATAAAAATCCGGAAATGGCTTGTTAAGGTTGCATCAGCCGAAAAGCAAGAAATCGGGAACATCAATTATATTTTTTGTACCGACCGCTACCTGTTGAAAATCAACCAGTCCTATTTACGACATCATTCCCTTACCGACATCATCACATTTCAGTATAATGAAACTGGCCAGCCTTTAGAGGGCGACATATTTATTAGCATTCCAAGAATCCGAGAAAACGCCAAAAAATTTAAAGCCACTTTCAATGACGAATTACATCGTGTAATGGTTCATGGTCTGCTTCATCTTATGGGTTACACGGATAAAAAAACGCACGATAAGGCTATTATGCGCAAAAAAGAGACCATGTATCTATCTTTGCGGTAGTTTCACGTGGAACAAAATCCCAATAGTTTTCTTTGTTGAAAATCTTTGTGGAATTGTGGACAAACTGTGTTTCACGTGAAACAAGTTGAAATATGCTGTTTCCTGAATACGATATCATAGTAGTAGGGGCGGGGCATGCGGGCTGCGAGGCTGCTGCATCTGCGGCAAACATGGGTTCTTCGGTTCTATTGGTCACTATGAACATGACTACCATTGCCCAAATGTCTTGTAATCCTGCCATGGGCGGAGTAGCAAAAGGGCAGATTGTAAGGGAAATCGATGCATTGGGTGGTCTGTCTGGCATTATCTCTGATAAGACGATGGTGCAATTCCGGATGCTTAACCGATCTAAAGGCCCGGCCATGTGGAGCCCCAGAACGCAAAATGACCGTATGCGATTCTCAGAAGAGTGGCGCCTGGCACTTGAGCGCATACCTAACCTTGACATGTGGCAGGAAATGGTGAAGGAAATTTTAGTCGAGAATAATCGAGCGGTTGGCGTTCGAACTGCTTTGGGCTTAGAAATCCGTTCTAAGGCAGTCATACTTACCAATGGCACATTTTTAAACGGCAAAATTCACATCGGTGAAAAAAGTTTTGGTGGAGGACGGGCGGGAGAAAGGGCAGCTACCGGTCTGACAGAACAGCTCATTAAACTTGGATTCGAGGCAGGTAGGATGAAAACCGGTACGCCGCCAAGGGTAGATGGAAGAACCCTGGATTACTCAAAAATGGAGGAACAAAAAGGGGACGAAAATCCCGGAAAGTTTTCGTTCAGCCCTGAGACCCAACCGCTTAAGGAACAACTCAGCTGTTGGATAACTTACACCAATCCGGAAGTCCACGACACCCTGAAAGAGGGATTTGAAAAATCACCCATGTTTTCGGGGAGAATTCAGGGGCTTGGACCGCGTTATTGCCCATCAATTGAAGACAAGATCAACCGGTTTGCCGAAAGACAACGACATCAGATTTTTGTAGAACCGGAAGGGTGGAAAACTATTGAAATTTATGTTAACGGCTTTTCAACCTCCCTGCCGGAAGATGTGCAATACAAGGCTCTTCGCAAAATACCCGGTTTTGAACAGGCCAAAATGTTCCGGCCGGGTTATGCCATTGAATATGATTATTTCCCGCCCACTCAGCTAAAAGCAACTTTAGAAACACAACTAATTGAAAACCTGTTTTTTGCAGGACAAATCAATGGTACAACAGGCTATGAGGAAGCAGCCTGTCAGGGCCTGATAGCAGGTATCAATGCCCATAATAAGGCCCATGAAAAAGATCCGTTCATACTCAAGCGTTCGGAAGCTTATATCGGCGTTCTGATTGATGACCTTATCACCAAAGGCACACAGGAACCGTATCGCATGTTCACCTCCCGTGCCGAATACCGAATTCTGCTTCGGCAGGATAATGCTGACTTACGTCTCACTGAAAAAGGATACAAACTTGGACTTGCTTCAGAAGAAAGAATGAAGCGGGTTCAGGATAAAAAGGGACAAATCACTTCTCTCATTCAGGAACTTGAAAGCATCCGGGTAAGTGCCGATCAGGTTAACAACAGCCTTCAACTAATCGGTTCGGCCACTATCCGCGATAAAGTTAACCTGGCAACGTTATTGCGCAGGCCGGAAATCACATCCGATTCCCTTGCCCAACTTCATCCTGATATTGCAGAACTGTTAGGCAGGCATCACGCTGAAGTAATTGAACAGGCAGAGATAGCAATTAAATATCAGGCCTACATCGAGCGCGAACAAAAAATGGTTGAAAGAATAAACAGCCTGGAAGAATTTAATATTCGACCGGATTTTGATTATGACCGTGTCAAAGCTCTGTCTGCCGAAGGAAGGGAAAAACTTAAGCGAATCCGGCCCAGAACCATCGGGCAGGCATCCCGCATAAGTGGTGTTAGTCCTGCTGATATCTCAGTTTTAACGGTATACCTCGGACGTTGATGGAATTTAGCCTCATATGCCCGGCTTGTGGTAATTCTTTCTTTTCAGATTACCTCAGTACCCGGGATTTCGCACTAACAAATCAAGAATTTCAATTAAAAATCTGCGAAACATGTGGAACACTGGCCACAACGCCTCAACCCGATGAAGTTTCCATAAACCGATATTACCAGTTTGACCATTACATTTCGCACACCAACCAATCAAAAAACAAACTGATTTCAGCTATCTACAAAACTGTTCGTACATATGCGTTGAAACAAAAAAGAAAGGTTATAGAAAAACGTTGCTCATCTACACCCAAAAGCATCCTGGATATCGGATGTGGAACAGGTTTGTTTCTTAATGAAATGAAAAATGCCGGATGGCAGATAGCGGGTATTGAACCAGCACTCATTGCGAGAAAGCAGGCAGAAAAACTATTGAACAGCACCATATACTCAGCTGTTGATGAACTGGCAAAGAAGACTTTTTCCGTAATCACATTTTGGCATGTTCTGGAACACCTGCACCAACCTGACAAAACACTAACATACTGTTATCAACTGTTGCGCCCCGGTGGATTATTAGTGGTAGCCCTTCCGAATTATTTAAGTTACGATGCCGCTCATTACAAAAGTTTATGGGCAGCCTATGACGTTCCACGACATTTATGGCACTTCAACAGAGGAGGCATGCAAATACTTCTGAGCCGTCTTGGCTATAGCCTGAAAGAGGTTCGACCGATGACTTTCGACAGTTTTTATGTAAGCCTGCTTAGCGAACAATACCGCGATGGTCAGCCGTGTTCAACAAAAAAATACGCACGAGCATTGATAACAGGCCTAAAAAGTAACCTTAAGGCTGCAAGAAACGGCCAGTATTCCAGCTTACTATACATTGCAGAGAAAAAATATGAAATGGTTTAGTCGGGTATGGATGATAGTGGCAATGCTCACCCTTTCCTGTGCACAACAAAGTGTTCCAACAGGAGGGGAAAAGGATGCAGAAGGCCCTAAGCTGATTGCATCAGAACCCACTAATAGACAAACCCATTACAAAAAAGAAGAAATTATACTTTGGTTTGATGAATTCATTCAGCTCAACAATCCCAGAGAACAAATAATCATTGTGCCAGCTGTTAATAAAAAGAACATCGAAGTAACAGCAAGAAAAAACAAAGTTATCGTTCGCTTTAAAGAACCATTGAAAGACAGTACAACCTACACAGTAAACTTCCGGGAATCCATACAGGATATAACCGAGCGAAATGTGGCAACAAATTTAAAGCTTGCATTTAGCACCGGCCCTGTAATTGATACATTAGAAGTCAAAGGGGTCATTACACAACTCATGACAGGTGAGCCAGAACCCAACTGCACGGTAGCCTTGCTTCCTTTTTCTGACACCGTGGACATCTTTAAATATAAACCGGAATACTTCACATTGACCGAAAAAGACGGATCATACGAAATAAGCAATGTACGACCCGGCAATTATCTCATCTATGCATTTCAGGACAGGAACAAAAATTTAATTATCGACAGCCGCACGGAAATGTTTGGGTTTCGTAGCTCTACGCTGAATTTATCAAACATAAATTTTACCATCGACCTATCCTTGATAAAACTGGACATGCGGCCTCTAAAATTCGTCTCTGCGCGTCCGATAGCGCAACAGTTCATTATTCGGTTAAACAAAGGACTAGAACAGTTTCATGTGAAACCTCTCGACTCAACAAAAGCAATTTACTTCGATACGCCTGAACCAGGCTTAATCCGGATATACAACACCTTTACCAATCAAGACAGTGTCGCCATTCAGTGTAACTTCAGAGACAGCATCCAGAATATAATCGATACTTTAATCTATGCCCGCTTCCTGAAGCAAAACAGCATATTTGAGAAATTTTCAATACAAGGTGACGAAATACTATACAACAGCAAATTACAGATAATAACCGGAAACTTCCGATTCACAAAACCCGTAGAAAAAATTAACAGTGACAGCATTTATATATCAACCGACTCAGTAAACAAAATACATGTTACAGAAAAAAACTTACTGTGGAACCTTACACGAACTGAGTGTAAATTAACTCTAAAAACACCTGAACCCTTGAACTTTGATAAACCCAACATCAGAAGAACATTAGGGACCGGCCCAAAGGAAAAAGCAATTAACCAACTAATACTCAAAAAGGGAGCCTTTATATCAGTGGAAAAAGACTCTTCCCATGAATCAATCTTCCGCATCAACGAACTTAAAGAAAACGAACGCGCAGTATTGCTGTATCAGATCAATTCAGATAAAAGATCAATAACAGAACTATACCAAAAGGATAAAACCCTTATGCGCGGACACGAGGAAAAAGGAAAATTTGAATATATTAACCCAGGCGAATATCGGCTACGGGTAATAATAGATAACAACGGAAACGGAAAGTGGGATTGGGGCAATTTTTATCAACTAACTGAACCAGAACCTGTTTACCATTACGAAGAGAAAGGAAAAAAGGACATACCTCTAAAAGCAAACTGGGAAGTGGGGCCTTTGTTAATTTCTTTACCAAATAATGTTGATAACTCACAATAAAAAACAAAAAACCAAGAACCTTACGTCAAAATGAACCATCCTGTGGATTAAAAGGCCATTTACCAACAACCAATTCATAAGCAGTTATTCACAACGTATCAATCCACAAATCGTTTATATGTTAAGAAAAGTTAGCATAATTCTGAACTACAACATCTTAACATGAACAAATTCTCTTCACATCATTCAAAGAATTTGTGGAAAACAGTTATCCACTTATTCACGACACTTAATAATTATAATATTTTAAATACAATTTTATTATTAACTATTACCATCCCACTTTTTTCACAAGTAGATAGCAATATTCAACTGGCCAATGAATATTTAATAAAAGGTGAAAAACAGAAAGCCTTAGAGTTGTATCGGGAAGCGGTAAAAAATGATCAGAATGTTCCGCTTGTACATAACAATTACTTAAATGCACTTACCGAACTTGGATTATATGATGAGGCACAGCGATATCTGAATCGCGTAATAAAAAAATTTCCCGATAACCTGCTCTACCAGACTGATGCAGCCTGGGTTTACTTACGTTCAGGCGATGTGCTGCGCGCTGAAAGATTAATTAAAGAACTGATTGAGGCGAATAAAGCCAACACAGGCCGGATAAAACTTATTGCAGATCAGCTGATGTCTCGTTCACTTGCTGAGTATAGTATTCAGGCTCTGCTGGCATCGAGAAAGACATACAATAATCCGTCGTTGTTTTGCATGGAGCTGGCTATGTTGTACCGGATACGAGGTCAGAAGGAGGAAATGATTAATGAATACATCACATATGTAACACAGGACGCTTATAATCTGCAGTATGTTAAAAATGTTTTGCAGGTTTTACTCGAGCCCGACGACATGGAAGTACTGGAACGAAAGCTTGTAGGCTATGCACAGCTGTATCCTGATAAGGAAGTGTACAGCGATCTGTTAATATGGCTTAACGTACAACAGAAAAATTTTTTTAACGCGTATATTCAGGCCCGCGCCCTCGACCGCCGCACCAATTCGTTTGGAGAGCGAAGCTTTGAAGTTGCCCGCCTCGCACTGAACAATGGTGATTATGAAACAGCGGGGCAGGCGTTCCGTTGGATAATTAAAAACTATCCTGGTGGCGCATATTATGTTCAGTCCAGAAGAGGCCTGATAGAGAGCCGGGAGGAAGCCCTTCGGAAAACTTATCCGATCCCTCCTGATTCCATCAAACAACTAGTTAAAGATTATCAGTTTTTTATTGCTGATGTTAAACCGGCGCTGCCTGCATGGGAGGCACAGAGAAACCTGGCGCGTTTGTACAACGAATGGCTGGATGAAAAGGCTACAGCCATTAAATTGTTAAACGAAGTGATAACAGCCGGCCAGGCAAGCAAAACGTTGGTTTCGCAAGCTAAACTGGACCTTGGGGATATCTATCTGCAAAAAGGAGAATGGTGGGAATCCACTCTGTTATATTCTCAGGTTGAAAAAGCCATGAAAGAAACCGAATCGGGTTATGAAGCGAAACTAAAGAATGCAAAATTGTGGTATTACAAAGGCGACTTTAAACTCGCAGCCGAACATCTGGATGTACTGAAAGAAGCCACTTCACGCGAAATTGCCAATGACGCCATGGAGTTAAGCATACGGATCAAAGAAAATCTGGCCATGGACTCATCCGGCATGGCTCTCCGGGCACTGGCACAAGCTGAACTGCTGTTGCAGCAAAATAAAACAGATAAAGCCCTTCGGATAATTGACGAAATAAAGCAAGGTAAAATTAAGATAGCAACAGAGGAAGCGAGCGTGATGGGATACGTTAGTGGTACAACTGTGACGAATGATTCCATGTGGGTTTCTTTTCCAAATTATGCTATTCTGGATGAAGTGTACTGGCTGGAGGCCGAGATATTTTTCAAAAAAGGTCAGTACAACAAAGTGATTGAACGACTGGATAAGATTATAGATGAATTCCCTACTGATGTGTTGGCCGATGATGCGTTTTTCAAAAAGACGGAAACATACGAAATACAACTTGGCCAGCCCGACCGGGCTCAGACTCTTTATCTGGAGTTTCTGAATCGTTTTCCGGGAAGCATTTATGCTGCAGAAGCCCGGAAGCGATACCGCAAGTTGCGCGGAGACTTGGCTCCGGATCAATTTTGAT